>DATFQZ010000056.1:0-2950 GCA_035263765.1 Candidatus Angelobacter sp. | reverse complement strand
ACCATGGAAAAGGCCACCGAGGGCCTGAACAAGATCAACACCACCATTAGCGCTTCGGGCAGCATCATCGGGGCGCTGGGACAGCTTGTCGGCGTCGCCCGGCAGATCGCGGACACTGGCGATCTCGAGCAACAGGTGGAGGTCAAAGGAGAAGACGAAGTCGCCGAATTGGCGCTCGCCTTCAACAATATGGTGCTCTACCTGCGGGAGATGGCCGGCTTGGCTGAGGCGATCGCCGGCGGTGATCTGTCGGTCGAGATCAACCCACGTTCACAGCGTGACACCCTGGGCAACGGATTCCGCGAGATGACCCTGGGCTTGCGGAGCCTGGTCAAGAACGTGCGCGATAGCGCCTCGCAGGTGGCCAGCGGCTCCAACCAGGTGGCAAGCGCTTCCGACGATTCCGCCAAGATCAACGTGCAAGCGGCGTCGGCGATCGATGAAGTCACCAGCACGATGCACGAGATGAGCGTCAACGTGCAGAACATGGTGAAGAGCACGCAGATGCAAGCCTCGAACGTGAGCGAGACTTCCGCCTCCATCGACCAGATGGTGGCCTCGATCCAGCGCGTGGCCGACACCGCGAAGGTTCTGCTGGATATTTCCCAGCGCTCACGCGACGAAGTTCACAGCGGTATCAGCACCATGGAAAAGGCCACCGACGGCCTGAGCCGCATCAACAACGCCATCGGCTCCTCTTCCGAGATCATCTCCGCGCTGGGCCAGCGCGCCGATGATATCGGCAAGATCATCGAAGTCATCGACGACCTGGCCGAGCAAACCAACCTGCTGGCGCTCAACGCCGCCATCGAGGCCGCGCGCGCCGGCGAACATGGCTTGGGCTTCGCCGTGGTCGCGGACGAGGTGCGGAAGCTTGCCGAAAAATCCGCCCAGTCGACGCGCGAAATCTCCGATCTGATCCAGAACATTCAGAAGGAAGCGCGTAAAGCCGTCGACAACATGGAGAAGAGCACCAACATCGTGAACGAAGGCATCTCGCTGGGCAGCGACCTGAGCGGCGCGCTCAAGAAGATTTCCAGCGTGGTTGCTGAGGTTTACAAGTTCGCGCAGGAGATCGGCGCGGCCACCAATGAACAATCCCATGGGTCATCGCAGATCGCCAAGGCCACGACGCGGCTCAACGAGATCACGCACGAGATCAACTCCTCAGTGGAAGAACAGGCATCGGGCGCGCAAGCCGTGGTGCGGGCGATGGAGAAGATGCGCGAACTGGTGCAGCGGTCGTCCTCAGGCTCCACCGAACTGGCTGCGTCCGCCGAGCAGATGTCCAAAATGTCGCGCACCATGCTGGAGTCGATGGATCGCTTTGTCTTGGAAAACAGCGCCAACGGCGACGGTCGCAACGGTCATGGCCGCCGCGGTGATGAGCAACGTGGCCGCGGACCGGCGGCGTCTTACGCGACGGCAGGCGCTCACTACAACTAGCCGGGGTGCAGGGATGGCCAAAGAACTTCACATCGTCGGCTTTCGCATCGGGCGCGAGACTTTTGGCGTGCCCATCGCTCTGGTGCATGAAATCGTTCGCGTGCCGGAAATCACCGCTGTACCCGATTCGCCAGGCTACGTCGAAGGCGTCATCAACCTGCGCGGCAAGATCGTCTCCGTGGTCGACCTGCGCAAACGCTTCGGTGAAAAGGAAATCACGGCCAACAAGAAGAACCGCATCATGGTGACGGAAGTCGAGGGCAAGATGGTGGGTCTGATCGTGGATGCGGCCTCCGAAGTATTAAAGATTGCGGAAAGCGAAGTCGAGCTTCCCCCCAACGTTTTCGATGAAGGTGAACTGAATTACGTGACTGGGGTTGGGAAGCTGAAGGGCCGCCTGATCATCCTGGTCGACTTGAGCAAGATCCTGCAGAAAGGCGAGTTGCGCAGGCTGGGCGAGATCGCGTCCCAAACTGCCGCGGCCTCTGCGTAACCGAAGCCGATTCAACGCACATCAGTAGGGAGCAATGGCGACGCCAGGCATTCAAGTGCAGATTACTGAAGCTGAGTACAAACTGCTGCAGACTCTCGTCTACCAGGAATGCGGCATGTACTTCGATGAACGCCGGGCCCACTTCCTTCAAGACCGGTTGCAACGCCGCCTGAAGATCTGTGGCCTGGAAACGTTTTACTCGTATTACCGGCTGCTCACCAGCTATCAGGGCAAGCAGGAACTTTCTGCATTGGTCGAGAACCTGACGGTCAACGAAACCAGTTTCTTCCGCAACAAGCCGCAGTTGGACCTTTTCCAGAAAAAGATCCTTGAGGACCTGCTACGTCACAAACAGGAACGCCGCGATTGGACGCTTCGCCTGTGGAGCGCCGGTTGCTCCACGGGTCAAGAGGCTTACACCATTGCCATGCTGGTTTGCGATGCGCTGGCTTACTACTACCTGCGTAACCCGCTGCCGTTCGATATGCCCACGCCCAAGCCGCTGATCCCGCCGCCGTGGAAGGTGGAGATCCTGGCTTCCGACATCAATTACTCCGTTCTGCGCGCGGCTCAGGAAGGCATTTACTCCGAAAATCAGATGGAGGCCGTGGATTACGCCTACCGGCTCCGTTATTTCGACAAGAATTCCGTTGGTTATGCCGTCAAGGCGTCGCTCAAGGAACTGGTCCATTTCGATTTTCATAATCTCAAGACGGAATTTCTGCCGCAGCGCAACGACGTCATTTTCTGCCGGAACGTGATGATCTACTTCGATGAGGCCGAGCAGAAACGGTTAATTGAAAAATTTCATCGCTGCTTGAACCCGGAGGGATATTTGTTCATCGGGCATGCGGAAAGCTTGTTCGGGCTTTCCGATCAATACCGCATGATCCATGAAAACAATGGCACTGCATACCAGCGTCTCGAGGTGACGGTGTGACCCTGTTTCCCGATGACCGCGCTTCCGAGCTGCGCCAGCTCTTCTTTGAGAGCGCGGCGGAGCTGTTGCAG
>DATFQZ010000055.1:0-17461 GCA_035263765.1 Candidatus Angelobacter sp. | reverse complement strand
TTGAAACCACAAAGGACACGAAGGCACACGAAGGCTGGTTTCAATTCTTTAGGAGATCTGGCCTTTTACCGAATCTGACTGGAGCTTATCTGGATCGGATTCCCGTTGTGCTCCTTTGTGTCGTCTGTGGTTAAAGGTTTTGGATTGAAAATCGAAGGCACCCAAAAAATCGCTGCCGCCCGCGAGCGCGTTTTCGCCGCGTTGACCGATCCTGCTGTTTTGCAGAAGTGCATCCCAGGCTGTGAGCAAATGGAAAGAAGCGGAGACAATCAATACAGCGCTAAGCTCACCGCAGGCGTCGGGCCCATCAAAGGCGTGTTCACTGCAACGGTTTCGCTCGCGGACATCACCGCGCCTTCGCATTACAAACTTGCCGTCGAAGGGAAGGGCCAGCCGGGATTCGTGAAAGGCGCCGGCGAACTGAACCTGAGCGAGGACGGCGAGGGAACTTCGATCCAGTATTCGGGTGAGATCAACGTCGGCGGACTGCTGGCTAGCGTGGGCCAGCGCATGATTCAGGGCGCAGCCAACATGATGGCCGGCCGCTTCTTCACGGCCTTGGAGCAAGAAGCCAAGACTTACTCAACAGCATCGTAAGCCTCGGTTGCTGGAGGGTTTTCACCGGCGGCGCGCCGGTGCCACATGGTCCGCAAAGGCTAACGTTAGTGCCCGTCCAGCTTGGACAACTTCTGCTCAATCTCACTCAACGCTTGCCGCAAAGCCTCCTGATAGCGCTCGTTGGACGATGCTTCTATCTGGCGGAGGACATATGTCCGCGAAAGCAACAGGCCCTGGCGAACACGCTGCACTTCTTTTTCGTCGTTGGTAAGTTCCCGCCTACCGCCCTCCGAAGTTTGCTCCTTGGCTGATTCCATCTGTGATTCGACCGACTTGCTTTCCCAACCTCTGGCCATACTTTAATTATAAGAAACGACGAGGAGAGCGGCCACCGAAACAGACGCACGGGAAGACTTTTTTCTGAAATCCGGATCCCGCGAAGCCCGGGTTCACGACGCGCCCTTCGCGGTGGTTTCCGCCGGCGAGTGTGCCCTCGCATTTATAATCGTCTGCCCGGAGAGCAGACTGATGCCGCATTCCGATACTGAACCGCTGATCACGGTTCGCCGCAGCGAACTGGCCTGCCCTGCGCATTCGCTCAAGATGATGGCCAAAGCCGCGGCCAGCGAGGCCGACGAAGTGATCTTCGACCTGGAAGACGGCTGCGCGCCGTCGCAGAAAGTTGCCGCACGTAAAACACTGATCGAAGCGTTCACGACGCTCGATTTTGGCAGGAAAGTCCGCGCATTCCGCGCTAACGGCATACACACGAAATTCTTTTATCGGGACGTCATCGATGTGGTGGAAGCCGCAGGCCGGAACATTGACGTCCTGGTGATTCCTAAAGTACATGAGGCTACGGACGTTCTCTTTGCCGACCGATTGCTTGTGCAGATTGAGGAGAACATGGGCTGGCCCATCGGAGGGATTCGCCTCGAGGCGCTCATCGAGAGCGCCAAGGGCGTGCTGCACTCCGAGCAAATCGCGACAGCCACTCCACGGCTGGCGGCGCTGATCTTCGGAGTCGTGGACTATGGCGGCAATATCGGCGCGCGCGACCCCGTGCGCGAGCAGTTCGCGCTGTATCACTATCCCAAAGCCAAGATGGTGGCCGCCGCACGGGCCGCGGGCATTGACGCGATTGACGGTGTCACGCTGCAGCTTCGCGACCTGGAGCAATGCGAGCATGACGCTCGCTCCGCGGCACAAATGGGATTTGACGGCAAGTGGGCCATTCATCCCGATCAAGTTCCCGTCATCAACCGCATGTTCACTCCTTCGCCGGAGGAATTGAGCCGCGCCAGGGAGATTCTTGAGGCTTACGAAAAATCGAACGTCGACCAGGGCGCCGGTGCGTTTGTCTATAAGGACGAGATGGTTGACGCGGCCAGCCTGCCCATCGAGCGTCGCAAGCTGGCCATCGCGAAGAAGTGCGGGCTGATATAGTAAGCAGCTGGCAACTAGCAGCTGGCAACTAGCTCAGCTAAAGCTGATCCAGAAATCATAGAGCAAGTGAGTGCGGGTAGCGGCTTTAGCTGGGCTAATTGCCAATTGCTAGCTGCTAGTTGCTGGGAATCATGCCCACTACCGAAAAACCCGAGCTCCACGAACAGCTGAAGACCGCTGTCGCCGAGCTCTGCAAGAATTTTCCGGACTCCTACTGGCGGGAGCTGGACGCCAAGCGCGGCTACCCGGAAGAGTTCGTGCAAGCGCTGACCCGAGCCGGATATATGGCCACGCTGGTTCCAGAAGAATACGGCGGAGCAGGGCTGGGAGTTGCGGAAGCCGCGATCATTCTGGAGGAGATCCACCGCTCCGGCGGCAACGCTGCCGCCTGCCACGCGCAAATGTACATCATGGGCACGCTTCTGCGACATGGATCGGAAGCCCAGAAGAAGAAGTACCTTCCCCCAATCGCTGCGGGCAAGCTTCGCTTGCAAGCCTTTGGCGTGAGCGAGCCCACCACCGGCTCCGATACCACGCGCATTCAGACGTCGGCGCAGCGGCAAGGCGACAAGTACGTGGTGAAAGGCCAGAAGATCTGGATTTCGCGCGCCGAACACTCCGACCTCATGCTGCTGGTGGCGCGCACGACACCTCTCGAAGAGGTGAAGAAGCGGACCGAGGGCCTTTCGGTCCTGCTTCTGGACTTGAGGCAAGCGGCCCATCACGGTTTAACGATTCGCCCCATCCGCACGATGATGAATCACGCCACCACGGAAGTTTTCTTTGACGACGTGGAAGTCCCGGCGGAGAACCTGGTGGGCGAAGAAGGCCAGGGCTTTCGCTACCTTCTCGACGGCCTCAATGCCGAGCGGATCCTGATCGCAGCCGAGTGCATCGGTGACGGACGCTGGTTTCTGGACCGCGCTTGCCGCTACGCCCGCGAACGGGTGGTCTTCGGCCGGCCCATTGGACAAAACCAGGGGATCCAGTTCCCTCTCGCCCGAGCCTATGCCAACGTGGAAGCAGCGGCCCTCATGGTGGCCAGGGCGGCGCAACTGTTCGACTCTCACCAGCCGTGCGGAGCGCAGGCCAACATGGCCAAGCTGCTGGCTGCGGACGCCTCATGGGAATCGGCCAACGCGGCTTTGCAGACGCACGGCGGCTTTGGCTTTGCTGAAGAATACGATATTGAACGCAAGTTCCGGGAAACGCGGCTCTACCAGGTGGCGCCGGTTTCAACAAACTTGATTTTGGCTTATATCGCGGAACACGTGCTGGGACTGCCACGCTCGTACTGACGGCGCATCAAGAGCGTTCGCACTTAGGAGAGACTATGCCGATCAACTACCCGGGACGCGTCTTCGAAGATTTTGAAATCGGCGACGTTTACCAGCATCCTCTAGGCCGCACCGTTCTCGCCGCCGACAACGTCTGGTTCACCCTGCTCACGCAGAACACCAACCCCATCCATTTTGACCGCGCCTATGCCGCCAAGACGGAATACGGCCAGCCGCTGGTCGATTCGACCTTCACGCTGGCCCTGGTCACAGGGCAGTCGGTGATCGACATTTCGCAGAACGCCATGGCCAACCTGGGCTGGGATAAAGTGCGTCTGCCCAACCCGCTGTTTGAAGGCGACACCGTGTACTCGCGCAGCGAGGTGCTGGAGAAGCGCGAATCGAAATCGCGGCCGAATGTAGGCATCGTGCGTTTCAAGACCACCGGCTACAAGCAGGATGGCACGATCGTGATCGAATTTGAGCGGACGGTGATGATCTATCGCCGCGGACACGTGCTTCAACAGCCGCCTAGTCCTAAGCCCGTGAAGTCATGAATCTATTCTTGCTCGACGGTTACCCCAGCAAGACACCATCCCGAACCCGGAGCCGGTCCCGCGAGCGGGAGCGGCGGAGTGGTGAGGGACCTGCTCCGCTACCGCCTCGCGTGAGCCAAGACGATCATCTTGTTGGTTACGGTAACCGTTTCGAGTTGGACAGTAAGCTGACTTCGGAATAAACCTGCCAGCGTATCTTCGGGCTTACGCGAAACCGCAGCGGAGCAGGTCCCTCACCCCCTCGCCCGCCGCGCGGCGGGCTACGCGGGGATTCGGTATGGGATCTGGTAAGGTTTTGGCTGGATGACCAATTACTAACTGCTGTTCGGCAAATCTGAAGTAGCGGTCAAGGATGGTTGCGATAAGCGGTTACTCCGGCAACCGTGGCGGTGCTTCAAAAAAATGGGCCTCAGCCATCAGAAGGCTGAAGCCCATTTGTTTTGAACGCCAGCCTTAAAACTGGTTCTTCAAAGAATAGCCGATCGACACCGCATAGCGGGTCACACGCGGACCGGCGAACTCGAAGTTGTTGTTGACCAGATAGAGGTGTGCCTCCGGACGAATAAAGATGGCGCGCGTGACGTAGAGACGAACGCCGCCGCCAAAGTGTCCGAGGAAATGGTTGCTGCTCACGAAATTGGTGCAGCCGGCGAAATTGCAGGTGACAAACGGCGTGTAGAAGCGAAGGCTCTCGCCGCCGATTCCCGCCTGCAGCTCGGCTTGCACGTGCTTACCTATCGGCGGCGCCCAGACTGCGTTGAAGTCGTAAAGGATCGGCCGGTAAGGGGTGAAGAAAATGTCGGTGTTCTGATGGGCTCGCCATGCAACATTGCCACCAATCCCGAAATACTTCTTGAAGAAGAGAAAATCTCCGCTGAAGGAAGGGTAACCGCCGCCGCTGATACTCTGCGGAGCGTGGCCGGGGCTGGCGTCTGACGCCGCGGTCCCCTGGACCGTACCGAAGCCGAAGGCCATGTCAAATTGTTGAGCGCTGGCAACGTTCGCAATGACAAAGAACATGCAAAAGGACGCAATGAGCAACAATAGTCTTTTCAAATCACTCTCCTGAAAACTCTATGTGCGGGCACAACCACCCCGCGGGGCCCATGTTGCTGATAGATACAGCGATTATCCTCCCGGCTGTGGCGCGATGTCCAGAGTGTCTGGTACAAGGTAATGGGTCAGTTTGATCGAGAATCGTGTGGCACCCGAGCCGGGGTCCACGACACGCGCCTCGCGTGGCGGGGTGGGGCGCGCTCGCCGGTGGATTCTGCACATTCTAAAGACCGCACACCCGAGGCGGCTGTGCCACAGGTGCCTTTCCCAAACTGGCAACTGACCCACTACCTGGTACAAACGTAACCAGGACACCATTACAATTGCATGAGCGCCATAAAAAGGAGACTCGAAACAATGCAACGCAACGCAAGCGCTCACTGGAGCGGCGGGCTTAAAGACGGAAAAGGCACTCTCACCTCACCCAGCGGGGTCCTGAAAAGCACTCCTTATTCGTTCGCCACGCGATTTGAATCGGAGCCTGGCACCAATCCCGAAGAGCTGGTGGCCGCGGCCCACGCGGGATGCTTCAGCATGGCCCTCTCTGCCCAACTCGGCAACGCCGGGATGACCGCGCAGTCCATTGACACCACGGCCACGGTGACTCTCGAAAAACTCGAGTCCGGCTTTGCTGTCACCACCGTGCATCTGCAGGTTAAGGTCAAGATCCCCGGAGGCGACAAAGCGAAGTTCGAGCAGGCAGCCAAGAACGCCAAGGAAGGCTGCCCGATCTCCAAGCTGCTCAACGCCAAAATCACCATGGACGCGCAACTGGAGAGCTGAAAAAAACATTCGCCGCACCCGGCTCCTATCAGAGAAGCCGAGTGCGGCGACTTATGCCGTCTTGCCTCTTTTGGCTTTTAGCCAACGTGAAGCTCAGTGGTCTTGCCCACCAGGACCGCAACCTTCTCACGGAACAACGTGCGCCCGTCAGAGTCGCGCAACTCGATGTTGTGGTTGCCGGGTCGAAGGGCAAATTTCTTCGCCTTCTCGATCCTATTCGCAAAACCGCCGTCTACGTAGACCTTCGCATCCTTCAGGTTAGTTTTGATTTTGACATACCCGAAGTGTTCGGACATGTAGTCGGCCGGATACGGATACCCATATGGATACGGGTAGGCAAAAAATGGATCGTAGAAGAATGGGTCGACGACCCGAATGGGTTCAACGATCACAACCCGCTGACGTGGCGGAGGCTGGGGCTGCGGTACAATTGGCGCCGGCATCGCAGGCCTTTGCATCGGCGCCAGCGGTCGTCTCTGTGCAGATGCCGCAGGCGCTGACGCCACGAGCAGCAAGGCCCCCATCATCATTGACGTAAACGTATTCCTAAACACTCGCATACAAGCCCCCTTTCTGGTCTTTGGAGTGTTCCTTACGACCGATTTCGGCTTCTGACCTCCATATCTCTAGGATGTTCTCTGGCCAGAGATGGCTTCTTTTTTAAATATTTGATTCTAAAAGGCTTGGGCGTAAAATCTGCCAACACCTTCCCCGCCTTCGGTCATCGTGCTCTGCCGAGGGTTCTCTCCAGACCTAATGCTTGCCGCGGCCCGTGGCTTTGTGGAGTCGAATATGCTGGCTTTCAGCGACGTTATTCGTTATCCAATTCTGCTCAAGTATCATGAACAAGCCCTTCTTTCACCTCTGATTTCAGGAGCTCGGCATGCCCGGTTGGTATACAGGAGCTGCTCTTGCTGTCTCACTGGCCGCCTCACTATGCGTCGCGCAAACTGAGATGCCTCGCGACTCAACGCTCCAGAGCTCAAGCGCGCCGCCCATCAACGCGACAGCTGAGCAAGTCCGTGCCGAGTTTCTACACGCCTGGGACGGATACAAGCGATACGCCTGGGGACACGACGAGCTCACACCGTTGAGCCGCGGCTATCGCGACTGGTACGGCACCTCTCTCTACATGACGCCAGTGGACGCGCTCGACACCATGCTCTTGATGGGACTGACCAAACAAGCCGAGGAAGCCCGCGAACTCATCGTCCACAACCTGTCTTTCGACAAAGACATTGAGGTCAAGAATTTTGAGATCACCATCCGCTTGCTGGGTGGACTGCTCTCAAGCTACCAGCTCACCGGGGACAAGCGACTGCTCGATCTCGCGGACGATTTGGGCAATCGCTTGCTTCCTGCCTTCAACTCGCCCACCGGCATGCCCTACGTGTACGTGAACCTGAAAACAGGAAAGACCCGTGGCGCAGGAAGCAATCCGGCGGAGATCGGGACGTTGCTGATCGAATTCGGCACACTAAGCAAGCTCACCGGAAAACCTGTCTACTACGACAAGGCCAAGCGCGCGCTGGTCCAGGTGTACAACCGCAGATCGAAGATTGGGCTGGTGGGCTCGGCCATCAACGTAGAGACCGGCCGCTGGACCAACACCACCAGCCACATCAGCGGTGGCATTGATTCCTATTACGAGTATCTGCTGAAGGCGTGGCTGCTCTTTGACGATCCTGATTGCGAGCGCATGTGGAAGACGAGCCTGAAGGCGGTGAACGAGCATCTTGCCGACAACATGAATGGCGGCCTCTGGTACGCGCGCGTGGACATGAATACCGGCAAGCGCAACGCGCGGCGCTACGGCTCGCTCGATTCGTTCTTCCCTGCTGTTCTGGCCCGGTCCAGCGACCTGGAGCGTGCTCGCCGTTTCCAGGAGTCCTGCTACAAGGTGTGGACGACGTTCGGCATTGAGCCGGAGGAAATCGATTACGGCAAGCTAGAGATCATCGAAGACGGTTATCATCTACGCCCGGAGATCATGGAGTCGGCCTACTATCTCTATTTCTATACACAGGATCCTCGATACCAGGCAATGTCTTCCCGCTTTCTCAAAGACCTGCTGCGTTGCGCGAAGACCGAGGTTGGATATGCCGCGCTGAGCAACGTCGCAACATGTAAGCAGGTCGACAGGATGGAGAGCTACTTTCTGGCTGAGACGCTGAAGTATCTCTACCTGACCTTCGCGCCCCGAGTAACGCTGGACCTGAATAAGGTAGTCTTCAACACGGAAGCCCATCCCATACACCGAACTTGGTAGACGTGTAGTCAGGAAAGGAACAGGAATGGATATGCTCGCACTTGCTGGGTTTCAGCTGCCGCAAATCAATCTACCGCATGACATTACGCCCTTATTGCAGCTTCTCTTGCGTTGGGTCCACTTCGCGGCGGGCATTACCTGGGTCGGGCTGCTCTACTTCTTCAACCTGGTGAATGCACCGTTCCTGAAAGAGATTGACTCCGGCACACGAAGCAAAGTTGTGCCGTTGCTCATGCCGCGCGCTCTGTGGTGGTTCCGCTGGTCTTCCGTGGTGACTGTCTTAGCGGGGATCTCGTACTGGATGATGATTGTCTCTGCCGACGCCCATAATGCGCAAACCGGCGGCGGTCATGCGATCGGAACTTTCTTCGTCTTATGGACTCTGGCATTTATTGCCGAGATGGCGATGCTCATGGGGCCGCTTCAGGTCCTACGTCAAGGTCCGGTATTCGGCGTACTGGTGGGCGTCCTGGTCGCCGCCGCAGGGTGGCTTTACCTTGCGCTGAATGCTCACGGCTGGGAGAGCAATCGCTTACTGGCCATTGGGATCGGAGGAGGGCTGGGCTGGTTCATGATGCTGAATGTCTGGGGGATCATCTGGCGCGCGCAGAAACGTCTCATTGGCTGGATTCGAGATGCGGCCACTGGAACCCCGATGCCGGCCGAAGCACCGCGTCTTGCGCAGCTGGCTCAGATTGTCTCGCGCACGAATTTTGTGCTCTCGTTCCCTATGTTGCTCTTCATGGCGATCGCCAGCCACTACCCGGTGTTTGGGCGGTAACGGAGAACCAGCTTACGTGGCTTTTGATTTTCACCGGCGAGGACGCCGATGCCACATGGGAGCCATCATTTTGCCGATGCCGTGCGCTTGTGTGATTTCACCCAGAGCCAGTGTGTGCCGTCAGACAGCTTGTCAGGATTCTTCACGACGAGCAGCAGGGTTGTCTGCGGGGCGAAGCATTGCCGGTAGATCAATGCGGAACTGTAGCCGCCCTTTCCGAAGGCCAGTTCCACGTCGAACTCCGCGGGAGCGTTGTCAATGCGCAAGACGCCGTCGCGCATCTGCGCTGTTTCTTCATGCAGCCCGCCGCCGGAGAATGTGATCTTTCCACTCGTGCCCACGCCCATCGTGTAGTGCGCTAGATGCTCCACGTCTACGTTCTTGTCCACGGCCACCTGGAAACCGCTGCCGACTGGCTCCATCGATCCGGTACGGACCACCTTGAACAGCACGCTGCACGAATTCTTCGAAGCCGGAGGCATGGTGGCATCTGAATAGTCTTGGGCGTTCCCACCCGTTGCCGCTGCGACGCGTTCTTCGCCGCTCGGAGACCGCGGTGCCTTGGCGGCTGCGGCACACGCAGGCGGGAAAGTAAACACCGAAGCTGGAGGTTTAGACAAATCCAACTTCTTGACTTCAATCATGGCCTGCGGTTGACCGTCTTTGCCCATCATCATCCAGCGGATGATCAGGCCGAATTTGTCATCGACCCACAGCTTGGCTTTGCCGTCAGCTGTGCCGGCTTCCAGGACCTTGGTGGGGATGCCATTCAGCGTCGCCGAGCCCACCTGCGTGGGGTGTTGCTTGGCGAGATCGGCGTTCAATCCCGCGGACGTCGCGAAAGGATCGCCCCAGTCGCCAGAAAAAGTAGCCACGCCGCAGGGTGCATTGGTGTTGATCAGGTCCCAGGTAAGGCTGGTCTTGGCGCTTAAGTCGTAGAGCGTGCGCGTATGGCTGCCCTTGGCGCTTCCCTGGCCAGAAAAACTCTGGTCAACTAAGGCCTTCGCTCCGTCGCGATAGATTTGCAGGTTAACCGGCGCCCCCATCATGGCGTTCACTTCTGTGACCGAATACGCATCAGGAGGGGCAGATTGCGCCCCACCCTTCGGGACGGCAAGACTGGAGAGCAGCGCGAAACACACAGATAACAAGACGAAACGGCGTTTTGACATTCAGGATTCCTTCTCCTGTCGTTTTTGAGGCTCAGACTTTTGCCTCGCAGTATAGCAAGGAGGGCGGTGGAGCAGGCAAGGTTCCGTAACTTTGATGGTGGTACAGTTTGGTCAAGGACGTTGTGGCACCGGCGCGCTCGCGGGTGGAAATATGGCCGAGAAAACAGCCACAGCCGAGGCGGCTGACTATGGCCAACATTCCTTTCGTTGCACGACGACTCTTCGATAGCACAAGAAACACCTTACCGCGGATTTTCGCGGATGGCCGCAGATAAGGGAACCAAGGGCGCTAAGGCCGGTTTCATTTTCATCCGCGATCATCCGCGTGAATCCGCGGCAGGGTTTTGCTTCCTTAGCTTGCGGCTTGCCGTGCTGTGCCAGATGAGTGTTGAATTCTCAACCAACTTGACCAGTAGCCAACTTTGCAATTCCTGACAATTCTGCTCGGCAACAACTGTCCTGATCGCCAGGGAATAATGGTAGGTTTGTATCGGAGGAACTGCTCTTCCAGACACCGCATGAACTCACCTTCAATTTTGATAGGCAGCTTCGTTCTTGGCTGTTTCCTGTCGACACCCGGTCTCACCCAGCAGCCAACGCCTACACCGCAGCCTCAGCCTTCTCCTGAAAAACAGGCGGAACAGGCTCCGGCGGGCGCTAACGCCCAACAGCAGCCGGCCGGCGCCGACCAGGAGAGAGAGAAGCAAAAGGAAGAGCAGTCTCAGCGCATCCTGGGCGTGGTACCCCAATTCAGCGTTACCAGCCGGCAGCATCCCGCGCCGCTGACGCCAGGGCAGAAGTTTCACCTTTTTGCGAGATCCACTTTTGATCCTTTTGCCTTCGCTGCTGCCGGCTTGCAGGCAGGAATTGGGCAAGCAACCAACGAGTTCCCCGGTTACGGCCAGGGCGCTGCCGGCTATGGTAAGCGTTATGGAGCTTCGTTCGCTGACGCAACCTCTAGTGGTTTCTTCAGCAACTTTGCTTATCCCACACTCTTGAAAGAGGATCCCCGTTATTTCCGGCTGGGAGAAGGCTCCATCAAGCATCGCATCTTTTATTCGCTAGCGCAGGAGTTCGTGACACACACGGACAAAGGAACTCGCCGCTTCAACTTCTCCAACGTGTTGGGGGCGTTCAGCTCTGGCGGGTTATCGAACGTTTATTACCCTCAGAGCGACCGGGGCTTCGGCCTTACCATGAGCCGCTCCGCGATCTCCCTGGCTTACGGAGCGGCGGGGGGATTGATCGACGAGTTCTGGATTGACATCGACAAGAAACTCTTCCATCACAAACCCAAGCAGAGCCAGCAAACAAAGACCGATACAACAACCGACAAGAAGTGAGTGAGTCACGAGATAACAGCCTGCGTGCCCCGAGCGTTCACTCATTCGGCCTACGCGCTTTTTGGGATTAATAACGTAACAACCCACCAGCCTGTCATCCTGAGCGAGTCCGAGTTCCGCAACGCGGAGCGAGGGCGAGTCGAAGGACCCCGGGAATGCTTGTAGTGAAGAATGCAACGTCAAGGCGTTCGTGCGCAGCAGCGTTGAGAGAACTCCCTGCAGCAGCATTGGTAGAGGCTGCAGCTCCGGGGCTCTTCGACGCGCGCTCACCCCGACACTTCGGGGCTCGCGCTTGCTCAGAATGACACGCTCAAAGACTCGCGTTTGTCTTCAGCTCCTGTTCCGTTTAAACGCTGGCATCCTGGAGCAATTTCCCGCACCTTGCCGATTTGTCCTTTGGACATGCACAGTTCAAAAAATAATTGATTTTCCTCTTGACATTGTCTGCTAATGTATTAGCATGTGCTGGTGTATTAGCACTAAGGGGAAGGCAACAGAACTATGGACAGCCAGAAACATCTGCAATTGGGCCGGCGTGAGCGCCAGATCATGGACGTGATCTACCGTCGCGGCCAAGCCTCCGTGGCTGAGGTCCGAGGCGATCTGCCCGATCCGCCCAGCTATTCCGCGGTTCGGGCCATGCTTGGTTTGCTGGAAGATAAAGGATACCTGCGTCACCAGCAACAGGGGCTGAAGTACGTCTACCTGCCGGCAGACGATACCAGCCAGGTCCGCAACTCAGCTCTGCAACACATGGTGAAGACATTCTTCGGGGGATCGCCGGAGCGCGCGGTGGCGGCGCTGTTGGAAATGTCAGACAGCAAACTCTCGGAAAAAGAAAGGCACTACCTCGCCCAGCTCATCAAGAAAGCGCAACAGGAAGGAAGATAAGTATGTACGATCTGGCTTCGCTATCGGCAATCATTCTGGATGCAGCTCTGAAGGCAACCGTACTGCTCGCGCTGGCGTGGGCCGGCAGTTTGGTATTGAAGCATCGCTCAGCGGCGGCGCGCCACATGTTGCGCTCTTTTACTCTGGGCGCGCTTCTGCTGCTTCCCTTCTCCGGCCTGCTGCCCGCCTGGCATCTGCGTGGAATTCCAGCGCTCTCCGTGGCCCGTTCTGCAACACAGCCTTCGGCTCAGGCTGCTCCTCAAGTATGGTCCACGACTTCAACCGGCGCCGGCACGCCTGTCGCAAGACAGCCTCTAGCGCAGCAGAAGCCGATTGTCACCGAAGCAACGACGCGCGAACCGCAAGTGAGCTCTGCCCAAAACCAGATAGATCCGGTTGCTCCTGCAGCGCCCGGTTCGGCGTACACGCCGCGCGAAGCAGAACTCAAAACCAGAGCTACAGTTTACTGGCCTAGCATCCTGGTGATGACCTGGCTATTCGGCGTGGCACTTTTCGGCCTGCGTTGGTCCATCGGCCTGGCGCGGCTCGGGCGATTGGTGCGGCGCGCTGCACCGGTGAGCGATCCTGACTGGAATGCACAAGCGCGTGCGGTGGCGCTGTCGCTGGAACTTCGCCGTGAGACGGCTTTGCTCGAGAGCAAAGAAACCGATGTGCCTCTGGCCGCCGGGGTCCTGCATCCCAAAGTGATTCTGCCTCCCGACTATAGCGAATGGTCTGAAGTGCGTCGCAGCGCCGTCTTACGTCACGAGATCGCGCACATCAAGCGTCTGGACGCAGTGACCCATATCGTGGCCCAGGCGGCAACGGTCCTTTACTGGTTCCATCCTCTGGCTTGGCTGACGGTCAGGGCTATGCGCTTGGAACGTGAACGCGCTTGCGATGACCAGGTTCTGGCTGCAGGAACGAAAGCTTCCGATTACGCTCATGAGCTGCTCGACATCGTCTCCAACTTGCGCCAGCCGGCGCTCGCGAGCGCCCTGGCCATGGCTCGCCGTTCGCAGTTGGAAGGCCGTGTGCTCGCAGTGCTGAATCCCAGGCAACGTCGGGGAGCGGTTTCGCGCCGCGCATCGCTGGCTGCAGCCGCATTAGTACTCGGCGTGGCACTGCCTATCGCTGCGTTGCGCCCGGGACAACAGATAGAGACTGAAATGTCGGCAACCACGGTGTCCGCGCATTCTTCAGAGACCGATCGCGAACTGGTTGAACTTCGCGAGAAACTCGCCGCGATCGAATCGGAGCAGTCCTCCTCGAAGACATCCAGTTCGAGCTCGGAAGTAACGGAACTCCGCGCCAAACTTGCCGCCTTGGAAGCGGAGCAACGCGCTTCGACTCCGCGTGTCGCGGGCGCAGAACCTCATCCAGGCCAGCCTGTCGCTATCGCAGGCGAAGTTGGGGAAATCGCCCAGGCGTCGACGCCGCCTGCTGCGGCCGCCGTGCCCTCAGTGCCCTCAGTTCCTTCGGTGCCCTCAGTACCCTCCGTACCTTCTGTGCCTGCGGCTCCGGGCGGAGGAGAGATCAGCGTGTGCGGCAGCAAGGCGAAGCTGCACAACATGAGCATCAACAGCCAGGACGGCCACAAGAGCTGGATTGCGAGCTGGTCGGGCGAGGATTGCAGCGTTGAGCTCCGTGCCGAAGGCGACATTCAATTCAACGCCGAGGCCACCGATATCCAGAGTATCTCTTCGGGTGGCTATTTTGAAATCAACGTGCGCGAAGACGCCTCGCTCCGTCAGGTCCGCGTCACGCCTTCCGGCAAGGGCGTGCAGTACTCGCTCAAAGTTAACGGCAAAGAGGAGCCTTTTGAGAACGAAGCTAAAGCCTGGTTTGCGAGTTTCCTCCTCTCTCTGGAACGCGCAACCGGGTTCGCTGCGGACGTCCGTGTGCCCAAACTTCTGGCCAAAGGTGGGCCCACGGCCGTCCTCGATGAGATCAACAACCTGCAGGGCGATTACGTCCGCGGCATCTACTTCCGCAAGCTGCTCGACCAGCCCAACCTGCCCGCGCCGGTTGTAGTGCGAATCATCAACCAGTCAGGAGCGCAAATCGGCAGCGACTATGAAAAAGCACGCGTGCTGATGGAGGTTTCCCAGCAGTACGAGCTTGCGGACGAGACCTCGCGCGCGGCCTTCCTCAGCGCCGCCGGTAAACTCGCGAGCGACTACGAACACGCCCGCGTGTTGATGGCGTTGCTCAAGCGACCGAACATCTCCTCCGCCAACGTCCGCGCGGCGCTCGATTCCGCTTCTGCGATCAAGAGCGATTACGAGAAGTCGCGCATCCTGTTGTCGCTGATCGAGCAGAAATCTTTTGAACAATCGTATCTCGATTCTTACCTGAAACTGGTCGCCAATATCGGTTCCGACTACGAGAAGTCGCGCGACCTGCTGGCGCCCCTGCAGCGTTATACCCTGACATCCACCCAGGTCGACCAGATCATCGACGCCGCGACCAGGATCGGTTCCGACTATGAAAAGGCACGTCTGATCACCACCCTGGCCAACACCTGGAAGTTCGATGAAAATCAGATGAACAACTACCTGAAAGTGGTTGCGTCCATCAACTCCGACTATGAGCGCGGGCGCTGCCTCACGACGCTCATGGAGCGCAACAAGTTGAGCGATGCTTCACTGGTCAAGGTCATTGAGGCCACCAGCCACATCAAGAGCGATTACGAGAAGGCCCGCGTCCTGGTGACTGTTGCCGGCAAATATCAACTCCAGGGAGCCCTGCGCGAAAGTTATATCAAGGCCGCCGAATCCATCAGCAGCGAGATGGAACGCAACCGGGCGCTGGCGGGCGTGGTGCGACGAGCAACGTTGTAGTTGCCTCACGAACCTGGCCTCAGTCTCACGTCAGCCAATTTGGGATAAGAACGTTATCTCTATGTCCCCGTGTCCCCTGTGCCTCACTAGCAAGCGACATCTCTTTGCGGTTAGCAAGACGGGGCCGGTGAATAACATCCTGCTGTCCTTCTGTTGTTCTCTGCGTCAAAGAAGAAAGCTGCCCTCGCGGCTAGATCCGGTCTTCCGGGTTCGCGGGGCTGGAAAGCAGAGGAAGAAGGCAGACATGTGTGTAAGATACAGGTCTTATTTTCTCGTTTTCATCATTCTGATTTCATTTTCCTTCCAGGCGCCAGCGCAAACCAGCGGAACGGAGCAGCTCTTACTGGCTTCCCGCCTACGCGATCGCGGAGAATATCAGCAAGCAGTTGTGCTCCTGGAGCCCTTAGTGCGGGCGTCGAGCCGGCTGGGTGCCGTAGACACTGGAAATGCGTGGGTCCTGCTTGGTTCTACTTACCAGGACCTTGGTCGATATGTCGAAGCAGAAAACGCCTATCAAAACGCTATCTCAATCCTGAAGTCACAGCCGGCGGGCGAAAGAGACTTGGCCGTGGCACTGGACAATCTTGGATCGCTGTATCACGACATTGGACGGCCGGAAATGTCCAGGAAGCTGAGGCTTCGCGCCCTCACGATTTTTCGGGCCGAGGGCGATCATGCGGAAATCGCCAGGGTTTATAACAATTTAGCTGCTATTGCGCTCGACAATCATCAATACCATGAAGCACAAAGCTACCTGGACCTGGCTTTCGCCGAGGTCAAGCTATCACCGCTGCCCAATCCCGCCGACGAGGCGGCAATGGATAGCAATGCCGGCTGGCTTGCGTTTCACGGTCAAGACTACCCTCGGGCTCTCGGGGACTACGAGACTGCGCTCCGATTATGGCTGCAAGTCCACGGCAGCGAGCACCAACTGACCGGATGGGGATATGTTCTCTGCGGCCGCGCGCGTCTGGCGTTGGGAGAAAACCGGCGCGCACTCGAAGATGTACAAACCGGAATCGCGATTCTTGAGCGAACGGCCGGCGCTAAGGGCTCGATCTATTTATCGGCTCGCTTGATTTACGCTGACGTTTTGAGAGCATCAGGATCAACACAGGAGGCCAAGACAGTGCGGGCACAAACGCTTCGCTCCCTTGATTCGCTCCGCCGCTCACAATCTTCTGTCTACGTCATCAACGCGGAAGCATTTCGTTAAGCTTAGGGTGTAATCGCAACCACCCGCAGCGGGCTCCCCGATCCGCCGACGATCTTGAGTGGCGCGGCGATCACCACGGCGCCCGTCGCGGGGAGCTGGTCCAGGTTACACAAGCCCGCCAGACCGAACTTGCCGCTGCCGTGCATGACGTAGTGGTTAGGAAACGGCGGATCAAAGGTCGCCGCCCGGCCGGCGTCGGTGCCTACGGTCTCCACACCGACGCCAAGAACGTCACGCTCTTTAGCCAGAAACTCCGAGCACTCTTTCACGAAGCCTGGGGTGTGCGGTCCATCCTTGTGCAAGTTGATGTACAGCTGCGGGTCCGTTCGCTTGGACCATCCCGTGCGCAGAAGAAGCCAGGCCCCGGCAGGAATGTTTCCGTACAACTCTTCCCACTTCTTCACGCGCTCCACCGTCAGCAAAAAGTCGGGATCTTTCGCAACGTCTGCGGTTACGTCAATCACACACGCCGGGCCGACGAACTTCCTCGGCGGAATCTTGTCGACGCTGTTCTCCGGCAAATCCTTGCCGCTCACCCAATGAATGGGCGCGTCAAAGTGCGTGCCCGTGTGTTCGCCGGTCTCAAAACCGTTCCAATACCATGCCGGACCACGCTCGTCATAACGCGAAATCTCCCAGATGCGGAACTGCGGAGTGTTGGGCCACTGCGGAGGCAAGGGAAGCAGCGGCGTCTGCGGGCTGAGCGGCTGGGTCAGATCGACCACGCGAAGGGCGCCGGTATTGAGCTGGGTGATGAGGTCAGCGAGGATATTGGGCATATATTTCTTCCTTTAGCACGAAGACCAAAACCTGCCACGGAGGCACGGAGACACGGAGAACTAAGATTTGGGTAAGTGCGTAATCTGGCAATTGCGTGTTTTGGGCGTCAGATCAAGCACGATTTGACTTTCAATTGCCCAGTTACCAACTTACTCGAATTCTCTCCGTGCCTCCGTGTCTCCGTGGTAGGTGTTCAAGACTTTAACTTCTCGACATACCGCTTGAACTGGAACCTGTTCTCGAGCAGCGCCAAGTCGGTGACATAAGCCTTGGGACCAAGAGCCTCGACCTTGGCGACGATACAACTGAGATCGTTGGCCTTCATGGCTTCGCCGAACGCAGCGGCGAACTCCGGAACGGACGTGACAGTCTTGGCGTGCGGCACGCCGGCGGCGCGGGCCACGGCTTCAAGGTTGCTGCCCGTGGAAGTCGCCGTGGGGAAACCGCCGACGGAGAGCAGGCTCTCGTTGTCGAAGATCACCTGCACCA
>DATFQZ010000054.1:0-29834 GCA_035263765.1 Candidatus Angelobacter sp. | reverse complement strand
CCGCGTGGATTGATCTGCTCGTGCCGTTCACCATCAACCTGATCGGACTGGTCACCAACTTTCTTACTGGGAGATGGGTGATCAACTCGCTCTACGTAAAGCTCTACTACGTTCTAGCTGCGGTCGTCGTGCTGGCGACGGTGCTGGACATCACGCCGCGGGCGCGCCGCTCCACGCGTGGCGAAGGTGCGGAAAAAGGCTGGTTCTACGTGGCCGTGTGGATGGTCGTCCCCACGCAGGTTGCCAGTTGGGCCATGTGGCGCCTGGGACGCTTCTTTGATCTCTCCGCGACGAGTCTCGACCACCTGCGCCTGGCCACATTTGCCATCGTCGCGGGCGTGTTCTTCCTGCTGGGATATTTCGGGCGCCTGCCGCGCACGGAACGCTATCATGTTCCCGTGGGCACAATTTCAGACATCGAGGTCTCGGCGGGAGCGTGAGTCTAGATTTGGTAATTGCGCTGCCTGAAACAATTTTCGCGTTACCGTCTTGAGCTAGAGGGTGAAGCAGGCCTTCAGGCCTGCAGTAGGAGCTGTAGAATGTGGCGGCTTTAGCCGCTGCCGGTGCAAATCACCGGGCCACAAAGTTTGGAACTGATCTGTTTATCGTTACGGCGCGGCTGAAGCCGGGTCATTTAGCGGCTTGAGACGCAGGCATAAATGCCTGCTCCACCCACTGGAGGACGCGCCAACTGCCAACTTTTGAGTCGAAAACGCTTACAATAAAAGAGGAGATGCCCGCGGGGGGAATTGACGCTGCTGATAGGAGGCATGCGTGATGAAATCAATCCTCGCTGTCCTGACTGTTTGCTTCTTGTTGTCGTTTCCGGCTCCCGCGCAAAAGAGCTCCAAGTCTTCTCAACCTCCGCCACAATTCACCCAGCGCGTGACGCGCGAGGTCAGGCACCAGATCCTGATGCTGCCCTACTATTCGGAGTTTGACGTCATTGGCTTCAAGGTGCAGGGCTACACGGTAACGCTCTACGGGAAAGTTGTACGTCCCTCGCTCAAAGATGACGCGGCGAATTCGATCAAGAAGATCGAAGGCGTGGAGCACGTGAACAATCAGATTGAAGTGCTGCCGCCCTCGCCGATGGACGATCGCCTGCGCGCCCGGCTTTTCAGGGCGATCTACGGTTACTCCTCGCTGCAACGCTACGGCGTCGGCTCGAACCGGCCGATCCATATCATCGTGGACCGCGGCCACGTTACGCTGGAAGGCGTGGTGGACAACCAGGCGGACAAGAACGTTGCCGGCATCCGGGCCAACTCGGTCCCCGGCATCTTTTCGGTGAAGAACAACCTGGCGGTGGCTCCGGGGAATGCGAAGAAGCAAACGTAGAGATGCGGCATTGCCGCGTCTCAATCTTTCTCCGTCAAGGCATCGTGGGCTTGAGAGTCAGACGCGGCAATGCCGCTCTACGTCCGGGATCTTACTTTTCCCATATAGCGACGCGGGATCAGGCTCCATCCCGCAAGCAAAATGCCACAATCGTGTTGCCGCGCACGCCGCTGCCATCCTCTGCTTCCTTGATCAGCGACGGCTCCAGATCATCGGGATCGGGGACCATCTCGCACGCTGCGATTTGCTCATCGTAAGCACCGTGATAGCACAGCTCGCACACCCCCAGCCCGCCCTCCGGCCCAGAGCGCACGGGAGGGCCAAACGTCCGGCAGGTCATGGGACGCGCGGCGTAGAGGTCGCACAGTCCCGTTGCGGGATCAAGAGCTGGGCAAGGTTCGTCATCCGCAAAACCTGCAAAGCGCTCTTGAGATTCTTCGTCTTCAGCCAGGATTCCCGTAGCCGGATCGCCGGGAAACGCAGGCGCCAGACGGGCAACGGAGTCTCGGGCGCGACCGTGTACCCGGGCGGCGCGTGCCGGATCAGCGGCCTCGAGTTCTTTCATTCCCTGACGCAGGCGGGCGACATCGAGCTGGCTGATGGGAAACGGCCCGATG
Organism: Candidatus Angelobacter sp.; assembly: GCA_035263765.1. Classification (GTDB taxonomy): domain Bacteria; phylum Acidobacteriota; class Terriglobia; order Terriglobales; family Acidobacteriaceae; genus Angelobacter. The sequence goes on along the minus strand of DATFQZ010000054.1, from coordinate 27,876 downwards.
CAACACTGCGTGCATCCCTTGCGGCACGCCAGCCACGGGCCGCTTTTGCGCGCCGCGTCGGCCAGAGCCGCATCCACGATCTGGACGAGTTGCTGGTCGCGCGCGGGAAGAGAAGGGGACATGATTCCAGGATAGCGCAGGACAGAAGATAAATGGTGTGTGGCACCGGCACTCCTGCCGGTGCTTATATCCTTCAGAAGGACGCTTCTGCACAGGCAAGAGTGCCTGTGCCACACAATCACATAAACTTCTTTATGTCTTAATCCTCTCTGCAAACTTTTGCTTGAGCTTCTTGAGCTTGGGCGGAATCGTCATCAGACAATAAGGCTGTGCGGGATTGTTGGCGAAATATTCCTGGTGGTAGTCTTCCGCCATGAAAAATTTGCCTGCGGGCTCGAGTGTCGTCACCACGGGCCCCGGCAGGGTTCGTGAGGCGTTGAGTTCGCGGATGGCTTCTTCTGCCGCCGCCCGCTGCGCTTCCGAGCCATAGAAGATCACCGAGCGATACTGCGTGCCCATGTCGTTGCCCTGGCGGTTGAGCGTGGTGGGATCGTGCACGGTGAAGAACACGTCGAGCAGGTCGCGGTAGCTGATCACGCTGGGATCAAACGTAATGCGTACGACTTCAGCGTGGCCCGTGTCACCGCCGCACACCTGGCGGTACGTGGGATTTTCCACGTGGCCCCCGGCGTATCCGGACTCCACGGACTTCACGCCCTGAAGGCTATCGAATACCGCCTCGATGCACCAGAAACAACCGCCGCCAAAAACCGCAACCTCATGATTTGACATAGACATAGATTAGATTCTCCTTCACCCGCCGAAGCTCCAACGATGTTTTGAGCGCAGCGAATAATGAGTGAGCGAAGAGAAAACCGTGTTCCTTCAGATCACCCGAGCTGACAACCCCAACGCTTGTGGAGCGTTTCCTATAGATCTGACGATGGTTTCATTGTAGCGAATACTCAGCTCGACTAGCCCTTCGCGCCAAGACCGGAGCGCGATGAGGACCCCGGCTGGAGGAGGACTAGTATGCGCACCCGAAAGACGTTGTTGGTTCTTCTGCTGTGGGCACTCACCCTCGGCTTTTCCTCGATTGCCTGCTACCCGCAGGTCAAAATTGTCCAGCTCAGCGACACCCACATTGGTTTATCGCAGGCGCCGCACGCGGCGGAGAATCTGAGCAAAGCCGTCCAGATGATCAACGCCATACATCCTGACGCGGTAGTGGTCACCGGCGACATCGGCGAGAATGCCATGGCCTGGCAGATTGCCCGCAGCATCCTGAAGGGACTGCACGTCCCGCTCTTCTACGTGCCCGGCAACCACGATGTTCATCTGCACAACGTCGCCCAATACCGCAAGGTCTTTGGCCCGGACTACTACCGTTTTGACGTTCGCGGAGTCATCTTCATAGTCGTCGATTCGCAGCTTCTGGGCAATTTCGAGAATGTCAACAACAACCCATCGCCGCCTCTGCCCTCGGACACATTGGCGGAAGGTGCCAAGATGCTTGCGTGGTTGTCGGGCCAGGCGGCTTCGATTCCCAAAGGGGCAACCGTCATCGCCGTGCAACACATCCCGCTGTTTCGCAACGGCGGCTTTCCTGACAGCCGGCCGTACTGGGTGGTGGGCGATCCGTTTCGCTCGCGCGAGTTGGCGTCGCTGCAAAAGATGGGTGTGAAGCACATGCTGGTGGGACACTGGCACGACTTCATGGTCTTCACCAGTAACGGCATCACCTTCCATGAGGGCACCGCCACCAGTTGGAACCCGCTCGGCGGACATCTAGGCTTCGCGGTGCACACTATCAGTTCCAGCGGCAATGTCACCAGCGAGTTTGTGGCACTTCCCGGAGCCAAGCCTTAGCCGAATTCCAACGTCTCGTTTTCCCGCTAGAATTGTTTCAGCTTGAGGAAGTGTAAGGAGTGTGCCATGAAGCGCGCGTTAATGGCGCTGTACGTCCTGGCCCTGTTCTCCATCTCCCTCGGTATGCCTATGTCGCAGCAGGAAGCGGCGGCCGGCTCCGAAGGGCAGTTCGATTACTACGTGCTTGCGCTCTCCTGGGCGCCGAATTATTGCGGTGGCCATCCCAAAGATCATTCCAATGAGTGCCGGCTCGGCGCGCGCGCCGACTTTGTTCTCCACGGATTGTGGCCGCAGAACAACAGTGGATCACCGCCCCTGGGCTGCGCCGCCGCGCGGCCCGTTTCTCACGCGACCGTCCGTCACATGCTCGAATACTTTCCCAGCAAAGGGTTGATCCAGCACGAATGGCGGCAACACGGCGTTTGCAGCGGTCTCTCTGCCGCGGATTACTTTGCGAAAGTTGAACAGGCATTCAACTCCATCCGTGTGCCGGAGGTGTATCGCAATCTGGACCACGATCAGACCGTTGCCGCCAAAGACGTTGAGCGAAGTTTTGCCCAGGCCAACCATGCCCCGCCGGAAGCGTTCCGCGTTTCCTGCCGCAACGGCGACCTGATCAACGTGGAAGTCTGCCTGACCAAGGACCTCCAATACCGGGCGTGCACAGCCAGCGTGCGCGAGTGCCGGGCGCCGCAAGTGATGATGCGCGCTACCCAATAGCATGAACTCGCAGTGTGTTCGTGAGAACTTGCATTCTTCCTTCATCGATAGCGTCATCCCGAGTTCCGTCCATGAGGGCCCGCCGTCACCAGCGCCCGAATAGGAGCGAGGGACCTTGTGTCTTGCCCATCGAAATCGAGGTGTTGAAAACCACAAGGTCCCTCCGGCCTGCTCGCGCGCTAGTGAGAACGCGCGCTCGCTTCACGGCCGTCGGGATGACGATCTCTAGCAAATCGGGGAGTCTGGGAGTTCTCATTCAAACTTTGAGCCTTGGGTCCAATCGCGCCGTCAGAAAATTCCCAACCATTCAGTCGTCAGAACGCCACTGGCGCTTTCGCCGGACTCATATACAATCTCTTGCTGCTAAACCACCCACGCACAGGAGCCCGTGATGCGACGCGTCCTTTTTGCCGTCCTGCTGACCGTTTTTATTCTGCTAACGCTTTCCGCTGCGAACAATGACGACCAGCCGTTGTACGGCTTCACCTCAGCCAGTTCTAAGGCCGAGCGCGAGTTGGAGAGCAAATTCCGTGACGTCCCCGATCCCCAAATCCTGCGCGATACCATGCAGCGGCTGACCTTGCGCCCGCATCATGTGGGCTCACCCTACGACAAGCAGAATGCCGAATGGATCCTGGCGCAGTTCAAGTCCTGGGGACTGGACGCGCAGATTGAGACTTTCGACGTTCTCTTTCCTACGCCCAAAGAGCGCGTGCTGGAGATGACCGCGCCCACCAAGTTTGTCGCCAAGCTTGAGGAGCCGGCGGTAGCCGCGGATCCGACTTCCAACCAGAAGAGTGAGCAGCTTCCCGCCTACAACGCTTACTCCATTGACGGCGACGTCATCGGCAAGCTGGTGTATGTCAATTATGGCTTGCAGCGGGACTACGAAGAGCTCGACCGGCTGGGTATCTCGGTGAAAGGCGCGATCGTGATTGCGCGCTATGGAAATTCATGGCGTGGAATTAAGCCGAAGATCGCAGCTGAGCGCGGCGCCGTCGGTTGCATCATTTATTCCGATCCCCGCGACGACGGCTACTTTGAAGACGACGTCTTCCCCGAAGGCCCCATGCGCAACGAGAACGGCGTGCAGCGCGGCAGCGTGATGGATATGCCCGTCTACCCCGGCGATCCCACCACGCCCGGTGTTGGCGCCAAGGGCGACGTGAAGCGGCTAGCGCGCAAGGACATCACCACGCTCACCAAGATTCCCACACTGCCCATCTCTTATGGCGACGCCCGCCCGCTGCTTGCAGCGCTCAAAGGCCCCATGGCCCCTGTGAGTTTTCGCGGCGCGTTGGGCCAGGCGTATCACATAGGCCCCGGCCCGGCCATTGTGCACCTGAAGGTGGAGTTCAACTGGGACATCAAGCCGGTGTATGACGTGATCGCCAAAATCCCCGGGTCCGAAGCGCCCGACCAGTGGATCGTGCGCGGCAATCATCATGACGCCTGGGTCAATGGCGCGGAAGACCCGATTGCCGGGCAGATAGCGCTGCTCGAAGAAGCGCGTGGGCTAGGGAAGCTGGTGAAGGAGGGCTGGAAGCCGAAGCGCACCATCATCTACTGCGCCTGGGACGGCGAAGAACCCATGCTGCTGGGGTCAACGGAATGGGCGGAGTATCACGGCGACGAGCTCAAGCAGCACGCCGCCATCTACATCAATACCGACGGCAACGGGCGCGGCTATCTTGGAGCATCAGGCTCGCACTCGCTGGAAAAATTCGTGAACGGCGTGGCCCGCGACATCACCGACCCCGAGAAAAAAATCTCGGTGTGGAAGCGGACGCAGGCGGCGCGTCTGGTGGGAGCGCGTGGACCGGATACCGCCGACCGCAAAGAAGCGCGCACGCGCCCTGACCTTCGCATCGGTCCGCTTGGCTCTGGCAGCGATTACACCGCTTTCATCGACCACCTGGGCGTGGCTTCCCTCAACATCGGCTACGGCGGCGAGGACGAAGGCGGCATCTACCACTCCGTCTACGACGACTTCTATTGGTACACGCACTTTGCCGATAAGGATTTCGTTTATGGCGTTGCCCTGGCCCAGACCGTTGGCACCATGGTTATGCGTTTCGCCGACGCCGACGTTCTCCCCTACGACTTCACCGATTTCGCTGACACCACCCGCCGCTACTCCGACGAACTCAAGAAGATGCTCAAAGACAAGCAGGACGAGATTCGCGAACGCAACCAGAACATCGATGACGGGGCCTACAGCGCGGCCTCCGATCCGCGGCATCCGACGGTGCCGCCACCCAAAGAAGAGGTTCCTCCGTTCATCAACTTCGCTCCGTTGGACAACGCGCAGACGATCCTGGAACGCAGCGCCGAGCATTACGCCAAAGCTATCAAAGCCCTGAACTCAAGCAGCGTCTCGGCGCAGGCCTTGCAATCGCTTAATGACAAGCTCATTCAGTGCGAGCGGCGTTTGACCAACGCAGACGGCTTGCCGCGGCGTCCCTGGTATCAGCATCTGATCTACGCGCCCGGCTTCTATACCGGTTACGGCGCCAAGACGATGCCCGGCATTCGCGAAGGAATTGAGGAAAAGCGCTACTCGGAAGCAGAGAGAGAAATCACCCGCGTGGCCAAAGCTCTCGAAGACTATGCCGCGGCCATTGACTCTGCGACTGGGGAGCTGGAGAAGGCAGGGAAGTGAAATTGCCTCGCTGTGATTGATCTTTCAATCCACAGTGACACCCCAATCCCCTGTCATCCTGAGCGAGCCCGATCCCGCAGAGCGGGAGAGGGCGAGTCGAAGGACCCCGTGAATGCCTGGAGCGTAAATGCAGCGTCAAGGCGTTCTCAGGAAGCAGCATCAAGAGAACTCCCTGAAGGGGCATGGTCAGGGACACACTTTCGGGGTCCCTCGGCTTTGCGCCCATCTTGACCGTTGGGGACAGGCGTTAGCGGCGCTCCGCTCGGGATGACAGGTTATAAGTGGCGAAAAGAGTCGAACATTTCACTTCGGCGACACCACGCGCCCGTATTCGGACGCCCGGCCGACGCGGTCAAAATAGCTGTAGGTCAGGGCCGCGATCTTGCGGATGGCTGCGGAGCCGTCTCTTTCGTCCTTCAGGTACGCGGTCATCACGCAAAGGATGTAAGGCCGGTTTTTGACCATGACGATTCCGGAATCGTTGCGGACGGCTTCGAGTTCGCCCGGCTTATTGGCGGCGACGGCGTCATCGGGCAGGCCTTGCAGCATAGAGCTTTCCTTGTGCGTGCTCAGGACTTTGAGAAAGTCTTCAGTCATCTCTTTGTTGAGCAGCTTGCCGCGATGAATGGTTTCGAGCAGCGTCATCATCTCGCGCGGCGTGGCCACGTTCTCGCGGCCTTCGCTGGCGGCCTTCAGGTCCATCATCTTGCGGCGCAGGCGTGTGACGTGCAGGCCTTGCGACTCCAGCATGGCGTTTACGTTGTCCATGCCGACGCGGGAGATCAACACGTTGGTGGCGCTGTTGTCGCTCACCGCGACCATCATGGTGGCCAAGTCACGCAGTGTAAGCCGCGTGACGCCCGGAGTCAGGCCCAGCATGATGTCGCTGCCCGGCACCAGATCTTCGGAGCGGACGATGTATTCGTCCGTCAACTTCAATTTTCCTTGCTGCACTTGGCGGTAAAGTTCCGCCAGCACTGTGATCTTGATGGAGCTGGCTTGGGGCATGATCTCGTCGGCATTGATGAAGAACTCTTCGCCGGAGGTCAGGTCCTTCACCGCCAGCGCCAACACGCCGTCGAGTTGGTGGTCCACGCCGTGCAGCTCTTCCTGAAGCTTTTGCCACAGCACCTGGCGCTTGACGGTTTGTGGTTTCTCTGGACAACACTGGGCGGCCGCGGTCAAGGCACAAGCTGCGCATACGAGAGGAAGGAGTATTTTGGGAACCATGTTGCGTGAGTGTACACGAGAATCGCGGCATTGGGTGATCCGGTGATCGGGTGATCGTGTGATCTGGGCACCGACCTAAGGCTGCGAACTCGGCCTGATCAAACCGGATCCTCGATAGGGCACATCTCTGTGATTTCCGATCACCCGATCTACAGATGGATGCTTGTTCCACACGGTATACTGACCCCGCTATGGCTAACATCGAAAAGCACCCCGCGGGCTCCTTCTGCTGGATTGAACTGGTCACCACCGATCAGAACGCGGCCAAGCAGTTTTACACGTCGCTCTTTGGCTGGTCTGTGACCGACAACCCGATGGGCCCGGGTGAGTTCTATTCCATTTTCAAGCTCCGTGGCCGCGACGTTGCCGCCGGTTACACCCTCCGCAAGGACCAGCTTGACCGTGGCGTACCCGTTCACTGGTCGTTGTACATTGCGGTGGACAACGCTGACCAGGCGGCGACCAAAGCCGCGCAGGCCGGCGGCAATATCCTGATGCCGGCCTTTGACGTTATGGACGCCGGCCGCATGGCCGTCATCCATGATCCCACCGGCGCGGCTTTCTCCATCTGGCAGCCAAAGCGAACCCAGGGCATCGGCGTTGCCGGCGAAGACAACGCGCTGTGCTGGGCGGATTTGAGCACGCCAGATCCTGATCGCGCCGCCAAGTTCTATTCATCTCTGTTCGGCTGGAAGCTCGAGAAGGCGGAAAAAGACTCTTCCGGTTATCTACACATCAAGAATGGTGAGGACTATATCGGCGGCATACCACCCGCCGCGCATCGCGACCCGAAATCGCACGCACACTGGTTGCTCTACCTTCAAGTTGCCGACGTCGAAGCCGCGGTCGTCAAGGCCAAGCAGCTCGGCGGGAAAACATTGATGCCTCCCAAATTCATGGAAGGCGTGGGAACGTGGGCCATTCTGGCCGACCCCCAGGGCGCCGTGTTCTCTGTGTTTAAGTCCGCGAGGTAGGGAATTGGTCGTTGAGTAATCTGGTTCATAGAACGAAATCTTGGAGCCTGTCATTCTGAGCAAGCGCGAGTCCCGCTGAAAGCGGGATGAGCGCGCGTCGAAGAACCCCGAAGGTGTGGCTTTTAGCATGCTGCCACTGGGAGTTCTCTCGATGCTGCTTCGCGCGAATGCCCTGGCGTGGCATTCTCACTCCAAGCATTCTCGGGGTCCTTCGACTACGCGCTCGTCTCGTGCTTACTCGACTCTCGCTCCGCTCAGGATGACAGGATGCAGCGTTGTCACTGTGTTACGCAAGGGCAATGGACAGGTTGTTTTTTCTTTGCTCCTGGACTGAATCCATCGTCACGCGGGTGTTAATTAGCAAGTAAAGGAAAGCGTCTTTGACTACAGGCAGGCATTAAAGTCGCGTTAAAAGCCGGAGAACGGAAACGCGAACGCGAATCTTCGGTCGCAACGGCAGCCCCCGTGACTTTTCTTTACAATAGAGGCGCCGGGGGAGTATAGAGATTTTTTCCTGCTAGCCCATGGAGCACCACCCTAAAGGTTTCTTCGTCAGGCATTTTGGTCTTCGCGGCGTTGCTCTCTTTGAAGCCGCCAAAGGCGCACTGGGAGTGTTGGCAGCCATTTGGGTCCTTACGCTGCGTCACAAGGACATGCAGGTGGTGGCGGATCGCCTGCTGAACGCCCTACACAAGGTGATCCATCTCAACCCTGATGGACACTTTTTCCGATGGCTGCAGCGCACAGTGGGCGGCCTCACGCCTCGCGGGCTTCGTGTGATCGCGCTGCTGATCTTTCTCTACGTGCTGATCCGCTTTGTCGAAGCCGCCGGCCTGTGGTTGGAAAAGGAATGGGCAGAATGGTTTGCCTTGATCGCAGGCTCACTCTACGTGCCGTTTGAGGTATATCACCTGGCCCGCCATCCTACGGGAGGATGGAGGTGGCTGATACTCGGCGTCAATTTGCTGATCGTGCTCTACCTGGCCTGGTTGCTACGGGACTCCTACCGGCGCAGGGCCCGATTAGCGGAGATGGAGAGTACCAAGACACAAGTGCGGGGTTAAATGCACGTGTGGCACCGGCGCCCTCGCCGGTGTGGCTTTTCCCAGCCGAGGGCCGCTGGGCCACAAGACCCTACTTGGCTTCGTACACCGTCGTTCCCCCCACCACGGTCCGCAACACCCCAGTCTTCAGGATTTCCGATGGCGCAACTTTGGTGATATCGCGGTCGAGCACGACGAAGTCAGCCAGCATGCCCGGCGCAAGCAGGCCTTTTTCCTTCTCCGCAAATTCGGCGTAAGCCGAGCCGGTGGTGTAAGCCGCGATCGCCTGGTAGATGTTGAGTTTTTGCTGAGGAAAATACTCCTTGGTACCGGCTTCATTCTTGCGGGTCACGGCGGCATAGACGCCGCGGAACGGCATGATTGGTTCCACGGGATAGTCGGTGCCGAAGGCCACGGCCACGCCGTCATCGAGAAACTCCTTCCACGCGTACGAGTGCGCGGCCCGTGCTGCGCCGATGTGCGCTTCCGCCCAGTTCATGTCGGTGAGCAGATGGTTGGGCTGCATGGATGCGATCACGCCCAGCTCTTTGAACTTCTTGTAGTCCTCCGGCGCCACTACCTGCGCGTGTTCAATGCGGTAGCGGAGGTTGCGGGTAGGCGCGGGGTTGTGCTCGATCGCATAGTCGAACGCGTCGAGGGCCATGCGCGCGCCCCGGTCACCGATGGCGTGGAACCCGAGCTGAAACCCTGCCTGCGCGCGCTCCGCGGCCATCTGGTTGAGCGCGTCCTGTTCGTAGCGGGGGATGCCGGAATTCTTGGGATCATCGGTGAAGGGCGCCAGCATCGCAGCGGTGCGCGAACCCAGCGAGCCATCCATGAAGCCCTTGAGCATGCCCGTGCGCAGCATAGGATCCGACCAGGGCGTGTGGTGAGCGCGGTGTGCCTTCAATTGTTCCACCGGTGCGTCAAATGGGAGCCACTCGGAGATGCGCAACGTCAGCTTGCCCTCTTTTTCCAGTTGTTCGTAAGTAAGGAAGTCATCCCACTCGGAATTGTCCTGCGCGGAGGTGATGCCCCACTGCGCTGCGTCCTCGAGCGCAAGTTCGATGGCACGGCGGCGCCGCGCCGGAGTCGGCGGCGGAATTTTCGAGTAGACCAATTCCATGCTGGTTTCGCGCAGAATTCCCGTCGGCTCGCCTTTGTCGTCGCGATCGATCTTGCCGCCGTGCGGGTCGGGCGTCTGCGCGGTGACGCCCGCGGCCTTGAGCGCGGCACTGTTGGCGATGGCGATGTGCCCGTCCACGCGGTTGAAGATCGCCGGATGATCGCCAGTCACGGCGTCAATGTCTGTGCGAGTTGGTGTCGTCTGCACAGACCACAGCGTGTGGTCCCAGCCACGGCCGGTGATCCACTCGCCCGCGGTCGCGGTCTTGGCGCGCGCAGCGATGCGCTCTTTCATCTCTGCAAGCGACTTGGTCCCCACCAGATCAACGTTGAGCTTTTCAAAACCGGCCGACGCCAGGTGTGTGTGCGCATCGTTGAACCCAGGCATAACGAAACGGCCGTGGAGATCGATTACCAGCGTCTTTTTCGATTTCAGAGATAACGCGATCTCGTTGCTGCCGGTAAAGATGATCTTCCCTGCAGCGATGGCCATGGCTTGGACGCGGTAGCCAGGAATCTTCATCGTCTCAGACCACGGGGGCTGTTGTGCCTGCGGTGAACATCCTTCGCCGAAACCGCCTGTAGGGCTTATGCAACGAGCCATGCCCGTATAGATGTCGCCGTTAATGAAAATCACGTCGGCAGGAGCTTGTTTCTGAGCAACCAGCAAACTTGTCATCATGAGTCCAAGGAACAACGCCAAAGCAATTTTCATTCACGCACTCCGGCGAGAGCGAGAAGAGTCAACAGAATACGTTTCAATCCGATATCGCGATGCATGCAGTCGAACCATTCGCGCGGCGTGTGGGCGCCGCCGCCATCGCCGCCCGCGCCTATGGTCAAGGCCTGCTTGCCCAGAGCGAGAGGCACGTTAGCGTCTGTGGACGCCAGGCGGGGAATGGACTTGATGCGCAGGTGTGCGTCCACTGCACGCAGGACTTCGAGGATGCGGGCGTCCCCGGGCAGTTCAGCGGCAGGACGGTCGCCGATGGACTCGATGGCAAAAGTGACCTTGGGTTCCCCGGCGCGGTACGAAAGAGGAACCTCGCTCCAGGCTTCGTTCACGCACTCGCGCAAGTGTTCTTCGAGCCGCTGCAGCTCCTGCCCGGAAGCTGAGCGCAGGTCGACGCGGGCAGTGGCGGCGGCCGGGATGGAATTCACGGAAGTCCCGCCGTGGATCACGCCGACGTTGAACGTGGTGCGTGGCGCCGCCGGGACTGTGACTTCGCTGAAGCGGGCCAAAGCGCGCGCCAGCAGGACGATGGGGTTGGGGATGCCGAAGTCGCTCCAGGAGTGGCCGCCAGGTCCACGAAAGCTGACTTCAAAACGCCGGCTGCCGAGCGCCTGCGTGACGTAGGTGTCAGTGCCCGCGCCGTCGATCACCAGAAGCGAATGGATCGAATCCTTCCATCGCGACGAAGAAAAAATGTGCCGCATACCGCGCAGGTTGCCTTCGCCCTCTTCGCCGACGTTGCCGATGAAGACCACGTTGCCTGCGAGCTGTAACTGCGAACGCTTCAGCGCGGATACCACGGCCAAGATGGCCACCACGCCGGCGGCGTTGTCGCTGATCCCGGGACCGTGCAGCCGGTTTCCTTCTTCGCGGGTCTCAAGCCGCGTGCCCAGGGGAAAGACCGTGTCCAGGTGCGCGCTCACGCCTACCAGCGGCTGGCCGCTGTTCTTTTCGAGGAGGCCGAAGACGTTGCCGATGTCGTCCGTGGCAACATCTTCGAGGCCCAGCTGGGAGAACCGCTGCCGCAGCCACTCGCCGCGTCCGGCTTCGCCAAACGGCGGCGCCGGAACTTCCGCCAGCTCGCGCTGCCAACGCCGGAACTCCAACTCCTGGTTGTGAAGAAAGAGAAACGCCGAGTGCACAGAGCGCATGCCGGCGATGCGGGCCACCTCCTGCTGGGGCGTGATGGGTGCACGCGGGTCCGTAGATGATGAGCGCAGGGGCATGGCCTGAGCATTACTATAACCCGCGCACCCCGGCTTGACTCGAAAAGAGTGTGGGCCCTCTGCCGGCCTCACGAGATAACGCTGCTTCTTCCATTTTGAGGCGGCGATTGCAAAGCGCCGCTTAGGCGCGTCTGAGAATACCCGGCAGGAACTGCCGGGTAGGAGATGAGAACGAACATGAAGCCCCGATAGGGACGGCTGAAGCCTATCTAGGTCCTACCCACGCGCACCCTTTGTTCCGTAGCGTTCTGCTTGTCATGAGACGGCCTGAGCTGAGAGAAGAAGACAGATTCAGCCGTCCCTGCCGGGACTGGTCCTTCCCTATCGCTAACCCGGCAGTTCCTGCCGGGCTACTTTCAATCGCGCCGGTCGGCGCTGGGTCGCGGCACTTCCATTGTTGTGTTGCCGTCAACGGGCGGTACACAGAAGCGGCCCAGCGGGGCCGCTTCAGAAGTGCCTTCGCCTGACACGCCTCAGTAGAACTTGGGCGAGCTGGCGTCCATGTGCTTCTGCACGCCTGGAGGATCAGGCTGAGGATTGAAACCTACCGTCATTCCTGGCTTGAGATTCCCTTTCGAGCTCGTCTTCATCGCGGACTTGCCATTTGGGCCAGGAGGGAAGGGCTGAGGATTGAGTGCGACGTTCTGTCCCGGAGGCAAAGGTTGTGGATTCACCGCGACTTTGGAAACGGCGTTGGTGTTCACTCGCGGCGGCAGTGGCTGAGGATTGAGTTCGACTTTCATTCCTGGAGGCAGAGGCTGGGGGTTCAGAGCTTTGGTGCCGCGAGAGGATGCAGTACTCCCCGCCCATGCAAAGGACGTCAGAGCAAGAATTATTACGAAAGCAGTCAGTTTCTTCATGATGTTCTCCTTTGTTCAGCGAGGCGGCCAAGCCTCATCTGAAATGTGAGAACCAGGCGCCGAGAAACAGGTTCAAGACGTAGCGCAAAAAAAATGTGCGGGAATTGCACGGACTTTCGGGAGTCGCATGCAAACAAAAAGGCGGCCCTTGCGGCCGCCTTTCAGTTTCAGGCCAGTTAGCGGTGAGATCGCAAAAAGAAAGCGGCCTGCTTGAGGCCGCTTGAGATCGAAGCAATTCAGATAGTTATTTCGGGGGCGGAGTGGTGCTGCTGCTGCCTTTCTTGCTCTTCTTGCCGCCCTTGTGATGACCTTTCTTGCTGCCCTTTTTGCCTTTCTTGCTGGTTTCAGGCTGCGTGGTGCTGGTGCCGGTGCTGCCAGTGGTGCCGCCGCCGGCTTGTGCCATGGACAGGCTCGCGCCGAGCAGCAGTGCGAATACGAATGTGACTAACTTCTTCATGCCGTTCTCTCCTTTGAAGGAAGATGTTTGAGAGTTGCTCAAATTAGATACCAGTTGCGGATGTCTGGCAATTAAGAGTTTCTCTTAGGATGTAGCAACCTAGAGCCCGTGGTGCGGCACGGAAAAGAGCGGCTTCAGCAGGAGGCCGCCGTGAGCATCGGAAGGAACTATTTCGGCGGAGTCGACGGCTGAGTGGCGCCAGTTCCGGTTCCTGTACCTGTGCCTGTTCCGGTGCTCTTTTTGCCTTTCTTCCCGCCTTTATGGCCTTTCTTGGTTTTGGTCTTGGATTTGGTCGCGGGCGTAGCGGCAGGCTTCTTGCCGGTGTCCTGCTTGGTTGTGCCACCAGCGGTGGCAGCTTTGTCGCCGCCGGTGTCCTGGGCAAACGACAGGCTGACCGCCAGGAGCATGGTGAATACGACAGTCAAAAGCTTCTTCATGCAATCTCCTTTAGGGGAAGTCCGAATACGGGAAGTTCAGAGTTACTCAATTGAACCCAATTCTAAGGCAATAGTTTTGGGCAAAACGGGATTGATGTGTGCGCACACCAGCAGGAACCAGGTTGCGCACGAGAATCATGACGTAGAGACGTGGCACCGCCACGTCTCAATGCCAATACCATGAATATAGTGTGTCTTTCCCGTGTTTCCGCGATCCGATGATGGATTCGCAACCTGCAATCCCGTACCTGCGCAAAGACCGTTGTGAGCGTTGAGTGTTACACGCGGCAATGCCGCGTCTCTACGTACGGATCCCCAAGAAACAAGCAGCCCGCCAGATGGAGCCGCTTGAGAGTCGAAACAATTCCGATCAGACAGTTATTTCGGAGGCGGGGTGGTGGTACCAGGGCTGCCCTTCTTGTGATTCTTACCGCCCTTGTGGCCCTTCTTGCCGCCCTTGTGGCTTTTCTTGCCCCTGCCCGTCTTTACGCTTTCCTGTGGGTTGTGGGCTTTGCCCTTAACGGACGCCTTGTCGCCGCCGGTATTCTGAGCGAACGCTAGACTTCCGGCCAGCAACATGGTGAAAACAACCGTAGAAAACTTCTTCATGCAATCTCCTTTGAAGTGAAGTTAGAGTCAAGGGAAGTTCAGAGTTACTCAATCAAACCCGGTTTTAAGGCAACAGTTTTGGACCTGGACAGAGCGAATTGTGTGGCACGGGCACTCTGCCCGTGTTCAGCGTCTTTGTGAACCAGGGAAGCACCGGCAGGAGTGCCGGTGCCACACGGAAAAAAGGTGCAACACAAAACAAGCGGCCCGTTAAAAGGCCGCTTGAGGAAGTTCAAAACAATTTCAGGACGGTTATTTCGGAGGCGGAGTGGCGTCGCCGCTGCTCTTCTTCTTGCCCTTCTTGCCACCTTTATGGCCTTTCTTACCGCCCTTGTCTTTGTCCTTGTCTTTATCTTTATCTTTGTCTTTGTCCTTATCACCGGAAGTGGTGGTAGCGGCTGTGCTAGTGCCGCCGGTCGCTTGAGCAAACGACAAGCTGGCGCCGAGCAACAGAGCGAAAATGAATACGGTGAACTTCTTCATACGTTTCTCCTTCGAAGGAAATGTCCAGGGTGCTGGCGCACCATTAAATACCAGCCCAGGCGTTCTGGCAACAAGATAGTGTTTGATTCTCGGTCAGGCAGGTGGCCGGAAAACCGGGCACCGCAATCCCACAAGGTCCGGCCCGCGTATCTTGTGGAGCCCGGAACTCAGAAAAAAACAAGCGGCCTGACAGAGGCCGCTTGAGGGTCGCAAAAACTTCAGAAGGGTTATTTCGGAGGCGGAGTGGTGGTGCCACCACCCTGTCCCTTCTTGCTCTTCTTGCCACCCTTGTGGCCCTTCTTACCGCCCTTGTCTTTGTCTTTGCCTTTGTCCTTGTCGCCTGCCGTGGTACCAGTGCCTTTGTCCTTGTCTTTGTCGCTGCCAGTGTTTTGCGCAAACGACAGGCTGGCGCCGAGCAACAAGGCGAACACAAATACTGTGAGCCTCTTCATTCGTTTCTCTCCTTCAAAGGGGATGTTCAGGGTGGTCCGTTACCCAGCGCCGGGGGAAGTCAATGTCGCCTGGCCTTCACACCCTGGTTTCTGGCGCACCATTAAATAACAGCCGAGACATTCTGGCAATACGCAAGAAGTTGCTGTCCTGGAATCAGGGCCGTCCCAAGGAATTCCTCTCTGGAACTAGGGTGCTTGTAGGTTATTGTATCTAAAGCAGTTCTATCAGTCAGTTGGGCGGCGTAGTGCGCTGGCGTCGGCGTCTAGTGTGGGGAAAATCCAAGCGCCGTAAGGCGCGACCACAGGGTAGCCCACGGCGCGAGCCGTGGGTGACATGCGTTATGAATTCAGAGCGCTGGAGGCGCGACACGGCTCCAAAGAATCAGCTGAAGGTCCCCGGAAGGGTGTTCGTCTGAATTATCGAGATGGCCGAATTCCTCACGTGAACTTCGGAATTGTGCCGCGCCTCTGGCGCTCGGGGTTGTTCGCGACCTGTCCCCACGGCTTTGCCGTGGGCTACCTTCCCGTCGCGCCTCTGGCGCTCAGACCCGAGCGGCTATTTGGGCCGTGCTTGATCTCATCTTATGGCTTATGGCGTGAAACGCAGCCACTGCTTGGGAGAACCGTAAACAGCAACTCAGAAAACAGCAAGTCAGAAACCCGATCCGATCGCAGCTCAGCCACTATGCGCATGCTATCGAATGCCGGCAGGAGCGTTCTGGCAGCAAGAGAGAATCTCTTCGTTGCTGAGGCAGCGGTCGGAAGCTTTGGCTCGTTGGAAAATCCGTTCGACCACATCTTCGCTAGCAGCCAAGCCTCTTTTCTCCAGCCAGAAGATGACATTCGATTTGCCGCTCATGGGGCCGATTTCGATGGCTTGTTCCAAACCGAAATCATGCGCTGGAACGCCCGAATAGACTGAGTCGGCGAGATCGAGATCGCCCTTCTTGAAGGCCTTGATAACCGCGGCGGCATGCACGCCAGTCGCGGTACGGAATGCGTCCTCGCCCATCACGGGATAATTTCTCGGGATCGGGACGCCCGTCGCCCGGGAGACACTGATGCAGTAGTCTTTCAGCTTGGTAAGGTCCTGCTGATCCCAGGGAGCAACTCCCATGAGTTTCAGATTGACCAGTATCTGATCCATCTGGGTATTGCCCACGCGCTCGCCTATGCCTAGAGCCGTCCCGTGGACGCAGTCGGCGCCGGCCGCCAGTGCCGCCAGCGAATTGGCTACAGCCAGGCCGCGGTCCGAATGGCCGTGCCAGTCCACACGAACTTTTTGTCCGGACGGCTTCACGACATTTTCCAGCACGAATTGCACTAACGCGCGGACGCCGCTGGGTGTGGCGTGGCCCACCGTATCGCACAGCACGATGGCCGTGGCGCCGCAATCGATCGCCGTGGAATAGAGCCGGCGCACCGTCTCTGGGTCGCACCGCGAAGTGTCCTCCGTCACGTACATGACGTCGAGGCCGAGCGATCGCGCAAACTTCACCGCATTTTCTGTCGCGTGCAGGAGAAAATCGTCAGTCCAGTTTTCCGTGTAGCGGCGAATAGGGCTTGATCCGATGAAACTGGCGACTTCAATGGCCAGCCCAACACGCTGGGAGATCTCGGCAATGGGGCGAATGTCGTTCTCATGAGTACGGGCGGCGCAGTTGGCTCTGATCTTCAGACGGCAATCGGCGATCTCGCGCGCCAGACGTTCCACGTCAGCCACCGCACGCGGTCCGGCTCCGGGCAGACCGATGTCGGCGGAGTTAATCCCCAGGTCTTCCATCAGGTGCAGGATGCGCAGTTTGTCTTCAATCGGAGGATCTTTGACTGAGGGTGACTGCAGGCCGTCGCGAAGAGACTCGTCGTTGAGCAGCACCCGGCCGGCGGGTCTGAACTCCGCTCCTGGTACGGAATTCCAGTCGTAGATCAGATGGGAGTGTTTGAGCGCCACTTTTTAAAGCTCCTGCCCCCTTACGCAGATTGTAACCTTAAAAAGGCTTACGCCGGCTATAGGATTGTGTGCTTGTTATTGCTCCACGCATGCGTTTTATTAAGTTTTTCCCGAAGAGAAACTCGATGAATCCGCTCATCTGCTGGCGAAACTCCTCGCCGTAGCCGTACCACCAGAGTTTCTTCATGCGCGGCAAGCGGTCAGAGTCAACGTATTTGGGCCAAACCATTTCTTCCAGGCCGAAGCGGCCGTGCGTGCGGCCGATGCCGCTGGACTTCACGCCGCCATGCGGAGCTTCGCTGATGCCGAAGCAGGCGATGACGTCATTGACCATTACGGTGCCGGAATTGACGCGCCGTGCCAGGGCCTGCCCATGCCCGCCGTGGCGGGTGAAGATGCTGGCAGCAAGCCCGAACTCGGAATCGTTAGCCAGCGCCACAGCTTCGTCTTCGTTCTTGAAACTGCGCACAGGAAGCACTGGACCGAAAGTTTCTTCGCGCATGACGGCCATGGAGTGGTTGACGTCAGCCAGGATGGTGGGCGCGAAAAAGTTGGGACCAAGGTGCGGCATTGTCGTGCCGCCGGCCAGCAGCCGCGCGCCGCGATTGAGCGCGTCGGCCACGTGGCGCACAACGGTCTGCAACTGGCGCTCGTGAATCATGGGGCCGATATCGGTGACGGGATCCTCTCCCAGTCCAACATGGAGTCGCTCGGTTTTCTCCACGCAAGACTGGAGAAACTTCTCATAGATGGATTCATGCACGTAGCAACGTTCCACTGACAAGCAGGTTTGTCCGGCGTTCATGAACGCGCCCCACACCGCGGCGCTCGAAGCCACATTGATGTCGGCGTCCTGAAGCACGATCATGGGATCCTTGCCGCCGAGCTCCAGCACCACCGGCAGCAGGCGGGCCGCGGCGGCCTGGGCCACGCGTTTGCCTGTAGCCACGCTGCCCGTAAAGACGATCTTGTCGATGGCGGACTGCAACAGCGCGACTCCGGTCGCGCCTTCGCCAGTGATGACTTGCAGCAAGGCGGGATCCAGGCCGGCCGCGCGCAGCAGGCGTTCCAATTCGAGCGATGAGAACGGCGTGAACTCTGAAGGTTTGAGTACGACGGCATTGCCGGTGACCAGGGCGGTAAGCGTCTGCACCGTAGGCAGGCTGAAAGGGTAGTTCCACGGACTGATAATGCCGACCACTCCATAGGCTTCGCGGCACAGTACGCCGCGCTTCAGTTTCATGATGGGATTGGCGTGGGGCACCGGCTCGGGACGGAGAAATGCCGCCGCGTTGTCGAGCAGATAATTGGTACCATCCAGCGCCACCAGAACTTCGGTGGCCAGAGCTTCGGCTTGCGGCTTGCCCGCTTCGCGAGTGATGATCGTGGCGATTGCGTCTTTCTGCTCGCACAGCAGCTCCCGGAAACGGCGCAGCACCTTGAGGCGCGCGCTGATAGGCGTCGCGGCCCACTTAGGTTGTGCAGCGCGCGCCTGGGCCACCGCGGCGTCGACTTCGTCCGCGGTAAAGCTGGGTACGCTGCCGACGACTTCCTGCGTGGCAGGATTGTGAACTGTGATTTGGTCTCCAGTGATTTCCGTATGCGCGGCACTCATAGCTTTTCAGTATTCTACGCCCAACGCCGTAGAGACGCGGCATCGCCGCGTCTAACTCTCAAACCCACAATACTTTTCAGGGAGCAAGAGTGAGACGTGGCGGTGCCACGTCTCTACGTCAAGAATTCTCTATGGCATCGGCGGTACGCGGAGATTTCTGTCAGTATTCTACCCCTACCAAAAACAGCCCGCTGGCAGGAGCGGTGGCCGCTGCAGCGGAGCGGTCGCGCAGTTCCAGGATGCGGCGCACCCCGTCAGCGTTGAGATTGCCTTTGCCGACCATCAGAAACACGCCCACCAGGTTGCGCACCATGTGGTGCAGAAACCCGTTGCCGCGCACGGTGTAAATCATCTCTTGGCCTTCGCGCTTCCATTCCGAAGAGTAGATGGTGCGGACGTTGTTGGGTGGCAATTCTTCCTTTCTGGCCTCGGGGTCCACGGCGGCGAACGAGGTGAAATCGTGCTCTCCGGTCACGATGGCGGCGGCGCCCACCATGCCAGCTTCGTCCAATGGGTAGGGATGGTGGTAAACATAGCGGGCCAGGAGCGGCGGGCAGATCTCCCCGCGATAGATGCGGTAGCGGTAGGTCTTGGCCCGGGCCGATTTGCGTGCGTGGAAGTCCTCGGCTGCTTCTTCCACGCCGAGCACGCGGATGGCAGGCGGCAGCGTGTCGTTGAGCGCCACGCGCAGATTGGCGGTGGGAATCGGAGATGAGATCTTCACGCTGGCGACCTGGGCCAGCGCGTGCACTCCGGCGTCCGTGCGGCCTGAGCCCTGGGGTATGGCGCTTTCGCCGGTCACGCGCTCGATGGCGGCTAGCAGCGTCCCTTGAATCGTGGCTCGATCCGGCTGGACCTGCCAGCCGGCAAAATCGTAGCCGTCATAGGCCAGCGTGAGTTTGAGATTACGCGGCAAAAAGCTGCGTCCTGACCCTTCTTAACAACATCCAATGCGCCTGAATCGATATACTATCTTCTTTCCGACAACAGCGTGTTCCTGAGTTTTTTTGCTGGGAACCATTCGCGCGCTTTCCGCGTATCTTCAATAACCGCGTTGACGGAAAGAGGGAACCGCCGTCTGTATAAGCTTATGCATTTTTGGAGAATACGAATGTCTGCAGCTTGTTTCCGCAGTGGTTTCATAAGAAAAGTCGCTTCCATGGTCTGTTTATTGACTTTCCCCGCCGTGGCCCAGCAGTCGAGCACCGTCGCGCCCCCATCCTCGGCGGGCGGCGCGGATGCGTCCATCGCGCTTTCCCAACAACAGCAGAACCCGCCGGCCGCGCCGTTGCCGAACGCTCCCCAGCCGCAACAACTGCCGCAGCCATTCCACGTGGATTTTTCCAAGCCAGTACCGCTTTTCCCCAATCCGTTTGCGCGCTACATTCCGCGCAACATCGCGCCGGCGATCACCACCAACTCGCCTCGGATCCAGGCAACGATTCAAAACGGCAAGTTCATGCTGTCTTTGAATGACGCCCTCGCCATCGCCTTGGTAGATAACCTCGACATCGCTGTGGCCCGCTACACTCTGCCGGTCGCCGACACTGACATTCTGCGTACCAAGGGTGGCCAGTCCTTTCAGGGTGTGCCTTTCGGCCTGGTGCAAAACACCCCCGGCGGCACCGGCGCCACGGCGGCAGGGGTGAGCGGCACGGGAGCGGGCGGGACTACCGCGGGCGCTGGCGGCGCAGGCACAGGAGCCGGAGGCATCGTAAGTTCAACCTTGGGCTCCGGCCCCCCGGCTCCGGCATATGATCCTGTGTTGAACGGGACAGTACAGTTCGAACGGCAGGTCGTGCCGCAGTCGAGCCCCGTTCTCGCTGGGACCTCAGTCCTGGATCAGAACACTACGGTTGGCAACATCAGCTACCAGCAAGGCTTCTCTCCCGGCACCTCGTTGAGTGTCGGGTTCAATAACAACCGGATCACTTCCAACAGTATCCGTAGCCTTACCAATCCAACGCTCAACTCTTCCTTCACGGCAACGCTGACGCAGCACCTGCTGTGGGGAGCAGGACGGAGCGTGAACTTGCGATTCATTCGAATTGCCCAGAACAATAAGAAGAGCAGCCAGGAAGCCTTCCGCCTCCAGGTCATCTCCACGGTGAGCCAGATTGAGAACATTTACTGGGATCTGGTCAACGCCTACGAAGACTTCAAGGTCAAGGAACGTTCGCTCACCCTGGCCAACAAGATCCTGACTGATAACCAGAAGCAAGTGCAGATCGGCACGTTGGCGCCGCTGGACGTAGTGCGCGCGCAGAGCAACGTGGCGACCGCCGAACAGGACCTGATCGTCTCCAAGACCAACCTGCAGCTGCAGCAGTTGTTCATGAAGAATGCGCTCACCCGCAACCTGCCTAACAATTCTCAAATCATGACGATGGACATCGTTCCCACTGATACCGTGCAGATTCCCGACCAGGAAAATCTGCCTCCAGTGGAGCAGCTGATCACAACAGCCCTGGCCAACCGTCCGGACTACAGTCAGCAGAAGATCGTCTTGCAGAACAGTGAGATCAGCCTCAAGGGGACCAACCAGGGGCTGCTGCCGATCGTTGACATATTTGGATTTTACGGAGGAACCGGTCTGGCCGGCGTGCAGAACCCGTTCAATACTTGCGGCAATCCCGCGGCCCCTGCCCCGCCGGCTTGCATCACTCCCGGCACCATTCCCACCACCGGTTTCGGCGATTCCTTCCAGAACCTGTTCAACTCCAGCGCCCCCAACAAAGGAGTCGGGTTCAACATCCAGATTCCTCTGGGCAACCGCGTTGCCGAGGCGGCCCAGATACGCTCGCGCCTGGAGCTGCGGCAGTCCCAACTGGGATTGAAGGCACTGGAGAACCAGATTGCCATCTTCGTTCGCCAGGACGCTTACACGGTCGAGCAGGACCGCGCGCGTGTGGCGGCTGCGCAGAAGGCCCAAGAGCTGGCCGTGCAGGTGTTGGACGCGGAGCAGAAAAAGTACAACTTGGGCGCGTCGACATATCTGAACGTGCTGCAAGATGAACGCGACCTGACGGCGGCGGAGTCCAACCTGGTCAGCGCTAAGACCCAATACGCCAAGGCCAAAGTTCAGCTCGACAAGGACACGGCCCAGACTCTGGACCACAACAACATCAAGCTGGACGAAGTCACCACCGGCGAGATCAAGACCGAGCCGAACGTCCAGGGGATTAAGCCCAACCCAAATGCGATCCAGGACTTGACCGCTCCGCCGCCGTCGAAACCGTAGTCAAAACAAGTCATCGGAACCGGCTGGATGAACGCCCAGCCGGTTTTTTGCGGGTTTGATGTTTGTGTGGCACAGGCACTCTTGCCTGTGCCGAAGTGTCCTTCTGTAAGGAAGCAAGCACCGGCAAGAGTGCCGGTGCCACAAAGGCCCAAGGTTTGGTTCAATCCTCGTTTTGGGTTATATTTCCCGCGAAACGCCACGCCATCTCATGGTTTCCGTCTTTGCTCAGCGCAAATTAATCATCGCTGCCGCCCTGTGGCTGATTTCGCTGCCGGCCTGGGGCCAGAAGCAAGCCTGGCTGCCGGTTACCCCGGAGGACTGGAGCATCAACGCCGTCCCCGGCGATCCCGGCGCTTCTGCGATCCTGCTGTACTACGCGCAACACATCGACGACGACCAGGAGAACAATGAAGGCGAGTACATCTATCAGCGCATCAAAGTTCTGAATGAAAAAGGCAAGAAGTATGGTGATGTGGAGATACGCTTGCCCCCAGGCTTCGCTCTCGCCGACCTGAAGGCACGAACCATCCATCCCGACGGTAGGATCGTCGAGTTTACAGCCAAGCCTTACGAGAAGGTCATCGCCAAAGGCAAAGGCTTCCGGTACATGGCCAGGAGCTTTGCGATGCCGGAAGTGATGGTAGGCAGCATCCTGGAATGCCGCTACCGGCTGACCTACCCTCCGGACGAGCTGCCGAGGCACCAGTGGCTCGTGCAGCATGAACTCTACGCGGTCAAAGAGGAATTCAGCATTCGTAAGTACACCGGCGTCATCAGCGGCGTGAACGGCCCGGTGGTTCTGGCTCTGTTCAAAGACCTTCCCAAAGAAGCCAACGTGCAAGAAAAAGGAGACGGGTTTGTCTTGCAAATGGCGAACGTCCCGGCGTTTGAATCCGAACCGTATATGCCCCCGCCTGAGAACTTCATGTATCGCGTGACCATGGCCTACGGAGGCAGCGAGCTGAGCAACACGGAAAAGTTCTGGCAGGACGCGGGCCGCCGCTGGTACGGCGAAGCGGAGCGGTTTATCGGTGACGCGCGGTCGGTCCGCGAAGCCGCGGCTGCGGCCGTGGGCCAGGAGGTCGATCGCGAGCGAAGATTGCGCAAGCTGTACGCCCGTGCCCAGCAGGTTCGCAATCTCAGCTTCGAGCGCGAGCGCAGCGAAGAAGAGTTAAAGAAAGAGAACTTGAAAGTCAACCAGAGCGCGGCGGAGGTCCTGGAGCGCGGCTATGGCAGCCAGGTGGACATCAACCGTCTCTTTGTGGCTCTGGCGCGCGCCGCCGGATTTGAAGCTTCACTGCTGCACGTGGGCGACCGCAGCCAGAGAATTTTTGACCGCACCGTGCTCAACACCGAACAACTCGACGGAGAAATCGCCGTAGTCAAGCTCGCCGGCACGCCTCTTTATCTCGATCCCGGTACCCGCTTCTGTCCTTTCGGTCTGATGCGCTGGTTCCGGACGTCCACCAAAGGTCTCAAGCTGGACAAAAGTGGCGGGACGTTCGTGGACATTCCCAGCGCGCCTTACTATCAAGCCGTCGTCAGCCGCGCCGCCGACACGACGCTGGATGACGACGGCACTCTGCGCGGCGAATTGACCGTGCGCTATGACGGTTCGGAGGCGCTGGAACGGCGTCTGGAAGCGCTGCTCAGCGACGAAGCTGGGCGGAACAAGAACCTCGAAGACGATGTAGCGGAGTGGCTGCCCGGCGGCGCCGCAGTCCGTCTGACAGAAGCCAGTGGATGGGAAGAGAGCGACCGTCCTGTGGAGGCCCACTTCAAGATCGTCATTCCTGGCTATGCTTCGCTTGCTGGTAAGCGAATGCTGGCGCCTGTCTACTTCCTAACAACCCCGCAGAAAGACGCCTTCCAGCAGCAAGATCGGAAATTTCCTGTCTATTTTCCTTTCGCTTTTGCGGAAGAGGACCACGTCAAGATGCGCCTCCCCGCTGGAGCCATCGCAGAGAGCATCCCGGCACAGCAAGGCGCGGGGATCGGCTATGCGGCCTATTCCCGCGCCAGTGGTCTTGACGGCGGGCAGCTGGAAACCGAGCGCATCCTCAAAGTCAATGGAATTTACTTCCCTCCCAAACAATATGCCGAGATCAAGGCCTTTTTCGCGAGGGTGCAAGCGGGCGACGAGCAGCAGATGGTCCTGGATCTGGGCGGCCGCGCACGAGGCGACTAACGGGATCGCCGTCATCGTGCGTGATCTGTGTGTAATCTCCGGCCGGCAACTCCTAGACTAGCTACTAGTGCTCTTGACGTCGCAGTCAAATACGCTGTATCTTCTATCGGCCATTCTGGTTTTACGAGCCCAGACCTATCTCAACTATCCGTATCCAAGGGAGGCTTGCCGTGTTTTCACGTTGGCTGCCAGGAAGCTTGGTTGTAGTTTTGTCCGCGCTAGCATTGAGTGCCTGCGAACCGTTGCGGGCGTATGCGGGAGACAAATTTCAGCCCCCGTCCCAAGAGGAGCTCAAGATGACCAGCGACCCGCAAGCTCCGGGCGCCCCGGCCATTATCTTGTACCGCCAGGTGGATCGCGACGATTCGGGCCTCACCGCGCACGAGGATAACTACGTCCGCGTCAAGATCTTGACCGAAGAGGGGCGCAAATACGCCAACGTTGAAATTCCGTTTGACAAGCAAGAGGGAAACCAGGTTGGCAACGTGAAGGCGCGAACCATTCGTCCCGATGGGTCGATTGTCAACTTCGAGGGAAAGCCGTTCGAGAAATCCATTGCAAAAGCCAAGGGGCTTAAGTATCTGGCTAAAACGTTCACACTTCCTGACGTACAGGTCGGCAGCATCATTGAGTATTCCTATACGCTCGATCTGGCCGAGTACTATGTTTTCGACTCGCACTGGATCTTGAACGACGAGTTGTTCACTCGGCGCGCCAAATTCTCTCTTAAACCGTATACCAGCTCGTATAGCGGCCTCAGCGTGCGATGGCGCTGGCAAGGGTTGCCGGCGGACGCCGGACAGCCCAAGGAAGGTCCTGACCACATCGTCCGTTTGGAAGTCACGAATATGCCGGCTTTCCACACTGAAGACTACATGCCACCGGAAAACGAACTGAAGTCGCGGGTGGATTTTACTTATAGCGATGAAGCCGTTGAGAAGGATCCTGCCAAGTACTGGAAGCAAAAAGGTAAGAAGTTGAATGGCCAGGTGGAGAGCTTCGTAGGAAGGCCCCAGGCTATGGCAAGCGCATTGGCACAGATCATCGCTCCAGGTGATTCCTCAGATGTGAAACTGCAAAAGATCTACGCCCGGGTACAACAGTTCCGCAATACCTCGTACGAAGTTCGCAAGACCGAAGAAGAAAAGAAAAGGGAGAAAGAAAAAGAGCCTTCCAATGTTGAGGATCTATGGAAAAGGGGCGCAGGAGACGGTGGATCCCTGACGTGGCTTTTCCTGGGACTCGTACGCGCCGCCGGCTTTGAGGCTTATCCGGTATGGGCCGCGGACCGGCGACACTATTTCTTCAATCCCAACTCGATGGACGCGAGGAAGCTGAACGCGAACTTAGTCCTGGTAAAGCTCGATGGCAAAGATATGTTCTTTGACCCCGGCGCCGCGTTTACGCCCTTCGCGATGCTGGAATGGCCGGAGACTGGCGTGCAAGGCTTGCGTCTGGATAAAGACGGCGGAACATGGATACAAACAATGGTGCCGCAAAGCTCGCAATCGCGAATCGAGCGCCGCGCCAACCTCACCATGGACAGCACCACGGGCGGCCTGGAAGGGAAAGTCACCCTCTCCTTTACTGGGCTCGAAGCCATGGACCGTCGCGTGGAGGAACGCAACCAGGATGAAGCGGACCGAAAGAAATACCTCGAAGATGAACTCAAAGAATACATTCCCGCCGCCTGCGAGGCTGAGCTGACGAACAAGCCGGACTGGGGCAACTCGTCTTCTCCCCTGATAGCTGAATTCAACTTGAAGATCCCGGGATGGGTATCTTCCGCGGGACGACGGGCGTTGCTTACGGTTGGCATCTTCAGCGCCACCGAAAAGCGAGTGTTCGACCATGCCGAGCGCGTGCACCCGATCTATTTCGATTTCCCGTCGGAAAAAGTGGATGATGTGACCATCACGCTGCCCGAGGGCTGGCAGGCTAGCAGCTTGCCTCCGGCACAGGATGAAGACGCGAAAGCCGTCGCCTACGCAATCAAGGCCGAGCAGGACAAGCAAACACTCCACCTGGCCCGTAAACTGCGTATCGACCTTCTCCTGGTCGAAGCGAAGAACTACCCGATCCTGCGGGGTTTTTTCCAAATGGTGAGGAAGGGCGATGAACAACAGATCATCCTGCAACCAGGCGCAAGCAGAACCAGTAACTAACCCCGCGAGAATTCTTCGTCGCGCTTGCACGATTCTGGGGACGATGGTGGCCCTGCTCGCGTATGCGCTGCCGGCGGCAGCGGGCGATGCTCCCGGATGGATGCACGCTCTGGTTAGCTCTCCGCTCCCGGCTCATGACGAAAAGACCGATGCCGTTCTTCTCTACTCTGAAACTAACGTCAACGTTGTTTCCGCCGACAAGATCAAGACCACCGTGCGCGAGGCCTATAAGATCCTGCGACCTCAGGGGCGCGACCTCGGTACCGTCCCGGTTTATCTCAATTCGCACCGAAAGGTCACGAGCCTTCGGGGATGGTGTATTCCCGCGCAAGGTAAAGACTACGAAGTGAAAGACAAGTTAGGCCTTGAGGTAGCTCCACCGGTTGAAGGCGGCGAGCTGATTGACGATGTGAAATACCGGATCATGGAAATACCCGCTCCTGACGCCGGCAACATCATCGGTTATGAATACGAAGTGGAGGAGAATCCTCTGGTTTTGCAGGATAGCTGGCGTTTTCAAGAGCATGTGCCGGTGCGGGAGAGCCGGTATACGCTGACCTTGCCCTCAGGCTGGGAGTATAAGGCGTCATGGCTCAATTACCCAGAAGTCAAAGCGACGTCGACCGGCAACAATCAGTGGCAATGGGTAGTGAGCGATGTGAAAGCTGTCCGCAAGGAAGCCGATATGCCTCCTTTTAGCGGCGTAGTCGGCCAGATGATTGTCTCTTTCCTGCCGCCAGGGGGCTTCAACTCCTCCAACGGTTTCAGTAATTGGAACCAAATGGCGGCATGGTACCGCAATCTGACCAGCGGCAGAACCGATCCTTCTCCGGACCTCCAACAAAAGACTGCAGCCATCACTGGCTCTGCTTCGTCGCAACTGGACAAGATGAAAGCCCTGGCCCAATTCGTTCAGCATGATATCCGTTATGTAGCGATTGAACTGGGCATCGGCGGCTGGCAGCCGCATCCTGCAGCCGACGTTTTCAAACACCGCTACGGAGATTGCAAAGACAAGGTCACCTTGATGCGCTCCATGCTCCATGAGATGGGCGTCGACTCCTACTACGTCGTGATCAACGACAAACGCGGCTCGATTACGCCGCAAACGCCAGCGTACAATGGGTTCAACCACGCCATAATTGCGATTAAGATCCCGGAAGATACCGCCGGCGCAGCGCTGCTGGCCACAACTCAGCACCCCAAGTTGGGCAAAATTCTATTCTTCGATCCCACCGATGAACTGACGCCATTTGGAACAATTAGCGGAGATCTTCAGGCGAACTATGGCCTGTTAGTGACCTCTGACAGCGGCGAACTGGTGGAGCTGCCCAAGCAGCCTACCGACACTAACAGCATCGCGCGTGTCGCCAAGTTGACCTTGGACACGAATGGGAGATTACAAGGAGACGTGGAGGAAACGCGCGTGGGGGACCGGGCTGCATCCCAGCGCTGGGCCCTGCATAACGTAACAAGAGATGTAGAGCGTATCAAACCGATCGAGAGTCTGCTGGCCGCCTCGTTAGCAAACTTTCATATCATCAAAGCCAGTGTGCAGAATCTGCAGCAGGCAGACAAGCCCTTCGGATTCAAATACACCTTTTTGGCTGACGATTACGCGCAAAGAGCAGGCAATTTGCTCCTTGTCCGGCCGCGCGTTATCGGAACCAAGGCTCGAGGCATACTCGAAACGAAGGAACCGCGACAATTCCCTATCGAATTTGAAGGACCTGCGCGGGATACCGATCAATTTGAGATCACGCTACCGCCCGGCTACGAGGTTGATGAGCTGCCGCCTCCTGTGGATGTCGACTACAGCTTTGCCAGCTATCACTC
>DATFQZ010000053.1:0-2438 GCA_035263765.1 Candidatus Angelobacter sp. | reverse complement strand
ATAGTAAATTAATTAGCTCAAGCAGAACAAATGTGTGTCGGTAAATGACCTTCAAGGGAGCCGGGCCTTCTCCTTGTGTCATGTCGAGCAGAGCGTTTGTGAGTCTTTTTGAGAATGAGCGGGCTTGATGCTTACGTAGGCGTGCGAAGAATTCTTATGCCAGGCGAAGATTCGCTGTGGTAATCGTCACGGATCCTTCATCCGGGAACCGCTCTCGAAAAATCCCTCAATGCGTTGAGAGCTTAGCGTTCCCCTTCCTGCAGGGTCTTGACGTGAGCTTCCAGAGTGCGGGCATATTCGCGTTCTGCTTGAAGTTCGACCTGTAGTTTCTTCACCAGGCCTTCGAGGCGAGCGACCTCTACCTTAAGCTTGGCAATATCCTGATTCCCAGACTGGCTCGCTGTGGCGGCGACCTTCGGCGTTGGCGGCGCCGCTGGCTTGGTTTGACCTGCCGGCGCATGGGCAGCCGCCGGAGCAGGACCGGCAGCCGGAGCGGGCGCAGCAACTGGCGCAGGCGTAGCAACTGGCGCCGGAGCGGCAACCGGTTCAAGAACTGAGACACCGGGCGAAACCGGAAAGAACGCAGCAGCACTGGTCGTCGGGACGGGAGGCGGAGCGACAGGGCGCGAGGGAACGGCCGCGGGTGCGGACCGCGGCGCCGGTGCGGCCGCGGAGAAAATGCTGCTCAGGGCCACAGCCGCGCTGGCGGCAGCCGCGGGCGTGGGCGCAGGCGTTCCATTGGGCTTCAGCAGGTGCTTAACGCGCGCGATCAGATCCTGCGGCTGAAATGGTTTGCGCAGCAACTCATCCGCATGGACAGCGAAGGCTTTTTCCGCGACGGCGCGGTTGACAACACCCGACATCAGCACCACCGGAATGCGCGCCAGTTGGGGATGGCTCTTGATGTACTGGCAGACTTCGTAGCCGTCTTTTTCGGGCATGATCACGTCGGTGATGACGATGTCCGGCGGGGTATTTTCGATCTCCGTGAGAGCCTGCGTCGCGTCATGGCAAGCGACAACATTGATGTTCTCGCGCCGGAAGGCGATCTTAATGACCTCGCGCATGGTGGCGCTGTCATCAATGAAATAGATGGTCGGCGTGGAGGCCGCCGTCGGGGTGGACGTCGTCGTCGCAGTCGAACTCATCGCAGAAATCCTTCCTCGGCGTCATCCTGCGCCGCCTCGTCAAGCTCGCGCAGGGCTTCCAGCATCAGCTCGGTGGCGGACCGCAACACGGTCCGCGTGCCCGCGCTCTCTCCCGGCATAAACTTGTACGATCCGCTCTCCATGCCGTTGCAGGCCTTCACAATGTAAACCACGGCGTCGTCCCCAATCATGTCACCGCTCTCCGCGTGGGTGACGCTTCCGTTCTCAAAAAAAATAATCCCGTCAATGTCCCCGGCGTTCACATACAGCGAACCGCTTTGCCGTGAATGCGCCAGCATCTGCAACACTCCGGGCAGATCCATGTGGGAGAGGCTGCCGCTGAGCGCGGTGTCCGATGAGCCCAGCATCTGCACCGGCTGGAAGCCTTCCGCGCTGCTGCGCAGGAAGGTCTTGATCTGGGACGCAATCAGTTCCGGCCCCAGGCGTTTGTCCACATAGTCGGCGCAGCCGGAGCGGAACGCCTCCATGAGCGCCTGGTCGCCGCCTTCCCCCATCGCGATCACGGGAATGTGCGCGGTCTTGGGGTCGGCATGAACGATCTGCGGCAAATCGTGCGCGTTGATCTCGCGCAGATTCGTCGAGCACAGGATCGCCGACGGCATGTCATACTCGAGCATGGTCAGCGCGTAACCGGACTGGGTGCTGTGCACCACGTCAAACCCCTCCAATTTGAGCGCGTCGGTAATGCGGCGCGCGAAGAAGACGTTGGCGTCGATCAGCAGGATTTTGGCGTTGGAGACGGATGAATTCATCACGGCGCCTCCATCGATATCAATTTTTCCAGGTCCACCACGGCGATGCTCTCACCGCCGACTTTTACCGCGCCGGTTACATACGAGGGCGCGCCTTCCACCGCTTGCGCCGGCTCCAGGCTGGCCAGCTCGCACTCGCCGGTGACGGGGACCGCCGTCCACTCCTGCCGGGAATCGACTTGGCAATTCGCAATCAAGAAAAACTTCCTCGGCGGCGCTTCCGGCCCCAGCAACACCTGGGCCACGTCGCACACGGGAACAATCCGGCCGCGGCGGACCAGGACCCCCGCCAGCAGCGGCGTGCGGTGCGGGAACGTCTGCAGATGGTCGGGACGGGCCAGCTCGGCTACAACATCCGCGGGCAACGCAAAGCGCTTCTCCCCCATGGGAAAAAGCACATACGATTTTTCCTGACCATCGTTCATCCCACTGCTACTCCCCGCACCCGCTCTAATCCGGCGTTCAGGATTTCCTGTTCACTCTTGCTCAAGAACGCGCTGGCATTCACCACCGGGAT
>DATFQZ010000052.1:0-2234 GCA_035263765.1 Candidatus Angelobacter sp. | reverse complement strand
AGTCTCCGTTACGGGAAGCTTGCCTGGCGAGATGGGCGGCCTCACGGGTCCCGTCCCGTTGGGCCATGAGAGCCATGGGATTGCCGCCTACTACATTGGCGTGCTCGCCGGGCTGGCTATGATCTTGTGGCTGATGCCGGCACACGGCAGCGGACTGCGCTAACTTCCAGACTCCGCCGCTTTTGCCGTATCCGTCTCGCTCGAAGGCACGCTTTCCTCCGGCACAAGCTGGCTGGACGGCCGTGGCCGCGAGCTCCTTTCTCTCGGCGTGTGGTTCGCCTTCCTGCCGGCTGATTTGAGCGCTTTCTTGGCGAATCCGCGCCGCAATGCTTTCTGGAACGCTTCGTAGTCGGATTCGGTCTGGTCGGCATACTTCACTGCAAACTGGAGCAGCGCGCGCACGGCTTTCCCGGAGCGGCCGAGATAGCTGGCCAGGGCTACGGGCTCGCCGGAGCGGGCGTGGCCTTTGGCCAGAAGTTCCGCGCAGACCCGGCTGTACTCCGCAAGCCGGCCTCCGTTCAGCTCTTCCGGTTCGATCGAGCTCTTGTGGTCGCTGAGCTGGCGGACCAGATAATCGCGCCCCGAGATGGAGCACCAGCCCAACAGCAAATCGGAGAAGACCTGCATAGCCCGCTGCCCCTGGACCACGCGCTGTCCCTGATTTCGCGGAGCGCCGCGATCCTTGTAATAGGAAGCGTAGGCGCACGGCGGCTCTTCTTTGATTTGCAGAAATAGCGGATCGTGCAGGTCGCGTCCGAAGAGCAGGACCACGTAATCCCGGGTCCCGACACTGCCCGTGCCCACAACTTTGAAGCCGACGTCAGCTGGACGGTAGCGGTCGAAGATCATCTGACGATCGGGCGCCAGCGTCGTGCGATAGCTCGGTAGAGCGGCCAGCACACTCTTGCGTTCCGTACCGGAGACTTCCCAAATCAAGTTGCGCTCGCTGATGAACCGGTAACCATGCCGGCCGGGGCGCCGGGTAAGTTTCTTGAGGTTGGAAAGCGGAGTGGCCCGCTCGGCCTGTTTCAGGGCAACGCGGATGAAGGGATCGCGATAGTCGCGCAGTGCCCTATGGCGCGCGACCTCAAGGCTCGGCATGTCGGTAAAGCGCTCGATCCATGCTGAGTAGTCGCGCAGAAAGATGCGGGCCGCTTCCTTGCAGGCGGCGTTACTGTCCCCAGCCACGCGACCCGCCAGCACAATGCTGGTGGCGCAGCGCTTCACGTCCCATTCCCAGGGGCCGCGCGTGGTCGCGTCAAAATCGTTGATGTCGAGCACGATGTCCGAACCCGGCGTGGCGAAGAAGCCGAAGTTCTTGAGGTGAGCATCGCCGCAAAGCTGGACCTCGATGCGAGTGTACCGTTGCGCGCCCAGATCGGCAGCCATGACCTCCACCGCGCCGCGAAAAAAGGCGAAAGGCGATTCCCTCATGCGTTCGAACTTGACCGGCAGCAGCTTGGGCACGTGGTCCTTGCAGGCCGCGCGCAGAACTTCCAGGGGATCGAAGCGCCGTTTGGGGATATCCTGAAGGCCCGCCCGCTTCAACTGATTGCGTTGGGCCAGTCCGAACTCTCGGGCTTGCTCACGGGAAATCATGCTGTCTCCCTCCCTAGTCTCATGTAGCACAGCCCCGCGGCTGTGGAGACTCTCTTCCGGCTAACAGAATTGCCAAAATTGCCAGGAGTGCCAAAAACTGACAATTTGTAAAGCTGAAGATGTCAGCGACATGATTTGCAGTTCCCGCAGCAGTTCCGGCGATTTTTGGCAGTTTTGGCATTTCTGGCAATCTTGCGTTATTTTTTGGGAACGATCTGAATCTCAAAAACACTCGGCCACAATTTGCCGGTGACAAACAGGCGCTTCTTGGCCGCATCATAAGCGATGCCGTTCAACACCGCGCCCTGCTCCAGTTTGTACACGGAGCTGAGAAGGCCGGTCAGGTCGATCCACCCAACCACTTTGCCGGTCTGCGGAGAGATCCGCGCGATACGATCCGTTTGCCATACGTTGGCCAGAATCTCTCCTTCGAGAAACTCGAGCTCGTTGAGTTCGGTGACCGGCGTGCCGCCGTCACGGACCTGAAAGCGACGTTTTTCGCTGAGCGTGCGCCCGTCAAGAACCCGGATCGTGGCCGTGCCATCGCTCATAAAAAAATCTGTCCCGTTGGTCGCCAGGCCCCAGCCTTCGCCGGTGTAAGAAAAGCGGCGCAGCAAATGAAAGTCGCTCGCGTT
>DATFQZ010000051.1:0-28119 GCA_035263765.1 Candidatus Angelobacter sp. | reverse complement strand
GTCAATCCGATGGAAGTTACGGTCTTGCCTTCGCCGGAGGCGGTGGGCGTGGTGGCCGTCACCAGGATCAGGCGGCCCCGAGGCGGAAACACCGGATCGGACAACAAGTCCAGTTTGATCTTGGCACCGGTGCGGCCAATGGGCTCAAAGTATGGTTCCGGCAAGTTGAGTTTCTTGGCAATCGATTGGATGGGCAGCAGATTATTGCTCATAACGCAAACTATTGAGTGTAAGACCGGGTCGCGTGCAAACACAATAAAGAAAACGACGGAGGGAGCCAGACAATAACCACAAAATGAAATTAGGAAGGGTCAATCTCCATTTTTTTGTATATCGTTCATAAAAATATTTCTGATTTTTCTGGCTTACAAGCCTGGAAAAAACTAAAATGCCGCGTCTGCCAAATAGGTGGCCGAAGTCCCCCGGCAGGAAGTTAGCCCCGGCCATGATTTTGGAAACTTCGAGAAGAATCTCGAAAGGAGTAAGTAATGCGGCGTTCAATCGTGTTCTGTTCTCTCCTCATTCTTATCTGTCTTGCCTCGGCCCTGACTTTCGCGCAGAGCTCGACAGCCACGATCACCGGACTGGTTACTGACCCCTCGGGTGCAGTGATTGCCGGCGCCAAAGTAACGGCGACCAACACGGCGACCGGAGTCCCGCACTCAGTCAACACGACCTCTTCAGGCAGTTACACCCTCCCCAACCTGCCCGCCGGCAGTTACGACATCAAGGTCGATGTGAGTAAGTTTGCCCCCGCCGAAGTCAAGGACGTGAAGGTCAACGTCGGCGATGTCCGCGACCTGAATGTCAAGATGTCCGTGGAGGGCGGGAGAACAACGGTTGAAGTCACCGCCGAAGCCCCGCTGATCGAAACCACGAAGACGGAAGTTTCAACCTCCGTCAGCGATCTGGATATGCAGCAGCTGCCGACCTTTGCGGCCAGCAGCGGCGGCGCCAATGACTACGCTTCGCTGGCCCTTACCGCACCCGGCGTCAAGATGGATACGAGCACGCTGACCAGCGACCTGATCGCGCCCGGCTCCATCAACAACCGCGCCAACCTCTACAACGTAGATGGAGCCAACATTACTGACCAGTTGGTCTCTGGACGCGACGGACTGGGCGCTTCCGTGGACGAGATCCAGGAATTCCAGGTCCTGACCAACAACTACAACGCAGAATACGGCCAGGCCGGCGGACTCATCATCAATGCGGTGACCAAGTCCGGCACCAACCAAATCCACGGTGACGGCCACATGTACTTCCGCGGCCGCAACCTGCAAGCCTCGAGCCCCTTTTACAACATTAACCTGTTCCAGAACGCGGTGCCTGCCGGAACCGTTACTGCAACTCCGACACCACACTGCCCCGCAGCAGACTTTACGGGCGGGAATCTGACGAAGCTGGACGGTTGCGACCGCGCGCCGTTCCACCGCAAGGAAGGCGGATTCACCCTGGGTGGCCCGTTTCTCAAAGACAAGCTGTTCTGGTTCGGAAGCTGGGAGCTGAGCCGTCAGGCGGTGCCTCTAACCTTGACGCCAAATCCCGCCCCCGCGATTACGGTGCAGCAGCCGATCAATAACCACCTGTTGTCCACGAAGCTCGACTACAAGATCAACGATAAGCACACGCTTTCGGCCCGTTTCAACGAAGACTGGATCGTCCAGGACAACCTGATCGTCCAGACCAGCAGCAACATTACGCCTGACGATCTTGTCTCCAACATAGCCCACGTGAGCACGTTCAACGTCGGCCTGGTGTCTTCGCTGACCCCGACCATCACCAACGAAGCTCGGTTTGCTTTTATACGGACCCTGACCAGCACACCGGACAAAACCGATGCGCCCGAAGTGCTTCACTCGAATGGCACCCTGACCGGTGCAGACTTCTGCTGCCCGCAAGGTGGCCTGAACAAGCGCTACCAGGCGATTGATAACCTGACCTGGAGCCACGGCTCGCACACCTTCAAAACGGGGTTCAACGTCAGCTACTACCCATGGTTCTCATTGTTCCCGCAGTTCCACTTCGGGCAGTACACCGCGAATGCCAGCAACCAGCCCACGTCATTCACCTACGGTGTCGGCCCTGGCGAAGTCACTTCCAAGGACAACATCTACGGGTTCTATTGGCAGGACACCTGGAAGCCGTTCCACAACTTCACCGTGAACTACGGCATCCGCTACGACTATGAGGCCGGAGCTTTCAAGGGCGGCAAGATCCATGGCCCCGGCGGCACCTGTTTCCAGGGCAACGGGTTGATTCCCGCCTGCTCCTCGGATAAGAACAACTGGCAGCCGCGCTTGGGCTTCACCTGGGAGCCCTGGAAAGGAACGCTGTTCAAGGCTTCCGCCGCGGAAGTTACCATGCTGGCCTTCAACAACGTGGTCCTGGATTCTCTGAACTTTGACGGCACTACGCTGAACACCGTGACCACAACCAACCCGGCGGTGCTCGCGGCATATCCCAATGCTCCCAACCCGGCCCTTCTGACTGGTGGCGCCGGGTCTTGCCCGCCGAGCTGCGGACGCGTTCGTCCCATCTCTGCGAACTTGCATAACCCTGAAATCCACATGTTCAACGCCAGCATCCAGCACGAATTCGGCAGGAGCCTGGTGGGAGAAATCCAGTACATCGGACAATTCGGCAGCGGCCTGTTCGGCGAGCGTGACGTCAACGCCCCGCCTGTGCTGGCCGATCCGGCACACCCGGGGTTCTTCTATTTTGGTAACCGGCCCAACCCCGTCTTCGGCGCCATCCGCACCAACGAGAACTCCCGGACTTCGCAGTACAACGGCATGCTGGTCAGCTTCACCAAGCGCATGTCTCATCATTTCTCGATGAACGGCAGCTACACGTGGTCCCACGCCATTACTTCGGGCGAGGACTTCTTCGGTTTGTCTGAGCCCGGGGATCCCAGCAACATCAGTGCTGAGCGCGGCCCGGCCTTTAACGACATCCGTCATGCCGTAAACTTCAGCGCAGTGTTTGATACTGGCCGTTTGGTTCAGACCAACGTTCTGCGCTGGTTCACCAATGACATTACCCTGGGCGTGATTGAACAGCTTCAGTCCGGGCGTCCCTACGACTTCTCCACCGGTACGGCTGGGTTTGCCAACGCCCGGTTCTTTGGAACGGGCAGCGAAACTCAGCAGCGGCCTAACGTCCTGCCGGACGGAACCATTTCGACCGCTGGGCTGCCAGCCTTTGACGGCCTAAACGCCAATTTCGGCCCGGGCGCGGTTGCCAACTGCATGGCCAGCGGATTCTTCACCACGGCGCAGTGCAACGCCATCCAGAACACCTTCCTGGCGCCTGGCCAGGTGTTGGGAACTCCTTGTCACTCGGGGTTGCCATCTAGCTGCCTTGGCGCGGCTGACGCCCTTAGTGGGGACATCGTTGATTTCAAGCAGATCAACGGCAACCTGAAGCGTGATGCCGGCCGGCAAAGCCCGTTCTATCGGACGGACACTAACTTGAAGAAGACCTTCCGGATGCCGCACGCGGAGAACGTGAGGCTTGAACTTCAAGTTGATGCGCTGAACCTCTTCAACCACAGCAACTGGCAAGGCTTCAATGCCAACAACATCACCGCTCTGCTCGGTGTTGCAGCAGACTTCACTTCGGGAACAGGAATACCGTTGTCGAGCTTCTTCAACTGCGCCACTTGCATGCGGCCCAACGGAACGTTTGTGGGCAGCAATGGCGCAGTGTTGAACTTGAGAAACATCCAAGGCGGCAAGGTCAGCTCCAACTTGCTGGCGCCTACCTTCGGGGCACCAGGGGTGGTCGACGGCATCGGCGATCCGACCCTGGTGGACGGTTCGCGGCAGTTCCAACTCTCATTCCACGTCCGCTTCTAAGCGGTACCTGGACTAACCAAAAGGCGGGTCTTCGGACCCGCCTTTTTTTGGTTTGCCTACCGTCGTTCCCGGCCTCCGGAGACTGGGCCCAAAGGCTGTGGTGGCGGAAGTGTCCCCTCAGCAACACCGTCGCGCCTGATTGTCGGATGCCACGGGTGCTACGCAGCTTCCCGGTAGGGCGGCAGCTTTTGCTCAACCCCGGAAGGCGCCAAACTTCGGAAGTACTGAAGGCTCGAATTGATCTCAGCTCCAATCAGAATGGCGCCCGCGCTCCAGTACATCCAACCCATGAACGCGATCGGCGTCGCCAGTAATCCAAGCACATTGTCTGACTTGAATTCACCGAAGTGTTTCAAGTAAAAGCCGAGTCCCCAGGCCAGGGCCAGCCATGCCAAAGCCGCGAACACAGCGCCGGGGACTGTCACCCGCTGCGCGGCGGGTATCCTTGGCACGAGGATGTATAGCAACTCAATTGCTGCAAACAGCAATACCGCTGACAGAGACCACTGCACGTACGGCCATATTCGAGCCCAGGCCTCAGGGATCGGCACCACCCGTGAAACCAGGCGCTGCAAAACCGGACTGACGACCGTCAGGAAGACCCCAAGCAACAAAAGCAATCCAACGGCAAACGTCAGACCGAAGGCGAGCACCCTGCTTACCCAAATCGGCCGGGGGGCCTGGTCGTCGTACACCATGTCGAGACCCCAGATGACTCCCTTAAATCCAACCGACGTCAGCCACACCGTGGTGATTAGGCCAAAGGAGAGCAAACTGGTGCGATGCGGGGCAATCATGCGCAACAAGTCATCAATGACCGCTAAGCCTGGCGGAGGCACCAGGTGCGCCAAGAACGCGGTCACCGCCTGCATTCCGTTTTGAACTGGCAGGTACACCATCACGGCGGTGAGGACCACCAACGCCGGAAAAAGGGCCATCAGGAAGTAATACGCCATCCCTGCCGCTGCCAGCGGCAAGTGTTTGTTGAACAAGTTTCGGAAGATACGCTGGATGACCGCTTTCTTATCAATTCCGGACTTCATCGGTGTTCCGCCTGCGCGGTCGAAGGTTGAGAGATCAGGCGTCAGGACTGAGCAGCTGGGGCCTCCGATGCATTTTTTGAGATGGTAAAGCTCAGAGCCGGGGTTTCCTTAGCTTGCATCCGACCAGCTCAGGCTTGTTGTTAAAGTCTCTCCAACAGGCTCAAATTCTTGCCGGGGCGCTTGCCAAACTGGATTGCGGCTCGGTTTGTTTCGATTGTATCCAGCGATAGATGTACCACGTCGCTGCTCCTGCGAGCAGGTGTTTCAATGTGTGGCCGCTGAGCGGAAACACGGCAAAGATCGGTTTGTCGAAGAACTCTGTGATCTTGGACAGCCCATACAAGATGAGCACGGGCCGGAGTCCGGGTCCACTGCGCACGGCGATCACGATGAGTGGGATTGCAGGGCCGAACTGGACCAGTGCATAAGGCCACAGATTCCCTGTGACTCTCCACCACACAATGCTGGCAACGCCAATAATGACAAAGGGGATGACCAGAGCGCGCTTTTTGATCGCCAGCGCGAAAAGAGACATGAACACGATGGTCATGGGAAGCCGGTCCCAGAAGAGCCGCGCATCATCGGGTCTCAGGTGGTAGTAAGCCGATCCGAAGGCAGTGGCAAAGATTCCGAAGAAGATGATGCGTGAGGCGAAGTCGCGGAGAGCGAACAAACCCACGAGGCCGACGATGGCGAAAGGCAAGTTCGAGACGACGTCCCAGAAGTTGCGTACGCCAACAATCGTGCGCTGGTCCGCGAAGACATGGTAACTCTGAGGCTGAGACATTGGAGGCATGAGCCACAGGAAGAGTGTGACCGCTACGACGCAGGCGATCGTTAGCAGGACCGTGCGTTTTCCAAATTTGGCGAACATGCCAGGCGGCCTCCTGTGAGCATTTCACCACACCGCTGGAATTCGTCAAAACATTACTAAATGACTTATGCCGCCTTCCATGCTCTCCGTTCTGGTCATTTTCGGCATCGACACTCATTTTGCCGGCGGACGTTAGGCGGCTTCTTGTGAGCGACTTCCTTCCAGGCCATCCAGCTGACGAGCGGCGCCAATAACCCTTACACGCTCGTTCGCCGTTAGCTGAATGCTGCCGTTCGTGCCAAGCGCAAACTCGTGAATCGTAAAGCGCCCGCGGTACTTGTCTGCTCCCAGAGTTACGGATGGCGCGGAGCACAGAACGGTATTGCCGGTACTACCGATCCAGTCCACATGTCTGTGGCCGTGGAGAACCAGGGTGCGTGAAGCATAGGGAGTAATCGCCGCCAGAACATCTGCGGCGTTCATGAGCGCCAGACCAACGCGGTCGCTTAGACTGATGCCTGGCACCGGGTACTCCACAACCTGATGATGTAAAAGAATCAGCCACGCATGATGTGTTGAGCGTAGAACCGACTTCAGCGCGCGCAGCTGCCCTGGATTCACTATGCCGACTGCATTGGTGAAGGAAAAGTTGCTGGGAGCATTCGAATCAAGGAGGATGATCCCGTACCCTCTCTCGCTCGTCGCGGGTTCGACCAACGGGAATATCGCGTCCCAGACATTCGCCAACTCCCATCGGCCACGCAGGGTTCCCCGCTCTGCGAGTGCACGCAAGAGGTCCAGGCGTTGGCGTTCGCGGAGGTAGTGCGCCAGCGACGGGCCGATCGTGCCCGATTTGCGGTCGACCAAGTGAGCACGATCGCCCTGAATCTCATCAAGAGCGAGAACGAAACGCAGCTTGCGCAGCGCCTGGCCCACGCTCCACGGAAGATCCGGGCGCCCGGTGTTGGTGCGATCGACAATGTTCGTATCGTGGTTGCCCGGCACGAACGACATCCGGGACCGCAGATCAGGAAAGTGCTCGATAAGATCGATGAACTCCGCCCACTCCGACCGCGTTCCCGCGTCGGTGATGTCCCCGGTGACGAGCACCCGATCGACTGGATTTGAGGCGTGTATTGCGGTCAGCCTCTCCAGCGCGTCGCGCACGCACTTGTTGCCTTGAGGGCCGTGAGTTCCAGTCTCCATGCGATAACCATAGCGCTCGCCCACCAGATGCAGGTCCGATAGATGCGCCACTCGAACGACAGTCGCTGTTGGCTCCGTCGCTCTTGGTGTCCAGTCGAGGACCGGCCTGCTGAGCGCGAGCTCGCGCCAAAGCCAGAACGCGCTTGCGGCGGCAGTCGAAAAACCGAAGACCATCGCCGCATTACCCAGCGCCGCTGTTGCCACTGCCCACGGACTGACGCGCTCGACATCAACAAGTTGCAGACCTTTGGAGAACTCGACGGAGAGTGCCAGTGCAAGTCCGGCGCCGCCGAGCAGCAGAGCCGCGAACACCGTGCCCGCCCGCCGTCTGCGATAGAGATGTTCCTGAGTATCCGACATCCCAGGAAGCCTTTCGGCAATGCTTCGAAAAACCTCGCGCAAGGCAACGAAGATCGGGAAGACAACGGTGTAGTGGAGATGCGAGAAGTTATCGAGGGCAAATAACAGAAATCGTCGACCGATCCAGAGACCAAGCGCGATTAAAACTGCGAGAACGAGCAGCGCGACGACGGTCGGGTTGCTTCCGGCTGACGCCACAGCTTCCAGCGTGTGACGCCCATACGTAAGCAAGAACGAAGGCGCTATCCCTACCAACAACGCCGGGATCACGATGAGCATTAGAAACCCGAGAAATGCCTTGAGGTAGCTGAACTCTAGTACGCTCGAGAAGAGGAGGCTTCCCCACCCAGTACCATAAGGGCTCGTACGATTGTCGTCGGCATCGCCGCGCCGTAAATCCCAGATGCGCGTCATGGTCGATCTCCGAGAACTTGCGGCGGCGCAGATAGCATAGGTGGGCGCGTGGTCTTATCCTTCCGCCTTCGAGACAAACAGATTCTTTCCCAGGTGTTGAGGGAGGAATTTGGCCGTGAGTTGTCCCTTTACGCTATTGCGGGCGGGGTCGAGGGGAGGGACAAACGTACCGAATCCGCCTTTACCGGGAGAAGTCGCAACGATCCCGCCGCCGATTCCGCTCTTGCCCGCCAGCCCGATCTCGTAGAGCCGGTCGCCGGAAGTCTCGTAGCGCCGCCGCCTTCAAATCAGGCAGCCGGCTTCTCGAGCGCTTCGCGCAGGGCTTGTTCGTCATCCTTGTTCAGCGACGTCTGGAAAACTTTGCCTTTGCCCACAAATGGCTTCAGACCTTCGAGCACCTTGTCAGCCGTCACCTTCTTCAGCAAAACGAACAGCGCAGACGTACCCGGGTGGAGCGAATCGCCGACATTTTTCATCATTTTGTCATCAATGCCGATGTCCCTGAACTTGCCGGCGAGCGCGCCGGCGCCGGCGCCCACCACCGCCCCCAGAAGCGGATTCAGAAAGAGCAAGCCGATGAGCATGCCCCAAAACGCGCCGCCGGCAGCGCCTACCCCGGTAAGGCTCACGGCCTGGTGCAGTTTGACTTTGCCGTCCTGGTCACGCGTCACCACCACGGCGTCTTCCATCTCCAACAGATACTGCTTCTGCATCTTTGCCAGCGCCGCGCGCATTTCGAAGGCGGTGGACTCATCCTCGAATACAACTGCCACAAGTGTGCTCATTTTCTAACCTCACGTTTACTCATCGCGATTGATTGGAAGCCTCAGCAATTGGACGCCCGTATTGATGACCGGGTTTGTCCCTCGATGGCGCGGCTGAAGGCCCGTACTTTTCACAGGCACGAAACCCCGAACTTTTGTGGAGCTTAGTTCATGCTGCAAGTTTGCTTGTTTCGCTCAAGCGGGCATGTTCCTCGCGCACCATGCTTAGCAGCGCGGTGACCAGAGAGAGCACCACCGGTCCCGCGATGATTCCGATGGCGCCAAAGGCCTTCAATCCTCCCAGGAAGGAGAGCAGAATGAGCAAAGTATTGGCGTTGACGCGACCGCCTGTCACTCTGGGCCGAATCAAATAATCCGCGGAGGTAATCACAACCAGACCCCACACCACGAGGATGATGGCCTTCACCCAGTGCCCCTGCAGGCCCAGCACAAACACGCCGGGCCACCACACCAGCGACGGACCGATGAGTGGCACAAAAGAGAGAATCGTGGCGATAGCACCCCACAACAAAGGCGCGCGCAGTCCGCACATCCAGAAGCCAATGGCGGTTAGAGCGCCCTGGATGATCCCGACGGTGAACATCCCATAGATATTCGCCACCACGGTCTTATGCATCGCGGCTGACAACTGCACCACGCGCCCGGCTGGCAAGGGCAGACTGCTTTCGATGGTGCGTCCGTACTTCTCACGGTCGCGCAAGAAAAAGAACAGAACAAATAGCGTGACAATCGCCGTGCCGATCTGTTGCGCCAGATTCTTCGCTGCCCAGCTAAATACTCCGACCAGCCAGGCGCCAAACCCTTGAGCACGCGCTATCAGCATGGACCTCAATTGTCCGGGTGGCATACCGGTGCGCTCCGCCAATCGGTGGAATACATCGGTCAGCCAGTTAACATGTCCTGACCAGTAGGCAGCGCCCCATTGGTTTTGAGACATAAACGCATAGAAACTGGTGGCCTCTGTGACGAGTTTGTAGCTCAGCCAAATCAGCGGCACCAGAATCAGCAGCACAACTACGGCTGTCGTAACCAGCGCTGCCAGGTTGGCGCCGTGCACCCGCCGTGCGATCCACTGGTGCAGCGGCAGGAACGCGATCATCAGCACGAAGGCCAAAAACAACGACGTCAGGAAAGGACGAAAGATGATGTAGGCAACGTAAAGCGCTCCACAGGTCAGCAGTATCAAGACGGCGAAAGAAAACCGCTGGTCTTTTTGCGGCGGCCGTGCCGTTGCGGGGTTAACTGTGTTGATCTTCGGATCCATCCCCTTGCTCCAAGGATGACGGACTGTCTCCCACCCTGCCTACTGACGATTTTCGGCTTCAGCGGCCTCATCTCTGCCCTCGCAGAGTACAAGCAAGTCTATAAGTGGAAGTTGACGGTTGGATGGAGCAGCTGCGAAATCGAGTTGCCCTGGCCCCGACGAGTCTGCGTAATGTTGCGCCCGAGGTGACGATCGAGACCACATCGACCGAGGTGCCAAAAGAAGATCCCACTTGCCGTCCGTTGAGCCTGGGTATTGGGTAAGATCATATTTATGGCGAACGAGGAAAGCAGTTCGACGCCAGGAGTTTCGACTGGAGGGGCTCCACCGAGGGGAGCGTCTATAAGGGGGTCCTGGAAGATAGGCGAGTTCGCCGGCATCGGCGTTTACATCCACGCAACGTTTCTCATCCTGGTGGCATGGGTTCTGTTTGTCTATTGGCACGCAGGCCATACGGTCAAGGGAATGCTGACTGGCCTGTTGTTCACGCTGGCGCTGTTTGCCTGTGTCGTCCTGCACGAATTTGGACACGCCTTTGCCGCGCGTCATTACGGTATAGGGACCCGGGACATCACCTTGTTGCCGATCGGCGGCGTCTCCCGTCTCGAGCGAATACCTGACCAGCCCAAGCAGGAATTCTACGTCGCGGTCATGGGCCCGGTGGTGAGTATCGCGATTGCAGTAGTCCTTTACGCAGCGTTCCGCATTTCGGGTGGTGTTATGCCCCCGGTGGAGGCGCTGTCCTCGTGGACCGCAACCTCCTTCGTAGCCCGCCTGATTTATGCCAACGCAATTCTGGCAGTGTTTAACCTGCTGCCTGCGTTCCCGATGGATGGCGGCAGGATCTTCCGCGCTTTGCTTGCGAGATTCATGCCGTCCCAGAAGGCGACCAGGATCGCCGCGGGCGTAGGACACGCCATGGCAGTATTGTTTGCCGTCCTCGGCCTGTTCATGAACCCTTTTCTGATCTTGATCGCACTCTTCATTTGGATGGGAGCCTCTCAGGAAGCGACCATGGCCCAAATGAAATCTACGCTGGAAGGCGTTTCCGCGCGGCACATGATGATTACGAACTTCGCGTCGCTTTCGCCCGACGATCCTCTCGAACGCGCGGTCGAACTCATCTTGCATGGAAGCCAGCAGGATTTTCCCATCGTCAAGAATGGCCGGCTCGTCGGCATGCTGAGCAACAAAGACCTGCTGCATGGCCTGTCGCAAAGAGGCGCGGAGAGCCCCATATCCCAGGCCATGCGACAGGACTGCCCCGTCCTGGCCGCGACGGATGACTTACAGACTGTCATGGAAAAACTTCAAAGCTCGAATTGCCACGTTATGCCGGTTGTGGACAGAGGTGAACTGGTTGGTCTCTTTACGTCGGAGAATCTGGCCGAGTTTGTGATGGTGCAATCAGCCTTGAACAATCGCCGCGCGCC
This sequence comes from Candidatus Angelobacter sp., assembly GCA_035263765.1. Lineage (GTDB taxonomy): Bacteria > Acidobacteriota > Terriglobia > Terriglobales > Acidobacteriaceae > Angelobacter. The sequence continues at coordinate 16,940 of DATFQZ010000051.1, read as the reverse complement.
AAGGCCCGATGCTCAGGCTGGGGATGAGAGACGATCCGCCTAAGCACCGTGGTGTTCCAGAAATGCAGCTGCACCATCGGCTCCCATATAAGCTTGGAGACGAGATTCGTCGGTCTTGCGTAAGTCAACCAATATCAGGCCGTCGAGGACGCTGGAAAACTTCTTGTCCACATTGAAGCCCAACAGCTCGCCGCCAAGTTTGAGGTATTGGCGCAGCAGGACCGGAAGACCCTTGCCGTCGCGTTCGATTTCCGCGATGGACGAAGACATCTCCTCGAGATCCAAGACGTGGCGCAGGGCGCGCAGCTCCCAGTCAGAGACCGGCCGGGAGCGGAAGGGATGTTTGGGCCTGATCCATTGGGCAAGCAGACTGGCGCGTTGGCTTTGGAAAAACTGAAACAGCAGTTCACGCGAGGTGCGGTTGTACGTGCTGCTGATGCTCACCGGCCCGAAAAGCACTGCCGTCTGTGGATGCCTGGAGAGATAGCGAGCGATGCCCTTCCACAACATGAGCAGCGGCGCAAATTGCTTCTGGTAGTCGCGACCAATGAACGACCGGCCCAACTCCAGCGCCGGACCGGTATGCTCGAATAATGCGGGGTCGATCCAGAACAACGTGGTCGTGTAGAGGCCTTGCAGACCATGGATTGAAACTACTTCGTGAGTGTTAGCGAAACGATACCCGCCGGCGATCTGCGCGTCTTTCTTGTGCCACAGAATCAGGTGCTTGTAGTGACGGTCAAAACGATCGAGGTCAATCTCTTTGCCCGTGCCTTCCCCAACATCGCGAAAAGCAAGTTCGCGCTGTCGCCCGATTTCGGTCATGGTGCCAGGGATGCGTCCGGCGTCAGCGACAAAAACCTGGAACTCGCGGTTTTCTTCCAGCTCGTTCTCCGGCCCCAGGCCTTTGATCTCCGAGATGACGACCTCGCGGTCCGCGGGCGGCAGAACCTTGCACATGTGGTCGAGGGGCGCCCCATGCGGCAGCAACGTATCACGACGGCGCAGCAGGTAGGTACGCCAGCGCAAGTAGCTTGCAGCGAGCTGATCATTGTTGATGCGGGCGATTTTTTCCGCGGGCACCGGCGTTCCGATCCGCAATCCAATTTGCTTTCCCGCCTTGTTCAGGAACTCGCGTGGCAGCTGGATGGTGCGCAGCTTTGGGTGCACGACTCCCAGGGCCTGAAAGGAAAAGCTGTTCCGGCCCGCGAAGAGCACAGGAACCACCGGGGCTCCGCTCCACCGGACCAGCCTGGCGACAGCGGCGCTCCATTCCGGGTCGGTGACTTCTCCGTGACGAAACTGCCAATGGGAAACTTCACCGGCCGGGAACATCACGAGCAATCCGCCGTTTCGAAGATGTGAAACCGCCTGGCGCAGCCCGAAAACATTCCTGCGATGAGCGGAAGCTCCTTCGAATGGATCCACGAAGATGCACATGCCGGCGAGCTCCTCGATTGCAGCCACCAAGTAGTTGCTGAGGAGTTTTACGTCCTTGCGGACGCGCGTCATAAGCGCCGTTAATATGGCCCCGTCGAGGATGCCAAAAGGATGATTCGCGACCACCAGTGTCGGGCCCGTTTGGGGAACCCGTTCAAGATCCTCCGGCGCAATCTGCACGTCAATACGCAGCTCGCGCAAGAGCCTTTCCAGAAGGTCCGCCCCGCCGGGCTGCCTAATCCGGCTGTAGACCTCGCGCAATGGGTTCACGAAAAAGAACTTCTCCAGAGGTGACAGGCCGGTTGCTTGGAATTCAGGGGAAGCCTGATCTTTGACGTCTGCACTGGGAAGCGAGTTCCGTAGGGGCATGCTTCTCAAGTAGCAAAGAATTCTTAAGAGATGATGAAGAACCGATGAAGGCGTAATGAATCGTTGAACCTGAGGGGGGACGGATGCAACGAAAAGCTAAAGCCTTCGTGTGCGGTGTCGAGGGCTTGGCCGCACAAGGACCGGCAGCCGGCAAGTTGTCTCAAGAAGATGCCGCGCCCCGGCAATCGTTTCCGCCAGCGAGCTCTGAGCCTGCAAGCCGTCAGCTCGTAAGATTACGAACCCATCATTCTTGGTGACGGCGACGCGCCGTATCGCGCCATCGTGCTCGGCGTCCAGCGCATTGGCCAGGCGGAGGATGCCGGCCAATAACGTGACCCTGTGGCGCTGGGCTAGTGCGAGATCGTGCAACTTGGCAGCCCTTGGCAGCGCGCCGCGATGAAAGCGCGCCACCCGCGCCATCAGCCTCACGTCCTGGGCAGTCCATCCAGGCAGGTGATCCAGTTCGTCGATCATGTTCTCAGTTTTCTTGTGATGGTTCTTATCGCCTGCGGCGCGTCCGACTTCGTGAGCAATCGCCGCAGCCCGGAGTATCTCACGATCATTCTTCTGATCGTGATGAATCACACCTGTGCGCAACAGACCGTCGTAGACCTGGAGAGCGAACCGGGCTACGCGACGGCTGTGCCTTGTGTCTGAATCAAGAAACGAGGACCAGACTTGTAACCTTTTGAGCGAAGCCGTTCGCGCAGCACGTCCCCGCGGAAGCGCGGAACGCCAGAGTGTCCAAAGAGATTTGTCGCTGGACATGCGCTCACGATATTGTTCAACTCTTCCTCTGCGTTCATTCGCAATCATCTGATCCCATCGCTTGCGCAGCTCGTACGACGCCGTTCCACAGACCTGCGCCACAACTTCCTCCAGCACGTCGAGATCGTGAATTTCTCCCAGCAAGTCCTGCAAACGCTTCAAATCTTCTTTCCAAGCTTCGTGCCGTTGGGGAAGAAAATTCTCGACCACATAACGGAACTTCTTGAGTCCTATACGGAGCCGGTGAAACGCCACCGGACCAGATGTCCTCAAAGCTGAACTCTGAATCCTGCGGGCGGCGTCTAATCTTTCCAGAGCGAGGGTCTGAAATACTTCCGAACCGACAGGCAATCTCTCGGTGCGGCGGGGTAAGAAGCGGGTCCACTGCTGCCACTGTTTGCCGTCAAACTTCTCAATCGCAGCGTTTGCTTCCTTTTGCAAATCCGGCTCTTGCTGGCGGAGGTGATCCAAAAGCTTCCCGGCAATCAGATCGTCTTTCGCACCCAGCTTCTCGACCCACTCCATGAGGACGTGGCAATCGCGCAAGGCTCCAAGGCTGTCAAACAGAGACGTCGCCTGCCGGCGCATCTTCTTCCAATTCTTGTCAGGATCGATAGTGCGGAAGCCATCCGCCATAGAGCGGCACCGGCGAAGGGCAACACGAAGGTCGTGCACCGCCTCGCTATCGAAGCCGGCAGCGGTCTTGGCTGCCTGCCGGGGTACTTCCATCATCCAGTGTGCCAGACCGGAATTCTTGTCAGTTTGGGAGTTTGCCTTCACCCGCGACGCTCTCAGAAAAGATGTCGGATAGCCTTAAGCTTATCAGGTGAACGGATCGAATAAGGAGAGTGCGCCCCTGAACTCGCTGGATCTGCGCGCGGGAAAGGCTAGCGAGCAGAGATCAGCCGCCGGCGGGCCTGTGCTCGAAACAGAAAAGATGCCCGGTGTTTATTCCTGGCAGCCAGGCGTTCCACAGCGGTGTCAATGACAGCCGCAATTTGTTCGGCATATCGAGGAGAACGCCCCTCAGCCAACTGCTTCTTGGCATTGTAGGACGAAAACCAGCTGGGATTGCGCCCGTTCTCCGGTGGCGCTTCAGTGGTGTGGACCTCAAACAGATAGGTAACGATCTGAACTTCTCGCGTCCGCGCATCGTGACCCAGGGCGCGCTTGATGTCGAGGTAGGATCCGAAGTGCCTCTCTGCAATTCGGCCGGTTGCGCCGGCTTCTTCCCAGGCTTCGCGGGCTGCGCTTTCACTCGGCGACTGACCCGGATTCATGTTCCCTTTGGGAAAGGTCCATTTTCCAGACGAGGTATTAACCAGCAGAAACTCGACGGAATCACCGCTCACCCGATAACAGACAGCTGCTACCTGAACCGGTAACGTACTTGCCGCCACAAGCCGCGTCAAACTTGCAAGAAATCTCGGCATCAAGACCCCCAGCTAACCTAAGCCTGCGTTCCCGACGGAGTTGCACAATTTCCGCTGCAGTCACCTTAAGGCAGCTTGGAGCTACAAATCAATAACTTTGGTAATACATCCCTCATTTTTCATGAAAGTTTAATCGCTTATAAACATTGGGCGGGCACCCCCGCGGACTTGGCGATACGACAGGTCTGAACTCCCGGCTGCGTTGCAGGCTGCAGCTTCGACCGGCTTCTTAGGACTGCCACGTTCATCGAGAGCCCCGGGTTCCACTACAACACCAAGGGCGGGCTCAACATCCCAATTGTTGGGCTGAATGAGCCCTTTCTTTGGAGGTACTTGAGATGAAACGGACCGCTCAACTGATCGTGATCGTTCTCGCTTCTCTTGCCCTGCTCTATGCTCAGGAAAGCCAAACCATGGAGATGACTGGCACCATATGTAATTCCGCGTGCGTGAAGCAAAGTGCCGGCCAGGCCAGCTGCGATGCTAGCTGCTCCGACAAGAGTGGAGACGCAGTGTTCGTGGACGACAGCGGCAAGGTCAGCAAGATCAGCAATCCGGACAAAGTCACGGGCAAGATGGGACAGAAGGTAAAAGTGAAATGCAAGATGAACAAGGACAAGGAGGCGATGGAAATTCTTGATGTTGTCCTTGCCAACGCCGGATAGTATCAGGAGTTCACTTCACTCGCACCTTAGGTACTACTGACATTCCAAGTCGCAACAGGTGCTCCGGGTCCTGACCGGCCTCGAAAACGATCTTGACGGGGATCCTTTGCACGACCTTTACGAAGTTCCCGGTGGCGTTTTCTGGCGGCAAGAGACTGAACAGGGACCCGGTAGCACCGGCGATGCTTTGTACGTGTCCCTTGTACACGTGGCCATACGCGTCGACAGAGATTTTGACGGGCTGTCCCGGCCGCATGTGCTTTAGCTGCGTCTCTTTGAAATTGGCCGTGACCCAGATGTTCTCACTGTCGAGCGGGACAATGGACATCAATTGCTGGCCCACGGCAACGTTTTGCCCCGGCTGGGCTGATCTCTGGCCCACGATCCCGCTGCGGGGTGCGACGATCGTGGCATATTGCAGGTTCAACTCGGCCTGCTGCAGCTTGGCGGCGGAGCTTTGCGCTTGAGCTTCGGCAGCCCTCGCTTTCGAGACCTGGGCGGAAATCTGCTGAGGCCGGGTTTCGGCGTTTCGCACTGACGCCATAGCCTGGGCGACCTTAGACTGGGCTTGCGTCACGGCTTGCTCCGCGGCTGCGGCTGAGGCCCGGGTATTGGCGACCGCGGCGGCCGTTCCCTTCTGCGTAAGAACAGCCTGCGTGTATTGCTGCTGCGGGATCTCATCTTTCGCCGCAAGCGGCTTGTAACGTTGGACGCTGTCTTGAGCGTTCAAGTCTGCGGCTTCCGCCTGCCGCAGCGACGCCGTGGCAGCATCAAACTGTTTCTGAGAAACGGCCAGACCGGCTTGCGCATTGACGAGGTCGGCCTGGGCAGTCGAGAGCGTGCTGGACGTGCTCACCGAAGTGATGGGGACGTTGACTCCCTGTGCCGAGGCGCTTGCCTGATCGTTGGCCAGCGTTGACTTGGCATTCGCTACCGCCACCTCGTAATCTTTCGGATCAAGCTGTGCCAAGACCGTCCCGGCTTCGACGTATTGGTTGTTGTCCACCGTCACGCGCGTCACGTAGCCGGCCACTCGCGCGCTGATAGGATAAATGTAGCCATCGATCTGCGCGTCGTCGGTGCTCTCATACGAAGTGAAGTAGCGATACAGCAGAAATCCGCCCACGATGACGGCCAGTCCCACCACCGCCGCCAGGATTTTCTGCGGGCGCGTCCAGCGCCGCTTCAGCAACCTGCTTGGCCCCACGCCTAGGCTGCGGCGTTTCGGTTCGTCGGGATGAGGTGTCTCCGGCGTTTGCTTTGCTGCATCATCTGTCATGATCACTTCACTCCTAGATAGTCAAGACCCGATTGCTCTGCCACGCCGACGGCCTGAGCCAGCGAGATCTTCGCAGCGTTGTAGCTGTAGAGACTGGCGATGTAGGACTGGTTGGCCGCCGCCACGGCTTGTTGCGCCTGCACGACCTCAAGGTTGTTGGTCACGCCGGCACGAAAGCGGTCCTGCGCCTGCGTCAGCGTCTGGTTCGCCAGGTCAACGTTGCTCTGTCCCACAGTGACCAATTCGGACGATGAACGAAGGTTGAAAAAAGCTGTCCGCACCTGGTCATCGATCTTGCCGCCAAGGTCCGCGAGCTGGGCCTTACGATCCTGGAGCACCGAATCTGCTCGCAGCTTATCGGAGCGAACCTGAGTGCCCAGAAACAATGGAATGGTCAGTGTTCCCGCGACGGAGAAAGTCCCGTGCGAGCGGCCAAAGTTCGGACTGCCAATGTCGCCGTAGTTTGCGTTCACACCCACCCAGGGATAATTCTCGGCAGATGCGGCCTGCAGCGCCAGCTGAGCCGCCCGAACTTGCGCCTTGGCCGCGATGTAATCGGGCCGCGTTGCATAGGCTTGGTGTAGAGCCTGGTCAAGAGTGATCCCGGTAAGCGCAGTGTAGGGGACCGCGTCCGTGGCTTGGAATTCCTGGCCGTTGGGCAGCCCGATGATCCGCGCCAAAGTGAGTTTATCGATAGCCAGCTGGTTCTCAACGGCGATGAGCTGCTGCTGCTGGGTCTGCAACTGTACCTTGGCCCGAAGAACGTCGATGGCGGGAGCCACACCCTGCTTATTCAAGTCGAGGTTCTGCTGGTAGATTGCCTGGTTGGTCCTGACCTGGGCTCGGTTCGATTCCACGTTGGCGCCGTCAGCAATTACTTGCAGGTAGGCCGTGGCCGTGACCAGCACCACCAGGTCGCGATCGCTCTTATACGAGTAGAAAGCAGCGGCCTCCGACTGCGAAGCCGACTTCCAGTTTTTGATGTCAGACCAGTTGAAAACTCTCTGCGACAGGTAACCCCGAGCGTCCGCCACCGAGAATGGGCCAACCAGCGTCGGGATCGGGACTCCGGGAATGCTGATCAGCCGCAAGCCTTGGGCCTGCAGGTTGATCTGTTCGACGCTCCCGGTGACTTGTCCGTAAAGGGTCGGCAGCAGCGCGCTCAAGTAACGTAACCGGTCAGCGCGAGCAGACCGGGTATTCTGGTCGCTCTGGATGGCGCCCAGGTTGTATTTCAGCGCGCGGTCGAACGCGTCCTTGAGAGTAAGCGCCAGAGTCGTTCCCGTCGCTTTACCCGTCGGCACGCTCCCCTGAAACGGGCCTTGTGTGGTGACGCCTGGCGCGGTCCCAGGGGAACTTGTTCCGCCGGTCGGAGAAACCGTGACCTGCCCGGCGCCAGCTGCAGTTCCATATGGCGGCGCGGGGCCGCTGCCACCGGTCTGCCCGGCGACAGGCAGCGAAGCAGCGAAAAGAAGACCAAAAAAGAGAGAAGGCCGCCTCGTTCTCTCCATGAGCCGTTGCTTAGGCATCGCAAGTCCCTCCTCTCGCTGGGCGATCATCGATCACGCTCTTTGCTTTGCCAGCCGGGCAACCGCGTCGACGATGGTCTCGACTGCTAATTGCTCGCCCATGCTGGCGTTGATCATCAAGTGGAAGCGCTGGCGTTCCGGCCAAGTCACGTGAAAGTACTGCTCGATGAAAGCTGCGCGGTCTGCGTCAACCTGTTGGACAAGTTCGATGGCTTCCTGCTCTGTCTTCCCCGTCTCACGGATACGGCGGACCTTGTCATCGAAGAGGGCGTAGATGAACACGTGAAGCGCGTCATGTCGGTTGCCGAGATAGTAGGCGCCTCCCCGACCCACGATGACGCAGTCGCCCTTCTCCGCCAGTTCCGGCAGGAGCTTCTGCACAACGTCGCGGATGCAGTCAGCGTCAACCAGCTTCGACCGTTGGGCACCCAAGGTCCCTTCGAAGCTGCCGCGCATAAAAGCCTTGAAGAGCCGGTAATATGCAGGATCCCGCGCCTCTTCGCGTTCTGCCACCAGTTTTCGCTCGCAATCCATGCGGAACGCGATCTCGTCCGTCAGCCGCTGGTCCCAGAGTTTCCAGCCAAGGCGGTCCGCCACCTTTTCGGCAATGACGGCTCCTCCGCTTCCATATTCCCGGTCAATTGTTATGATTCGAATTGCGTCCATATCTCACCCAACGGCGACCTCCCCTCCCCCACCTGGGTCGTTCTTCTTAAGCGCAAAAGATAGCAGGAACATGATGGCCGAAGCCACCGCCAGAATCAAAAAGGTGTCGATATAAGCCAGCGTAGTAGCCTGGGCGATCGTTTGTCGATAGATTCGCGCGTAGGCCTGGCGGAGGGCGAGGTTGCTGTCCAAGCCGGCTACCGTCAAGCGGTGAGCCAAAGCGGCGGCGGCATCGCGCAACGTCGGGCTCCCCGGCGTGACGTGCGCAACGAGATAAGACTGATGGACTTGCGCCCGACGCGCGATCAGAGTGGTGACCATTGACGTGCCGATGCTGCTCCCGATGTTGCGCATGAAGTTCAGCAACCCAGCGACCGCGTTACTCTTCTCCGACGGCATTCCAATATAAGACACCGTAGTGATGGGAACGAAGAGGAACCCTAGACCTACGACCTGCGCTATGCGCAACACGGTGGCGGTGCGAAAGCTAATCTGAAGATCGAGTTGATACGTCGTGTAGAACATTGCCAGCGAACAGGCCAGCCAGCCAAAAGCGATGAGGTAGCGCGCTTGGACCTTGGCTATTAGAACGCCAACGGCGGGCATCAGAACCAGCAGCAGTACGCCTCCTCCCGATAGCACTAAACCGGCCAGCGTGGACGTGTATCCCACTAGCGTCTGCAGGAACTGAGGCATCATGACCAGCGCGGCAAACAGCACGACTCCCAAAACGAACATCATCAGGTTCGCGCTGAGGAAGTTGAAGTTTTTGAAAAGGCGAACATCGACGACTGGATTTTTGTGAAACCATTCCCACACGAGGAGCGAAAGCAGGCAAACGCCCGCCACGATCGTCAGCACCACGATGAATTGCGACCCAAACCAGTCTTCTTCCTGGCCTTTGTCGAGCAATATCTGGAGGGCACCCACGCCTAGGGCGAGCAGGGAGATGCCGATGTAGTCGAATCTCACCACGGCACCGGCAGCGCGCTTTGCCCAGGGCGGATCCTCGATCAGAATGAAAATGAAGAGCAAGGCCAGGATTCCCACCGGCAGGTTAATAAAGAAAATCCAGCGCCAACTGTAGTTATCGGTGATCCAGCCGCCCAGGGTAGGTCCAATCGTCGGCGCGACCACGGCCGTGACCCCAAAGACCGCGAACGCCAGACCGCGTTGCTGCGGAGGGAAAGAATCCGCCAGAATGGCCTGCGCCATGGGCTGAAGCCCGCCTCCTCCGGCGCCCTGCATTGTGCGAAACAAGATGATAGTTCCTAGACTGGGAGCGATTCCACACAACAGCGAACTCAGGGTAAAGACGGCGAGACAGATCAAAAAGAAACGCTTGCGGCCAAAGACACCCGCAAACCATCCACTGAGGGGCAGCACAATGGCATTTGAGGCAAGGTAGGAAGTGAGGATCCAGGTACTCTCGTCGTTACTGGCACCCAGGTTACCCGCCATGTACGGCAGGGCAACATTGGCGATGCTGGTGTCGAGAAACTCCATGAAGGCCGCCATCGCCACCACAACCGCGATCAGCCAGGGGTTAACAGAAGGCCGCCAAGGCACCCCGCTTGAGGGAGGTGTCGCTCCGGTCCCGGCCGAACTTTCCTGTTGTGCATCCATCGAACCGATTTGCGCTATCGAACAGACGCCGACCCGTCACCACACGCTGAGCTCCGGGCGTTGATCGCATTGTTTAGATGCTGCTATCGCGATGAGTATCCATTTTTTTGCCTGGATTCCGCCGGTTCGACAACTTTAACTGGTGCCTACTTGCTTCCCGTCGTCTTCAGGAATGTGCCTTCCTGCAATTCTGTGAACGCCTGGCGCAATTGCTGTTGGGTGTTCATTACGATGGGACCGTACCAAGCAACCGGTTCCTCAAGCGGCTTGCCTGAGGCCAGCAGAAAGCGCATCCCATCCTCTCCGGCCTGGACCGTAACTTCGTCGCCGCTGTCGAAGAGGATGAGCGACCGGTTCTCGGCTTCCGCAGGAGGGGCGGTGTCCGCCCACCGGATCGCCTCTGTCGGCACCGCAAGCGGGCCTGAAGCGTTACAGAATTTGCCGCTGCCCGCGAAAACGTAGGCGAAAACATGACGATTGGTCTCAACCGGAAGACTCTTTTTCTTGCCCGGCGAGATCGAAACATCGAGATAGATAGGATCGGCGGCGATTCCGTCCACCGGACCGGTCTTCCCCCAGAAGGTCCCACAGACGACGCGAACGTGAGTACCGTCGTCGTCGACGATCTCGGGAATGTCGACCGCCTTTACTTCCTGGTAGCGCGGCGCGGTCATTTTCAGCGAGGATGGAAGATTCGCCCACAACTGGAAGCCGTGCATCCTCCCGGCCCGGTCGCCCTTCGGCATCTCCTGATGGATGATCCCGCTGCCGGCCGTCATCCACTGCACGTCGCCCGAGGAGATGACGCCCTTGTTCCCCATGCTGTCGCCGTGCTCCACGGTCCCAGCCAGCACGTAGGTGATGGTCTCGATCCCACGGTGCGGATGCCACGGGAAGCCTGCTAGATAGTCCTCCGGCACGTCGTTGCGAAAGTCATCAAGCAAGAGAAAGGGATCAAAGTCATTCGTACTGCCGAAACCGAAGGCACGGCGCAGATGCACGCCTGCACCTTCGAGAGTCGGCTTCGATTGGATCAGTCGCTTTACGGGTCGGATCGACATAATGACCTCCAGTCGAGACGATTCTATTCTTCTCCCTTAAGAGGTGCCCTGAGGTCTGTGCCCATCGCCAAGACGATCCACTTAGGTGAGTCCGGATGCCACTTCCCGAAGGTCAGTTGCCCGCATTCCCCGCTGCAGGCCTGCACCCACAAGACAACATCCCGAATCCCCGCGTAGCCCGCCGCGACGGGTGAGCGGGGTGAGGGACCTGCGCTGCTGCAGCGTCGCGTTAGCCAGGAGCCTTGTCGGGCAGCTTACGTCCACGTTAGCGAAGCTGGCTCGGGAACGATCCTATTGGCTTGCGCTAGAAAGCCGCGGAGCAGGTCCCTCACCCACTCCGCCGTTCCCGCTCGGCGGGGTCGGCTCCGGAGTTCGGGATTATGTCTCGTGGGAGATGACCGTCGGGTAGCGCACATGCTTCCATATCTCAGGGTTTCCCTGTCCAACCCTTGCAAACCCAGCTGCTCTGGTTGACAATGACGGGAGCAGAACCAACCGTTCTTCCCGGTCTTTTCTCCATGCATTCACTGTTTCATTTTGCCAAGAGCAGCCGGCCTGCTGTCACCTCAGTGCAGGCCAAGGTTCCTGAGCTCAAGGACGCTCAACTCGCGGCCGTCTACTACGAGCAACGCATTGGCGGCGACTGTTACGATTTTCTCCGCGTCACCCCGACGCGCGTTTTGTTCATCCTGCTCGACGTTGCGGGCCGCATCGACGACAATCACGAGATCGTTGCCTCGGCGCAAAGTACGTTTCGCTCGATCGGCGCGGAGTTGTTTGCGCCGGACGACGTGAACGAAGCCGAAGCCATGGTTGAACTGTGCCTGGAGTTGAACCGCAACATCCTTAAGACGGCGGGGCGCGTCTGTTCCAGTCCGACTTTTGCCGGTTGCTACAACGAAGACCTGGGTATCGTCTCCTACTTCAATGCCGGCCACACTCCCGGCCTGCTGAGAGATACAACACAAATCATCGAATTACCCGCTACCGGCCTGCCCTTGGGATTGTTTTCGCACGCCACTCCTGACGCATCGATTGTCGCCCTCGAACCCGGGGATGCCCTGGTGCTTGTCTCGCGCGGAATCGTAGAGGCCAGGCGCGGGAGGAAGGAACTTGGATTAGACCAGATCAAGGACAATCTGCAGAAGACTCCGACAAAAACCGCCCAGGAAATCTGCACCGCAATTCTCGATCAAGTCCGGGAGTTCACGCGCAAGCCTGTCGAAAACGATGTAACCGTCCTTGCTTTGGCTCGTAACGCGGCGGTCAAGGCTGCGTCGTCAACGGCGTGAAGGGCATCTTCTTTCGTAGATGGCTGCTCGGGATCCCTCCCCATCGAGACAACATCCCGAATCCCTGCGTAGCCCCCCGGCGGGCGAGCAGGGTGAGGGACCTGCTCTGCTGCAGCGTCGCGTGAGCCAGAAGACCAGTAGGCTTGCGTTTCTTAGCGACGCTGACCTAACAACAATGCTCTTCGCTGGCCGAGGAAACAGCGGGGCCGGTCCCTCACCCACTTCGCCGCGCCCGCCAGGCGGGATCGGCTCCGGAATTCGGGATTGTGTCTCGTTGTGCTGATCAGGCGAAGAAGGGGAAATAGTGGATTACTTGGGGTTCGCATTTGGCAGAGGAAGGAAGATCTGGAAGCGGGTATCACCCGGCTCTGAAGTGACCTGAATGCTACCTCTGTGCTTCCTCACAATGCGCAAAGCCGTGTCGAGCCCCAGACCGGTACCCTGACCGACACCTTTGGTCGTGAAAAAGGGCTCAAAGATGTGCGGTTGGATAGCGGGAGGAATTCCGGAACCGCTGTCGCCAATCTCAACCACAACGCAGGCATCCTGGCGAAAGGTCCGAATACGAAGTTGGCCTTTACCGCCCATGGCGTCAATCGCGTTATCAATGATGTTGGTCCACACCTGGTTCAATTCGCTGCCGAACGAATCCACCATTAGCGGAACCGGCTCATAGTTGCGCTCCACAGACACACCTTGCTTAAGCTTGTGGTTCAGAATGGTGAGCGTAGTTTCCAGGCTCTTTACGAGGTCAACATTCTGCACCGGAGCCTGGTCCATGAACGTGTATTCCTTGATGGCGCGAACCAGGTCCGATATCCGTGACGTGCTGTTCTCGATTTCTTTCAGCAGGCCGGCTACTTCAAGCGAAGCCGAGATTCTCATCAACGCTGCCCGTGCCGTGCCGGAGTCCAACGAAGCAAATAGCGATTCCAATATTTCCGGCTTCGCACCTTTGCGCGCGAGATTGGCGGCAAGCTGCCACAGGTCGTTCTGGCCATGGCTGCGCAGCGCGGCTTCCAACTGGTCTTCCAGAGCGCTGACGGTCAGGGCGTCAGGCGGTGGTTCATCCCGCTGGATGAGCGAGGCCTCCAGTTTTTCGATTTCCGCACGCTGGGCGGGAGTGAGCTCATGGGCCCCGAGCTCGTGGCTTGAATCTTTGATCTGTTTCAGAATGGCGCGCAGTTGGCTGGTGGCGCGCTTGGCGGCAGAGGCAGGATTGTTCAGCTCATGAGCGAGCCCCGCGGAGAGCTTCCCTAAGCCTGCCAACCGGTCGCGCTGCTGCTCGATCCTGGTTGTTTCACGAATGCGATCGGACATCAGCCCTACCAGCCGCTGAGTCAGGTCCGGCATTCTCTGGATCAGAGCCGGGAATTGAGCTGCCGGGAAGCGAAGGATGCGCGCGCTGGTGATGGCCCGTCCAGTTAGAGGGGCTTGCTTCATGCGCGAATAGGGCAACACCCCGGTCACATCGCCGGGTTTGATCGAAATGGTGACGAGCTCTCCGCCAATCTCGCCACGCCCCTGCAGTTGCCCTTCAAGAACCACAAACATGGCATCTGCCGGATCACCCTGGTGCCAATAAACTTCATCCGGCTTGAGAGTCTGCTCCACCGACTGGCTGATGAACCAGGCGATCTGGTCGTCCGGCAAGTCTGCGAAGATCGGGACGCGACGCAAGTCCGACGCTGCAACCATATTGTTGCTACACCTTACTCAAGTACTGATGAATGAACTGCACGGCAACAGACCCTTCTCCAACACCCGAAGCCACCCGCTTCACAGAGCCATGGCGAACGTCGCCCACGGCGAAGATTCCTGGAACGTTGGTTTCCAGCAGGAAGGGATCTCGCTCCAGCGTCCAACCTTTAGGTCGAGCCCCGTCCCACAAGAGATCGGGTCCGGTCAGAATGAACCCGCGCTCGTCGCGCTGGACTGCGTCCATCAGCCAGTCCGTACGCGGTAACGCGCCGATGAAAATAAACACGGCGCTGGCCGGCACGCGCTCGGTCTTGCCGGTATCTGAGCACAGAACCGAAAGCTCTTCCAGATGACTCTCACCGTGCACTTCGGCGACGCTGGCGTGGGTCCATAGTTGAATATTCGGCGTGCGCTTGACCTGATCGATCAGGTATTGTGACATGGTGCTGGAAAGAGACTCGCCGCGCACGAGAATGACCACGCGCTCGGCATAGCGGGCAAAGTTCATGGCCGCCTGGCCGGCTGAGTTTGCTCCTCCCACCACATACACGATTTCACCTTTACAGGAAAGCGCTTCTGTAGCTCCACCGCCGTAATAGACTCCAGCGCCTTGCAGCCTGTCAATTCCGGGAGCTTCAAGTCGCTTCCACTGTACTCCGCTCGCGATCATCAGCGCATGACACGAGATTTCACTGCTGTCGGCCAACTTGATGATGCGATACGAACCTTCGGTGCGAACATCCACTGCCTCTTGCGGGGAAAGAATTTCGACTCCAAAGCGCTGGGCTTGCACCACTGCTCGCCGGGCCAGATCGCCACCACTGAGCCCGGCGGGGAATCCAAGGTAATTCTCGATCCGCGAGCTCATTCCCGCCTGCCCTCCGGGCGCTTCGCGTTCGATGATTACGGTGTGCAAGCCTTCCGAGGCGCCGTAAACAGCGGCAGCCAGCCCCGCTGGTCCTCCGCCTACGATGGCCAGATCATAAAATGTTGTTTCCGCCCGAGTCCGCAATCCAACCTTTTGCGCGATCTGCGCGGGAACGGTCTCCAGGAGTTTCGTGCCGTCGGGAAACAGCACCACTGGAAGACTCGCGGCTTCAGGGCCCAACGCTTCGAGAAGGCGTTTGGTCTCCGCATCGCTGACGGAAAGCTCAACGTCAATCCATTGATACGGCACATGGTTGCGGGCCAGAAAATCGCGCAGCTCGTACGAACGCGGGGACCAGCGCGTCCCCAGCACGCGAATTCCTTCGAACGCAGGCCGATGCGAGGCTTGCCAGTCATCAAGCAGATCGTCCAGCTGTGGATAAAGATGCTCTTCCGGCGGATCCCAGGGTTTCAGGAAAAAGTAATTGATATTGACTTCATTGATGGCGTTGATGGCAGCGTTCGTATCGGCGTATGCGGTCAGCAAGGCACGTTTAGCTTCAGGAAAGATATGCATGGCTTCTTGAAGAAAACCGACACCGTCCATTTTCGGCATGCGCTGGTCGGCAAGCAGCAAAGCAACGCTGTCATTGCGTACCTTGAGCTGCTTGAGAAGATCGAGCGCCGATTCCGGAGAGTCACTCGCCAGCACACGGTAGCCGGCGCCATAGTGAGAACGCAGGTCGCGTTCAATGGTCCGCAGAACGTCTGAATCGTCATCTACACTGAGTAAGATTGGTTTCGCCATGACTCCCAATGACCCTTAGAATAAAGACTAATTCAATGACGGGACGAAGTAACTGGGTTAGATGCTGAAGGTTGGATTTGGTCGCAGGCTCCGGAGGTTAACGCGGCTCATGACGGGGTATCTGGTCAGTCACCCAGAGGTGCACCCTCTGTTCCTTTCTTAATTTGGACGGCTATTCGCCAGCCGCCATCGCCAGGGTCTCGACCACTGCAATGTTTTTGAGAAGCTCTGGCGGAAACCCATGTCGCTCCTGCAAATAGGCTGGGCTGTTGTAACTGATCCAGACTTTTCCCTGGGCGTCTTCCCAGATCAAGATTTTTAGAGGCAGGTCGATGGCACAGCTGGGTGCCGCGAGCATCAGTGGAGTCCCGGCTTTGGGACTCCCGAAAATCAGCAACTTAGTAGGCGGAATTTTGAGTCCCACTTTTTCCGCCTCGCCACTGTGATCGACCAGCGCGAACAACGTAACTCCTTTGGACTGCAGCATCTTCTCGAGGATTTCCACGCTCTGTTCAACCGAGTGATGAGCTGGGATGTTGACAATCCCTTTGTCTGCTGCCGTTGCCATGGACGCCTCCTGACTCTTGTGTGGGGGTGCAGATTCTCTGAGCCGTCACCGGGCTGGAGTTGCTGCAGGCGTTGACGTGACGGTGTTCCCGCGTACTCAGGTTTTGTCTCGTCCGCCGTGCTCACATCGTCAAGACCGCGCGGAACTGTGCCTTGCCGCTCAGCATCCGCTGATAAGCTTCGGCCGCCTTCTCGAGCGGAAATGTTTCAATCATGGGACGCACGCCAGTCAACCTGGCGAAGTTCAGCGTGTCCTCAGAATCGGCCGGCGTTCCCGCCGCCCATCCCTGAATCGTCCGGCTCCCGCTGATGAGCTGGACCGGTGTGACTTCAATAGGGTCGAATGTCGCACCGATTACCATGAGTTCGCCGTTCGGACCCAGACCATCGATCAATTCGGACATCGCCTTCGAACTCGGAGCGGTCGCCAGGATCACTCGCGCGCCGCCGAGCTTTTGCAGGGCTTCGGCTGCTTTTGTCGATTGACTATCGATATACTCGCGGGCTCCAAGTTTCTTTGCCAGCGAAGCGTTTTCGGCGCCGCGCCCGATCGCCACGGTGTTGTAGCCAAACTTGTTCGCGAATTGAATGCCGAGGTGTCCCAGGCCGCCGACACCTTGCACTGCAACCAAGTCGCCCGGCAAGGCTCCGCTGTGCCGCAGAGCGTTATAGGTGGTAATCCCGGCGCAGAGCAGTGGAGCGGCGTCGACGTCGCTCAGGCTGTCCGGTATAGCTACCACCGCCTCAGCAGGGGCGACCATGTATTGCTGATATCCACCGTCATAGCTGATGCCGCAGACCTTCACGTTTTGGCAGTTGCGAAAATCGCCGCGCCGGCACTCGCGACACGTGCCGTCGTGTCCGCCATG
>DATFQZ010000050.1:0-19032 GCA_035263765.1 Candidatus Angelobacter sp. | reverse complement strand
TAATCGAAGATCAGATCAGACTTGAAATCGGTGAGTTGTTTGGGAGCGCCGCCCGTCAACGGCATTGCCCAGAGATTGGATACCCCTCGCTCATCCACGATGTAGGCCAGAGACTTTCCGTCGGGCGTGAAGCGAAGGCCTCGTGGGCCTCTGACGTCGGCATTGAGAGTGTACAGAGGTGCTCCACCATTGCTGGGAATTACGATCCACAAGTAGCGAATATTCGGTACAGTCCCCTCGAGACTCGTAAACGCGATCATCTTCCCGTCGGAGGAAAGGGCGAGTGAGTAGCCAGTCAGCGGACTCAGCCTGGTGGGTGTTCCACCGTCAATGGGAACTTTCCAGATGTTTAGGTTGTCATTGAGCGCTTGATAGACCACCCATTGCCCGTCCGGCGAGCAAATGGGGTTCAGGTTAGCAGGACCGGAGGTAAGTTCTTTCAAGTTGCCGCCGCCCGAGTCCATCCTCCAGAGTGTCTGGCCGTTTTGCGAACGTACCCCAGTGAAAACAATGTAACGGCCGTCGCCGCATACCGACGGCTGGAAGGCAGGCAACGGGTCAGCCAAGATTGTTATCTTGCCGGAGCCGTCGCTCTTACGGAGATTGAACTCGAACCGCTGCGAGCCTGTGGCAAAGCTCAAGATTCGCCCATCCGCTGTCCAGCCCAGACTCCCGGCTTCTGCTCTTCCGGAGCTGATCTGAGCTGCCTGTGCCGTGGTGCCGGATGCCGGCATGACCCAAATATTGTTGGAATTCTCATTGGCCACGGTGACCAGCGAGCTGCCATCGCGAGTTGTGCTGACCGCGTCCGCATAGCGGTTCAGGTCGTTGGTCACACGGCGGAATTCACCCGCCGGATAGCTGACAACGGCGATTTGCGTGGTCCAATTTGTAGCAGGACCGTTAGAGGCGACAAGAAGGCCGGAGCCGTCGGGCAGCCACGAGGAACCCGAGATCTTACCCACCCGGGAGAAGGGTGCGATCCCCGTCTTTCGGCCCGTGGTCGTATCTAAGGCCACAAATTCGCCGAGCTCCCCAGTTTTCTGACCGAAGAAATCCATGATGGTGATGATCTTTCCGTCCGGCGACCAGGAAGGACTTCCGTCAAAGTTCTCGGGGAGACTCAGCTCCGCTACCGTTTGTTCATGGCTTCCATCAGCGTCTGCGATCAGTACAGCGCTGGTCTTCCGCAGGCTGGAGTTGCGGCGAAAAGCAAAGCGCCGGCCATCTGGAGAGAAGCTGATGCCGCTGTCCACATCGGTGACCAGCAGCCTCGGCACCCCGCCGAGAACCGGAATTTGATACAGCAATCCCAGCCCTGGGCGCTCTTTCTCCATGCGCGTGTAGTAGATGTAACTCCCGTCCGGAGAAAACGTCAGCCCGGAATACTGGGTGTCTTCAGGAGGAACGATCTGGGTGACGCTGTTGGTGGGAACATGCCGCATCCAGAGGCTCTGTTGTCCGGCGTCCTGCACGACGTGGACGACATACTTGCCGTCGGGGGAGATGGCAGCCGTGAACGCTTTGCCGCTATCGGTGAGCTTGCTGATGCCCATGCTTTGGAATGGCGCTTGGCGCGGACGGTGGAGCAGGGCAAAAATCCCGTAGGCGGCAGCGGCTAGCACAATTGCGCCAACGAGCGCTATCAATCCGACGCTAAGTTTGCGTGAGCCTCCGACCTCCGCGATCTGAACGCGGCGAGAAGAGGCAACTGGAACAGCAGCTGCGCTGCCGGAATCAATGTCGCGCTTTAACCGCTTCAAATCCGCGCGCAGCTCAGCCGCCGTCTGATAACGCAGGTCGCGGTCCTTTTCCAGCAGCTTGGAGATGATGCGCTCAAGTTCGACAGGCAGCTTGGGATTCAACTGCAGCGGCGAGGCCGGCGCCTTGTGCAGGATGGCGTCGAACAACGCAGCGGTGGTTGCGCCCGCGAAAGGCAGAGCGCCGGTCGCCATCTCATATAGCACGATGCCGAAGGAAAATAGATCGCTGCGGGCATCAAGTTCTTCACCGAGAGCCTGCTCCGGCGACATGTAAGCAATCGTGCCGACAGTGGAGCCGGGGCTGGTAATATGCGCGCTGTCTAACGTGGCCGCGGCGCCCACCGGTTCCGCGATCCTCCGTCCGGCAGCCACTTTGGCCAAGCCGAAATCAAGAATCTTGGCTTGGCCGCGCTCGGTCAAAAAGATGTTGGCGGGCTTGATGTCGCGATGCAGGATGCGCTTGGCGTGCGCAGCGTCGAGAGCATCAGAGATCTGAATCGCAAGATCCAGCAGCTGCGGCAATGGGAACGCCCGGCTGGCGATTCGCTTGTCCAGAGGCGTCCCTTCCAGGAACTCCATCACAATGAAGTGCCGGCCCTCGTGCTCGTCGATCTCATAGATCGTGCAGATGTTCGGGTGATTCAGCGCGGAGGCCGCGCGCGCTTCGTGCTGCAGGCGTTCCAGGGCCTGCGCGTCTTTCTCCATCTCCGGAGGAAGAAACTTCAGGGCTACATGGCGGCCGAGTTTCAGGTCCTCAGCCTCGTACACCACGCCCATGCCGCCACTTCCCAGCTGGGCGAGGATTTTGTAATGGGAAACGGTTTGCCCGATCATCGTAGAGTAAAAATCGTATGGCGAGACATCAGTGGATGTCAATCACGACCCTCATGTTCGAGGGATTGGTTGCGTTCCACGGGGCGTGCGGTCACCAATCCAGACATGTGGTGATCAAAACGATTGGTACCGTGATCGCCAGATACAGAACGAAGCCGATGAAACCAAATTCGCCGGCAATCTCGAAACCAAATTCGCCGGCAATCTCAAGGAGTCCTTCGGCTAGATACCGTGCCGCCGATGCTTCTTTTAAAGGTTTCTGCTCGCGCACGTTCATGATTGCCTCTTCAATGGCGAACGTTCTCTTGGCCCCGGCGTACAGCTAGCGTAGGCCGCCCCCCTTGACGGACCTCAGCCGAAGATGACTTCATCTAGGACTGCCAGAGCTCCGCCGACCATTAGGACAGGCACAAAGAATAGCGCCGCCATCGCAACCAATATCAGGCCTTGCGGTTCCGACACGACGTCACTCACGCAGTCGCAAAACGCTTCGAGAAGCATCCACGGGGCTCGTCTCACAAACGTACGAAACCCGCGGAGGACCCAGCGGCCCAGCGCGTGAAACGCATTGTGTCCAATTTGTGGTGCCACGGTCACTGCGCTCCCATAAGTAAGGACGTGGCCGAAGTCCGTTTCTTTCACGTGATGAAACGTTTCGACGACAAATGGCACTTCCTTAGCGTATAGGCCAATGTCCATGCCGCTGCTGGCGCCGCCTACATTGTCGCGGCCCGCGCGGCAGGACTTTGGGACGAACGTTGCGCCAGAGTCGCCCCCGACGACAACTGGGGCAGCGATTTGAGAGGTATCTATGTCTGCCACTCACCCCTCAGTGAATAACGTGGAGCCGTCTGCTTCGCCGGAAAGTATACCGGCAGATGAAAGAATCAAAATTAAGGACGTCGAGTTTCCCGTGCGTCGCTGGGCGGTCGCATGCATTTCGCTTCTGACCGTATTGCTTGGCACCTGCCTGGGAGGCATCTACGTCTGGAGAAACTGGAATGAGGCCGAAGCGAAAATCAAGTCCATGAACGCGGATAACGAGGCGAAATTCCGATCTCTGAACGCGGAAAAGACAAAGCTCGAAAAAGTCAAAAGTGACTCCGAAGAGGCCACGCGGGCCAAACTCGAGGAATACAAGTTCCACTTCGGCGAGAAAGGACAAGTCCTGACCGCACCGAACGGCTGGGTGAAGATCATCACGTATCCTTCGGATGGCTGCATCCTCATTAGCCGCAAGGACGTGAACTCTCCTTACGGTTCCAGGCTCGACGACTGGATCCTGTCGCCGTTGAAAGCGCCCAAGAGCGCTCCGCCTGACATGGCGGCGAAGCCCGCCGGCTTCAACCTGTCGCAGCCGCCCGCGGGAGCGCCCGACCGGCCTGCTGCTTTGCCGCCGGGAGAGCTGAGAAGCATCGCATTTGCGCAGTCACTCCGCCAGGAACTGGGGCAGACGGATGGCCGCTTAATGCCGGTACAGGGCGGGTGCCAGAACCCGCATCCTGGAAATTTTCGATCTTCGTGGGGCAAACCCAATGGATGCTGGGTGCCGCTCTTCAGAACGTGGCGCGATGGTTGCAACCACTATCAGTGGTACAACAGTTGCTCCGGCCAGTGGAACCCAAAGATCTATTGGAATTTCTGCGCTGCAAAACACTACTGGTGAGGGGAAATCAGTCGACCCATAATTGTGTGGCACAGGCACTCTTGCCTGTGCTGAAAGTATCCTTCTGAAGAAGCAGCACCGGCAGGAGTGCCGGTGCCACAGCGGAGACGCTCAGTTCGGCTTTTCCCGCTTTTTGCCGCGCAGGATGCGCTCGTCAATCGGCTTGCGGCCTTTGAAGCCTTCTTCCCGGCCGTGCCAGTACTGAATCTTTTCTTCACCGTACTTCCAGCAGAGAAGGACGATCTCATCTTCCACGGCGCAGGGAAAATCGAGCAGCCCCATATCCAGATCCTTCACCTGCACACCGACGGCGTGGATTTCCGAGACCGCGTCCTTGGCGTCCTGTATGGCTTTATCACGCTCGGCGCGGCGAAGAGCCAGAGCAGGCGTGTCAACTTGCAGGCCGCCGCTGAGCAGGATGCGGTGCCGCAAGTCCTGAAATTCCTTTTCAACCTGTTGGATGAGCTTCTTGTCGTCCATGGCCTTCTTGAGCAGCGATTGCAACACCGGCAGGACCGCGTGGGCCTGATCGAGCGTGAAGGTCTTCATCTTGGGCATATTTGGAAGTGTGCTTCAGCCTATTTCTTAGCACACTTTCGATGCTTCAGGAAAGATGACCTGGGACCGTAGGCTTTCAGGACTAAGGCGCGCCCGACCAAGCCTGACCCATGCCTTCGATGGCTCTACCCCTCGCCCGCCCTTCGCACCGTGGCGAAGGGCAGGCACTTGGGTGTTACTTTCTAGCGGGGTCATCCTTGGGATTGATGTAGTTGAACTGCACCGGCGACATTCCGTGCACCTGGACCACGACCGGGCCCTGGGCCTTGGCGTAGTGGTGCATCTCCGGATCAAGATAGGCGAAGCTTCCCGCGGGAAACGCGTTCATCTTGCTTTCGTCAAACGTGTCGCCCATGCCGACTTTGAACGTGCCTGAAATCACGGTCACGTTTTCGCGCGTGGGATGCCAGTGTGGAGGGATCTTGTAGCCATCCGGCAGCTTCAGGCGAATGGTGAAGTCGCCGCTTGAAGCCGTGGGATCGCCTTCCAGCACGGCGAGCTGGGCGCCCGCGGGGATAAAGGCCGGCGCCGGCCCGTAAGGCACGGTGTCCGGCGTGAAGGCGTTGTGCGGGGCAGGGCTAGCGGCCACAACCGCCGCCAGAGTCAGAACTGCAAGGATTGTCTTTTTCACTTTGCTACCCTCAAGAGTTATTTTTTCCAGCTGGAACTGCTTGCTGGCCATCCACGCTCACTTTCGCGCCTTTCTCCGCGGAGCACAATGCACCGGGCTGGGACATGTTTGTTACCTGATAAGCCGTTGAAAACAAACAGCGAATGTGCGATTGTTACCTGGCCGGCCAGCGCCCCATCTGCTGCGCGTGGAAACTGCTAGACTTGGGGCCAATCACTCACAAAGGGGGCTTGCTCCCACTGCAATCGAGAAACATATTGCGTTTTGGGACCTTCGAACTGGAGTTGCGCGCCGGCGAACTGCGCAAGTCCGGGCTTCGTATCAAGCTGCAGCAACAACCCTTGCAAATCCTGCAAATGCTGGTGGAGCGGTCAGGCGAAGTCGTCACGCGGGATGACCTTCGCCGGAAGTTGTGGCCTGCGGGAACGTACGTCGACTTCGAGCGCAGCCTCAACAAAGCGATGGTCCGCCTGCGCGACGCCCTGGGTGATTCCGCCGAGTCTCCACGCTTCATCGAGACCATTCCCCGCAAAGGCTACCGTTTTCTCGCACCGGTTCACTCTCCGGAGAGCGAAGCGCCATACCCTGCCGCGGCCGCCGACGCTGCGTCGCTCGCGGTCGTGCCGTTTCTGTCATTGAACGCGGTCGAGGAGAAGGAATCACTCTCACTCGGCTTCGCTGACGCGCTCATAACCGCCTTAGGCAGCCAGGAGCACCTCACTGTCCCGCCCACCGCGGCCATCCTCAAATACGCCGCCGGCAGCGACCCGCTTGAAATCAGCCGCGATCTCCGAGTGCGTTATGTGCTGCACGGCAACATTCAAAAAATAGGACCGCAGTGGCGCGTCTCAATCCAGGTCTTCGACGCCGAAGCCAAGAAGATTTCGTTTACCGAAAAGTATGACTTCCATCTGGCAAATGTCTTCGAAGTCCAGGACCAGATGGCGGCGCGTGTGGCGGAAGCGCTAGAACTGCGTTTCCGGGCGCCGCTGCCGCGCAGCCGTGATCGCTACACGTCGGATCCGGCTGCCTATGACGAACTGATGCAGGCTCTACGGGACAGTTCGTCTGACGATCCTCAGGCTCGCGACCGGGCTATCGCTTTGCTCTCACGCGCCGTAGAGCGCGATCCGGAGTTCGCCCTGGCCCACGCTGTGCTGTCTTACGCATGCGCGGTGAAACACTTCGAGTCGGATGTAAGTCCGGCATGGCTGGAGAAGGCTGAAAGTCATTGTCGCCTGGCGCTGGAGATGGATCCCAACCTGGCGGAAGCTCATCTTGCACGGGCTTACATCCTGTGGAGTCCAGCGCGCAACTTCGCTCATGCAGAAGCCATCGCCGAACTGCAAAGAGCCGTGGCTTTGCAACCCAATGTTCAGCACGCGCACAATCGACTGGGGACGATCTGCGCCCACATCGGACGTTTTAGTGAGTCGCGCAAGTTTTATCAGCGGGCGCGCCAGCTCAATCCGCAAAGCGCCGCCGGACACGGCGTAATCCAGGCCTGGCTCTGGGAAGGCAGCTTCACGGAAGCTGGGCGCGAGATCGAAGCCTGGGTCAAAGAGAGTCCAGGGCACATCTATCCGGTGTACTGGCGTCCGTCCCACGCGCTGCTCACGGGGGACCTGGATCGTGCCGCTGTACTCATCGCTGAAGCCCTCGCTCTTCATGGCGAGGATCCCATGATCGTCTCTCTGCAAGGCTTGTTGCACGCCTTCCGCGGCCAGCGTGAGCCGGCGCTGGATTGCGTCCGCCGTGCTTGCGCCATTGCGCGCTCTTTCGGCCACTCACACCATACTTACTATCAGATCGCGGGCATCCATAGCCTGTTGGGCCAGACCGCGGAAGCCATGGCTTGGTTGGAACGCAGCGCCAATACCGGCTTCCCCTGCTGGCCGTTTTTCCAGATTGATCCCACCCTCAAGAACCTGGGGCCCCTGCCGGAGTTTCAGGCTCTGGTAAAGACACTGGAAGGGAAGTTCAGTGGCATAGAGTTGGGTGAGAGATGAGCCGCTGATCAAGCAGTCAGACGCACAATTTGCCGGCCCCCTGAAGGGGACTCGGTTCTTGTACGAACCTTACTGGGGGCTACCGTCCCCGGCTAAAGGTTGTCGCGTCCTTTCGGGACTGCGGCGCGGAAACTTAGTGCACGTCCAGCATGCGGTCCAGAGCCACGCGCGCCCACTGCTTTACATCGCCGGGTACCCGGATACGGTTGACCACACGGCCCTCCACCAGGTTCTCGAGCGCCCAGCACAGATGCTGCGGCGAGATGCGGAACATGGTGGTGCAGAGGCAGCCGGAGTCATCCAGCGTGACGACCATCTTGTCTTCCTTGGCGAACTCTTTGCCCATGCGGTTGACGAGATGGATTTCCGTGCCCACGGCAAACTTCGTCCCCGCCGGGGCCTCGCGGATCATCTTGACCAGGCCTTCGGTAGAGCCGATGCCGTCGGCCTTCTGGCAAACCTCCCAGCGGCACTCAGGATGAACGACGACGCGGATGCCGGGATACTTGGCCCGGACTTTATCCACGTGCTCGGGAAGAAAGCGCTGGTGGACGGAACAGTGGCCTTTCCACAAAATCACGCGCGCTTGGCGCAGCCGCTCTGGCGTCACGCCACCGCCGATTACAAACGGGTCCCAGACCAGGCACTGGTCCAGGGGGATGCCCATGCGGTACGAGGTGTTGCGGCCTAAATGCTGATCGGGGAGAAACAGGATCTTTTCGTTGCGCTGAAACGCCCATTGGAAGGCCGCAGGAGCGTTGGATGAAGTGCAAACCAGGCCGCCGCGTTCGCCGCAGAAGGCTTTGATGGCGGCGCTGGAATTCATGTAGGTCAAGGGCGTGATGCCGCGGCCCTCGTCGCTCGTCAACCCTATAGCAACCAGCTGCTCCCAGCAGCTTTCCACCTGGCCGATCTCGGCCATATCGGCCATAGAACAGCCGGCATTCAGATCCGGCAAAAGAACTTGCTGGCCATCGTGGGCCAGAATGTCAGCGCTTTCCGCCATGAAATGCACGCCACAAAAAGCGATGTATTCAGCGCTGGTGCGGGCGGCTTCCTGAGCCAGCTTGTAGGAGTCGCCGCGAAAATCAGCGAAGCGGATGACTTCATCGCGCTGGTAGTGATGCCCCAGAACAACCAGACGAGCCCCCAGCTCACGCCTGGCCGCGGCAATGCGCGCATCCATGCTGCGATCGGGAAGAACAAGGTAATTATCCAGCGAACAGCTTGCACCGCGCTCAAACGTTGGAGCAATAGCAGTTGACATGTTTTTTCCGCCTTCAGTTCCTCAATGGGAACGGGGATGTTGAAAGCATCCGCAAGCTCCAGCAGGTTCGCTGCATCCGCCGGAGGCGGATGCCCAACCTGCGGGGTTGTTGAAGCCCGCAGTTTCGTACACCTTAATTGATGCCCTGAGCCGGGTTCCCGGTTCGAAACTTTCCCCCTCTGGAACCGGCTCAAAAAACAGCAACTTATTGTGCCATCCGTGCCCTAACAATGCAACTACTGGCGGACCAGGGTGAGCATCGACGTCTGTGTGGCCCAGGCGCCGAGGGCGCAACGCGCTTTGGCGCCGTGGGGTGGAAATGGGTCAGTGGACACTGCCGGGTTGCACAGGGGATGGTGCAACCGGATGGGAAAAATTGATGCTACAAATCCGGTGCAATCGGGTTTGCATCCTGTATTATGGGTGCCTTCGTCGAAGAGGCTGCACGATGTGTGGCCTCGGTTCTGCAAAGTAGAAATGTTGATTCGCTGGCGCCACTTCCCGAGGAGAGCTTCGTGCTAAGAATCAGCAAGGCAGACTACGATCTGATTCGCTGGGAAGCAGAACACAGTTACCCGAACGAGTGCTGCGGGATCATTCTCGGCACGCTGGAGGGCGGGCGCCGCTCAGTCACCATGACCCTGAAGTGCGAAAATGCCCGCGCGGATGCTGCGCTCCGCCGGTACAGCATTCATCCTGAACAGGTGGTGGCCGCGTTGAAGCTGGCCCGCAGCCGCGCGGAAAGCATCGTTGGTTTTTACCATTCCCATCCGGATTGCCCGCCGCAATACTCCACAATCGATCTGACAGAAGCGCATTGGTTCGGCTGCTCGTATGTCATCACCAGCGTGGACAAAGGACGGGCCGCAGCCACAGACTCCTATGTCCTGGTCGGCTCAGAGGAACGCAAGAGATTTCAGGCCGAAGAGATTGAGATTGTGGCCAATGGCCAGCTCCTCCGCGCCCAGGCTTAAAGGCAAGATTCCTCTCAAGCGAGCGGCGGTACAGTTTGCGGCGAGGATTCATCGCTGCGCGTTCAAATCCGACAGATATAATGAAGGCTGATGTCGCAGACGCTTTCCCAGCCAACGTCACTCAGCAATGAGGAGGTTCTGCGCTACTCCCGCCACCTGATCATGCCGGAAGTCGGCATAGAGGGTCAGCAGAAGCTGAAAGCCGCGCGCGTGCTTTCGATCGGGGCCGGCGGTTTGGGTTCGCCGGTGGCACTGTATCTTGCAGCCGCGGGCGTGGGAACCATCGGCCTGGTGGACTTCGATGTAGTCGACTTCACCAATCTGCAGCGCCAGATCATCCATTTCACCAGCGACGTGGGCCGTCCCAAACTGGAATCGGCGAAAAATAAGATTGCGGCGGTGAACCCGTTCGTTGAAGTACGTACGTTTGAAACCAAGCTGAGCAGCGAGAATGCACTCCAGATTTTTGCGGACTTCGACATCATCGTTGACGGAACCGATAACTTTCCCACGCGCTTCCTGGTCAACGATGCCTGCGTCTTTACCGGCAAGCCTAACGTTTACGGCTCCATCTTCCGTTTCGAGGGGCAGGCCAGCGTGTTCGCGGCCAAGACTGGACCGTGCTACCGGTGCCTCTATCCCGAGCCTCCACCGCCGGGCGCGGTCCCGTCGTGCGCTGAAGGCGGTGTGTTGGGAATTCTGCCAGGACTGGTAGGCTTGATCCAGGCCACGGAAACCATCAAGCTGATCCTGGGAGCGGGGGATTCGCTCATCGGTCGCCTCCTGCTGGTGGACGCCCTGGGCATGAAGTTTCGCGAGCTCAAGCTTAGAAAAAACCCTGACTGTGTGGTTTGCGGTAGTCACCCCACCGTGACTAAACTGATTGACTACGAAGAATTCTGCGGATTGCGAGGACAAGAGAAGCCAGTGACCACACCCACACCCGGCGTGCCGGAAATCACCGTGGAAGAGCTGAAACAACGGCTCGACGCCAAAGAAGACGTCTTCATCCTGGACGTGCGCGAACCGCACGAATACAAAATCTGCAATCTCAACGGCCACTTGGTCCCGCTCAATGATCTGCCTAAGCGCCTGCAGGAACTCGATGGAGCCAAGGATAAGGAAGTGGTGGTCCACTGCCGCAGCGGCGGGCGCAGCGCCCGAGCTGTGGCCTTCCTGCAACAGTCCGGCTTCAAAAAGGCGAAGAACTTGAAAGGCGGAATCCTGGCCTGGGCGGATCGGATCGACCCGAAGGTTCCCAAATACTGAGCAAATACCAAGACTTAGCCAAGTGACTCGGCTTCGTAGTGGAGATGTGTGCCATGGAGCCTACCTTCCCGGCCTGGCACGCGGCCGAGAATATTTTTTCTTACAACAGGTGGCTATTCTCGAACCGAGCCGTCCAATTCAACGTATTCAGGTACACAGGCGAGAGATGGCTCGTCTTGAGGGTCCATGTTAGTAACTGCTTCATTCTTATTTCTTGCGGCATTGTTTCAGGATCAGGCACCGACCCAGGCTCCGCCGGTGCTTCAGCCCCGGCCGAACGCCATGGCGACGATGCCGGTGGCCATCGCGTCCAAGACCGTTCACATTCCCCACGTTGACCGCGCCCCCAAGATCGAGGAATTCGCAAGCATGTTCGAGCCTTCGCGGAGCGACCTGCTGAAGATCAGCGGCTTCGTGCA
Source organism: Candidatus Angelobacter sp. (assembly GCA_035263765.1). Lineage (GTDB taxonomy): Bacteria > Acidobacteriota > Terriglobia > Terriglobales > Acidobacteriaceae > Angelobacter. The sequence continues at coordinate 7,642 of DATFQZ010000050.1, read as the reverse complement.
GCGCAATCCCAAGGACGGCGATGAGCCCACGCAGCGCACCGACGTTTACATGGGTTACGACAATCAGAACCTCTACGTGGTCTGGCTATGCTTCGACAAAGAACCGGGCAAGATCCGCGCCCACATGAGCCGGCGCGAGAACATCTATGACGACGACTATGTGGAGCTGATGCTGGACACATTTCATGATCAGCGCCACGCTCTGGTTTTTGACACCAATCCGTTCGGCATCCAGGCCGACGGCTTGTACTCCGAGAACGGCAGCGGCACCGACAACTCCTGGGACACGGTTTGGAATACAGCCGGCAAAGTTACCCGTGAGGGCTACGTAGTGATCCAGGCAATTCCTTTTCGCGCCCTACGCTTCCGAGCCGGCGCGACGGTCCCGGACTGGGGTGTGACCTTCATGCGCTCGATTCCTCGCGCCGATGAGAATGATTTCTTCCCTCGCGTTTCCAGCAAGATTCAAGGCCAGCTCAACCAGGAAGCTACCGTTACGGGACTTGAGGGCATCTCTCCCGGGCGGAACATGCAGTTCAATCCGTATGTCTTTGCCCGTAGCTTTCGCAGCATCAACCAGGATGTTCCCACTAACCCTGTCCTCGATTCCAAGACTTTTGACGGCAAAGGCGGGCTCGACGCCAAGTTCGTCTTCAAAGACAGCTTGGTTCTGGATGCGACGATTGAGCCGGATTTCAGCCAGGTGGAATCGGATCAGCCACAGAACACCGTCAACCAGCGCTTTGAGGTTTTCTTTCCAGAGAAACGGCCGTTCTTCCTGGAAAACTCTAACTTTTTTGAGAACCTCCAGCCCTTTCAGAACAACAGCCTGTTGTTTACGCGCCGCATCGCCGATCCCCAGTTCGGCACGCGCCTGACGGGCAAGGAAGGGCCGTGGACCATGGGCTTACTGGTGGCCGACGATCGCTCCGCGGGCCAGCGCGTGCTGCCGGGCGATCCTTTCTTCGGCCAGCGCGCGTACTTCGCCGTGGGACGCGTGGCGTACGATGTCGGCAAGAACTCCACCGTGGGGCTGATCTACACCGATCGTGAATTCTCCACCGACTTCAACCACGTTGGCGGGCTGGACTTCGTCTTCAAGCTCAACAAGAACTGGAACATGTTCTACCGCGGTGTGGTCAGCTCTACCTTCGACCATTCGCAGACGACTCCTTATTCCTTTGGCTCGGATCACGACGGCGGCTTCTACGGCCAGGGCGAGCGCTTCACGGAGTTCCTCGAATACCAGGACATCTCTCCCCAATTTTTCACCGCGCTCGGCTTTACCCGCCGCACCGACATCCGCCGCCTCAACGACTACTACCATTTCTACTGGCGGCGAAAGACGGGAATGATCATCTACGGCCCGGAGCTGAACACCGACCGCACCTGGGACCACACCGGTCTGGGCGTGGAATACAACCTGAACTTCGACTGGGTCTTCGGCTTCCACCGCAATACCATCATTGCCCCGATCGTCGGCATCGAAAGCGATACCCTGCGGCCCGTGGATTTCTCCGGGCTCACTTTCAACCGGAAGTTCACGCAGGACTTCGCGGGCCTCGTCTTCCGCACCAGCCCGTGGCGACAGCTCACGCTCAACATGAATGTCTTCCGCCAGGGCGCGGTCAACGTGGTGGTGCCCAGCGGGCAACTCCCGAATGAAGGAGACGAGACAACAGCTTTCGCGACTGCGAGCGTCAAGCCCTTCGGTAATCTGCAGATCGACAACACCTACATCCTGGACCGGGTGAAGCACAACCCGGTGGATCACGCGGTGTTCAACAACCACATCATCCGTTCGAAGTGGAATTACCAGTTCACTCCCGCGCTCTCGGTGCGTTTCATTGCACAGTACAACGGGCTGCTCGCCAACCAGCAATTCTCCAGCCTGCAAACCACCAAGAACATGAACTTCGATTTCCTGATCAGCTACCTGCTCCATCCGGGAACAGCGATCTATGCCGGTTACAACAGCAATCTGGAGAACATCGATCCCGGACTATGTGTTCGCATCAATGGAGTATGCGACCCCAACGGCATCGGGCTGGTGCACGGTCATGGACCTTTCCTCAATGACGGCCGCCAGATCTTCGTGAAGATTAGTTATCTTTGGCATCCGTGAGGTGCTGAGAGCTTGCAACACACCGCGAGTTCGGTCACGCACACTGTGCGGGCGAGAAGGATGGGCAATTAGCAATTAGCAACTGGCAATTAGCATAGCTAAAGCCAGAACCGAGCGGCTGGTTGAACAAAAGAGACATTCGTCCACTGCTTTAGCTGAGCTAATTACTAGTTGCTAATTGCTAATTGCTCCTGTCTCACTTTTCCGTTTGATACAAGTACCGGTCCTTCACGTTCGCCGCGATCGATTGCGCGACCTTCAGGAACGCACGGGCGGCGTGCGAAAGCTGGCCGCCTTTGCGGTAGACGATGCGCAGTTTGCGTTCCAGCTTCAGCTCGCGAACGGGAATCATCTTGAGATCGCCGCGGCCCAACTCCGGTTCCACCGAGATGTGCGGCACCAGGGCCACACCGTTGCCGGCGGCAACAAAGCGCTTGATGGCTTCGATAGTGGGCATCTCCACGTCCATGTTCAGTGGCGTCTTGTGGCGCTTGAAGGCTTCGAGCACTTTCAGCCGGTAGGGCGAAACCACGTTGTGAGCCACAAACGATTCCGCGCCCAGCTGGCGAATGCTCACGCTGCCGGCTCCTGCTAACGGATGCGCGGGCGGCACCACGAGCACCAGCTCGTCGCGGAACACGACGATCGATTGCAGAGAAGAATTGTCAGGTCGAAACGAAAGGATGCCCAGTTCCACCGAGTGGTCCGCCACTTGCGTGGCAATCCCGCTGGCCAGCGCCCGCTGCACCGCGACTTTGATCATGGGCGAGAACTTACGGTACTCCTCCAGAACGCGCAGCAGATAGAGAGACGTAAACTCGTTGGCGGCAATCGTCAGCGTGCCTCGCTGAAACTGGCCCAGCTCTTTGAGGGAGGCTCGGGCCTCACGCCGCAGGTTCAGCATCTTTTGCGCGTACTCCTGAAGGACGCGGCCTGCGTCAGTGAGCCGGCCGTCGCGCGACGAGCGGTCCAAGAGCGGCTCGCCCACTTCTTCTTCCAGTTTGCGCACGACCTGGCTAACCGCCGGCTGCGTGCGATGCACCACCTTGGCCGCTCCGGAGAAACTGCCGGTTTCGACCACCGCCAGAAACGTCTCGAGTTGAAAGAAATCCATTCGCTGCCCGGTCCCTTCTTGCGGGGAAAGAGTCCGCTTATAGAATAAATGCTGCTTATGATAACAGAAGAACTATAAATTTGACTTATTTATAGTGAGGCTGGAGCATTAGATACGTCGCGAAAGGAAGGCCTTCATGAACAACGGGAATGGCAAACCCGTCATTCGGATCTTTGATACTACGTTGCGGGATGGCGAACAGGCTCCCGGCTGCAGCATGGGCATCCACGATAAGTTGAGGATGGCGTACCAGTTGGAACAATTGGGAGTCGACGTGATCGAAGCCGGCTTTCCCATTGCCGCCGAGGAAGATTTCAACGCCGTGCGCGTGGTTTCTGAGCACGTGCGAGGCCCGGCGATTGCCGGTCTGGCCCGCGCGGCCGAGCCGGACATCCGGCGCGCCTGGGCCGCGCTGGAGCGTGCCAAGCGTCCGCGCATTCACGTCTTCCTAGCCAGCTCCGACCTTCATTTGCAATGCAAACTCAAAATCACCCGGGAACAGGCGCTCGACCAGGTTTACCGCGCCGTCTCGTATGCCAAGTCGTTGTGCGATGACGTGGAGTTTTCTCCGGAGGACGCTTCGCGGTCGGACGTGGATTTCCTTTGCCGCTTTGTGCAGGCTGCGGTCGACGGCGGGGCCAACGTCGTCAACATCCCTGACACCGTGGGCTACACCGTCCCCGAAGAGTACGCCGCGCTGATCACCACACTGCGCAAGCGGGTGCACGGAATCGATAAAGTTACGATCTCGACGCATTGCCACAACGACCTCGGCTTGGCCGTGGCCAACACGCTGGCTGCCATCCGGGCCGGTGCGCGGCAGGTGGAGTGCACCATCAACGGCATCGGGGAGCGAGCAGGCAATGCATCGCTGGAAGAGATCGTGATGGCATTGACGGTCCGCCAGGCGCAGCTTCCCTATGCGACGCAGATCAACACGCGGCAGATTTATGCGACCAGCTGCCTGCTCTCAGAGATCATCGGGATTACACCGCAGCCCAATAAGGCCATCGTCGGCCGCAATGCGTTCGCACACGAAGCCGGCATTCACCAGCACGGTGTGATCGCCAATCCGCTCACCTACGAGATCATGACGCCGGAATCGGTTGGCGTGCCGGGCAACAATCTGGTCCTGGGCAAACACTCGGGACGGCATGCGCTGGGAAAACGCCTGGCCGAGCTGGGCTACATGGCTTCGAAGACGGAACTTGATTCCGTGTACCAGAGTTTCATGAAGTTGGCAGAGAGCAAGAAGAACATCTACGACCAGGATCTGCTGTCCCTGATTCCGGTGACGGCGCGTCCCAAACCGGCGGCGAGAGTTGCTGGGTAGAAGAGGCAGTTGGCAAATAGCAGTTAGCAAATAGCAGTTAGCAAATAGCAATTAGCAAATAGCAATTAGCACTTGGCACAGCTAAAGCTGATGCAAACACGAATTCGATATACGCGATCAAGCCGGCGCTGGCTTTGGCTGGACTAATTGCTAACTGCTAATTGCTAACTGCTTTTCAGGAGCCGAGTCCACTTTATGTCTTTCAAGATCGCAATTCTTCCCGGCGACGGTGTTGGCCCGGAGGTTTGCCAAGAAGCAGTGCGCATCCTGCGCGCATTGAGCCATTTCTACGATCGCGAATTCCGTTTTGAAGAGCACGCCATTGGCGGTGCGGCCATTCATTCTTACGGCAGGCCATTGCCGCAAGAGACGCTGGATGCCTGCGTGGCGAGCGACGCCGTCTTCCTCGGCGCCGTAGGGGCACCGGAGTTTGATCATTTGCCTCCGGACGAGCGTCCAGAGGCCGGCCTGCTGGGTTTGCGGAGCGCATTGGGCGGTTTTGCCAATCTGCGACCCTCCGCCTCCTTCCCCGCGATTGCTGATTGCTCTCCATTGCAGCGGTCGCGGGTGGAGGGGGCCGACGTGTTGATCGTGCGCGAACTTCTGGGCGGGCTTTATTTTTCAGAACCAAGAGGCTTCGGCGACAATGACAATTTTGCCGTCAACACGATGCGCTATACCACGGCTGAGGTCGAACGCGTAGCCTACGTCGCCTTTGAGCAGGCGCAGCAGCGGCGCAAGAAACTCACCTCCGTGGATAAAGCCAACGTGCTTGAAACATCGCAGCTATGGCGGCACACGGTCAAGCAAGTGGCGAAGGACTTTCCCGACGTTACCCTCGATCATATGTACGTGGATGCCTGCGCCATGCACCTGATCACCAATCCCACGCGCTTTGACGTGATTCTCACCGAGAACCTGTTCGGCGACATTCTTTCCGACGAAGCTGCGGCCATCACCGGCTCACTGGGAATGCTGGCTTCCGCCACGGTCGGCGGCAAAGTCGACCTTTACGAACCGGTGCACGGTTCGGCGCCGGACATCGCGGGGAAGGGAATCGCCAATCCGCTGGGCGCCATCGCTTCGGTAGCCATGCTTTTGCGTCACTCCGCGGGCATGCCGCACGAAGCGGCTGATCTGGAAGCTGCCATTCGCCAGGTGCTCGAGGACGGCCACCGCACGAGTGATCTGGTCGTGCATCAGGCTGGGGCCAAAGCCATCGGCACGCGCGACATGGGCGAGCTGGTGGAGCAGGCGTTTGTCGGGATGTTGGACCGACGTTTCTCGTATCACGCGGTATAGGTGAAGACGATGCGGGCGCGCACTCTGTTCGACAAGATCTGGGACCGCCACGTGGTTGCGGCAGGTCCCGAAGACTCCACGATCCTCTACATCGATCTGCATCTGGTCCACGAAGTAACTTCGCCCCAGGCTTTTGAAGGTTTGCGGCTGGCCAGGCGAAACGTTCGCCGCCCCGACCTCACGTTCGCCACCGTAGATCACAACATTCCCACAACCGGCAATCGTATGGCGCTGGAGGACGACTTGGCGCGCAAGCAGGTCGAAGCTTTGCGCCAGAACTGCCGGCAGACAGGCATCCCTCTGTTTGATCTGGAATCGCCGGACCAGGGCATCGTGCACGTGATGGGCCCGGAACTGGGACTGACGCAGCCGGGGATGACGATTGTCTGCGGCGACAGTCACACCAGTACGCACGGCGCGTTTGGAGCTTTGGCTTTCGGCATCGGCACATCGGAGGTCGAACACGTGTTGGCCACGCAGTGCCTGGTGCAAAAGAAACCCAAGAGCATGCTGGTCCGCTTTTCCGGCAATCTGGCTCCCGGCGTGACCGCCAAGGACATCATCCTGGGAATGATCGCGCAGATCGGCACCGACGGTGCGACCGGGCATGTGATCGAGTACGCCGGCGACGCCATCGCCGATCTCTCCATGGAAGCGCGCATGACCATCTGCAACATGAGCATCGAGGCCGGTGCGCGGGCCGGCATGATCGGTCCTGATCAAACTACGTTTGACTACCTGCGCAACCGCCGCTTCGCACCCCAGGGCAAAGCCGGAGAGAAAGCAGAGTCGCACTGGAAAACGCTGGCCAGTGATCCCGGCGCGCGTTTCGACAAGACCGTGGAGATCAACGCCGCGCAACTCGCGCCCTTCGTTACCTGGGGCACCAATCCGGCCATGGCCTCACCGGTCACCGGCGAAGTGCCGGACCCGGACCACGAGGTCAACGACTCCGAGCGCGGCAGTATACTGCGCGCCCTGGAATACATGGACCTGCGTCCGCACACGCGCATTGAAGATATTGCCGTAGACCGCGTGTTTATCGGCTCCTGCACCAATGCGCGACTGGAAGATATTCGCGCTGCAGCGCGCGTGATCAAAGGCTATAAGATCGCCCATCGTATTCATGCCATGGTGGTGCCGGGCTCGCAGCAGGTGAAGTCCGCGGCCGAGAAGGAAGGGCTGCACAAGATTTTTACTGACGCGGGTTTTGAATGGCGCGAATCAGGGTGCTCGATGTGCCTGGGCATGAACGCCGACCGCCTACAGCCGGGCGAGCGCTGCGCCTCCACCAGCAATCGCAACTTTGAAGGTCGCCAAGGTGCGGGCGGTCGCACCCACCTGGTGAGCCCCGCCATGGCTGCAGCCGCGGCTGTGGCGGGACACTTTGTCGACATCCGCCGCTGGCAGTATAAGGACTAAGACGCGATGCAGAGTTTCCAGACACATAACGGGATCGTCGCCATCCTCGACCGCGACAACGTGGACACCGACCAGATCATCCCCAAGCAATTCCTGAAGAGGACGGCGCGTACGGGCTACGGCGAGTGCCTGTTCTACGATTGGCGGTTCGACGGGGAGGGCAGACCCAATCCCGCGTTTCCTTTGAATGGGCCGCAATACGCGGGGGCCAGCATCCTGGTAGCCGGAAAAAACTTTGGCTGCGGCTCTTCCCGCGAGCACGCTGTTTGGGCGTTGCGCGATTACGGCTTCCGCGCCGTCATCGCACCTTCCTTCGCCGATATCTTCGCCAACAATTGCGTCAAGA
>DATFQZ010000049.1:0-37024 GCA_035263765.1 Candidatus Angelobacter sp. | reverse complement strand
TGCATGGCCGCGCCACCCAGCTCTTCCGCGGAATACTTGGCGCCGATCGCGGCTTGCACCAACGCCGGCCCAGCCAAGAACAGGCCGCTGCCTTCCGTCATCAGGAGTGTGTCGCACATCACAGGAAGATAGGCGCCGCCGGCTACGCACATGCCCATGATGGCCGCGATCTGGGGAATTCCCATAGCGGACATCACAGCGTTGTTGCGGAACACCCGGCCAAAGTCGTCGGTGTCCGGGAAGACGTCTTCCTGCAGCGGCAAGAAAACTCCAGCGGAGTCGACCAGATAGATCGTTGGAATATGGTTCTCGATGGCTATGTTCTGGGCGCGGATGACCTTCTTGGCCGTCATGGGAAAGAACGCGCCGGCTTTGACCGTGGCGTCGTTCACGATCAGCATGAACAATCGTCCATGAACGCGCGCCAACCCGGTGACCGTGCCCGCCGAAGGCGCGCCGCCCCACTCCTCGTACATCTCGTAGGCAGCGTACAGACCCAGCTCGAAAAACTCCGTGCCGGGATCGATCAACAGCTGGACCCGTTCGCGCGCCGTCAGACGCTTCTTGGCGTGCTGGGCCTCGATTCCCTTCTCGCCCCCGCCTTGGCGAATCTTCTCTTCTTCATTGCGGATGACCGACACCCGCTCCGCCATGGCGCGCATATTCTTCTCGTAACGCGCCGAAGTCGGATCGACTTTGCTGATGATCTTGTTGGACGGATCAGCCATGACATTTTAGGCAAACTGGTTAGGTTAAATGAGGGAGAGAAAGCCGCGCAAACCTGGTCATGACGCCCGGACGTCTTCAGGGATCGGCCCTTACATTGTCAAACTACGACAGACGCCTGCGTAGAGACGTGGCACCGCCACGTCTCACTGTTTGGTGCACAAGGACGGTGTTCGGTGCAATACGCAATTTCGTCGGCTCAGGCGCGAGACGCGGCAATGCCGCGTCTCTACATCAACGCGCGTCTCAGCGGATCATCATGAACCTCATCCACCAACCCAATCCTCAACGCCTCATCTGCCTTCACCATCTCCGCCAACAGAAACATCTGGAGCGCGCGGGATTTCCCAATCAGCCGCGGTAAACGTTGCGTTCCGCCCCAGCCGGTGATCACACCCAGCGACGCCCCGCGATGCCCGAAGACCACGTCGGGCGCGGCGATGCGAAAATCGCAGGCCAGAGCCAAATCCATGCCGCCGCCCATGCAGTAGCCGCGAATGGCGGCGACTACGGGTACTGGAAAACTGTCAATGGTGTTCATGAGCCTCTGGCCGCTCCGCGAGAACGCGAACGCCTTCGGCCCGCTCAGTTGGGCAATCTCTTTGAGATCGGCACCTGCGGAAAAGAATTTGTCGTTGCCGGTGATGATCAGAGCTCGGATTCGGCCGCGCTCGGCGTCGTTTCGCAGACTTTCCACCGCGTTGTGCAGAGATTGAATGACGGCACGGGAAAGAACGTTGGTCGGGTCAGGTGTGGTGATAGGGAGGAGGGCGCAGCCTTGCATGTGGTCCAACGTGTAATGCAAAGTCGAACCTGGCGCTTCTGTGCCCATCCCGTACAACAATAAACGATTGCGCAAGGTTGCCACCGAGAAGGCCTATTCGACCCGTGTCATCGTCTTGAAGGTCTGCAATTCGAGAAAATGCCGACGTAGAGACGTGGCACCGCCACGTCTCACCGCGTCCTCCGCAACCATGTCTTCATGACCCACACCGATTGCCTCTGACTATCAACGCCATCTTGCCCGTGAGTCTGAGACGCGGCAATGCCGCGTCTCTACGTCGGGTTATTGGTCGATCTCGAGCTCTTGGTTTAATAGAAATCGCTACAACTTAGAAAAAACCCGCAGGTCTCGCACTTGAGCTTGCAGCGTGACTGGCGCATCTCCGAGCCGCAGGTCGGGCAAAACCTGCTTGCGTCGGCGGATGGCCTCTTGGCGTCTTCTGCAGGACCTGGGCCAGGATGAGCTGTGCTGTCCATTTCTTGCAGTGTAGCCCTTCGTGATCGGGAATGCATCCTCTAATCCCGCGACAACAGCCCGCTACTCAGGATCATCTCACCATCAGCGGCGCCTTTACGCCAAGGCGGCGCCGGGGACTGCCTGGTGAAAATTGTTCTCTTTGGCCTGACGCTCTCATCATCATGGGGCAACGGACATGCCACTCCGTATCGTGCCATTCTGCGCGCGCTCCACACGATGGGACACACAATCTCTTTCTTCGAGAAGGACACCGACTACTACCGTTCCCGCCGCGATTTAACGAGCTGCGACTATTGCGACCTGGTCCTCTACGAGAGATGGGAGAACATTCGCAGCCAGGCTCTTGAAGACGCGCGTTCGGCTGATGTAGTCGTGACCGCCAGCTACGTGCCCGAAGGCCGCCGCATCAATGACGAAATCCTCGCGCTCGACCGTCCGCTGCGCGTCTTTTACGATCTGGACACGCCGGTCACGCTTCGCAACCTTGGGGCTGGTGAGGCCGAATATGTGCGTTGCGATCAGTTGCCGGGCTTCGATCTGGTGCTTTCCTTCACCGGCGGCAAGGTCCTCGAGGATTTGGAACACATTTACGGCGTGCGCCTGGCACGACCGCTTTATGGATGTGTGGACCCAAACGATTACCTTCGCGTGGAACCGCGCCAGGAGTTTGCCTGCGATCTGAGCTGCATGGCCACGTACGCGCCTGACCGCCAGCACAAAGTCGACGAGTTGTTTCTGGAGCCCGCGCGGCGGAATCCGCAGAAGCAATTCATGCTGGCTGGGCCGTTGTATCCGGGCGAGCAGCCATGGCCGGCGAACGTCCGGCGCGCGGAGCACGTGGCGCCGCCGGCCCATCCCGCGTTCTATTCTTCCTCGCGCATCACCTTGAACGTCACGCGCGAAGAGATGGCGCGCAACGGCTGGTGCCCATCCGGACGCTTCTTTGAAGCCGCCGCCTGCGGCACGCCACTTCTCAGCGATTGGTGGGAAGGCTTGGACTGGTTCTTCGACGTGGTGCACGACATCCGGGTCGTGGCTCGAGCTGAACACGTAGAGAATGCGCTCAACCTTCCCGACTCCGAACTTCACGCGCTCGCCGCGCACGCCCGCGAGCGCACGCTCGACGACCACACCGGCCAGGTCCGCGCGCGCCAGTTCTTGCAGTACCTGGAAGAAGCGCGCACCGCCGTTTCCGCGGAGAAGAGCGAGGCCGCCCGATGATCGGCATCATCCCCGCCGCAGGCGCCGGACAGCGCATTCAGCCGCTGGGTTGCTCGAAAGAACTCCTTCCCGTGGGCTCGCGCGACGCTGATGGAGTGGAGCGCCCCAAAGCCGTCTCCGAATACCTGGTCGAGCGCATGATCGCTGCTGGAGCCACGCAGATCTGTTTCGTCGTGTCTGCTGAGAAAACGGACATCGTGAAGTACTATGCGGAACACGACTTGGGGGCGGAGATCTTCTATGTAGTGCAGCCGCGGCCCCTGGGGCTGTGCGACGCGCTTTTCCGAGCCGCGCCGTTTGCCCGCCGCCATGAAAAAGTTTTGATCGGCCTGCCGGACACAATCTGGTTCCCTGAAGACGCCTACTTGCACGCTCTTGATCTTGAACGCGCCGCCGTAAACCTGATCCTGTTCCCTGTCAGCAATCCTGCGGTTTTCGATGCTGTGGTCTGCGACGAGCTAGGTTACGTGGAGCAAGTCCAGGTCAAGCGCGCGCAGCCGGACTCGCGCTGGATCTGGGGCGCGATCACCACCACGGGCGAATCTTTCTACCGGCTCAAGCTGCTGTGGGAATCGCGACGGCGCCAGGACGCATACTTCGGCGATCTATTGAACGCGTTTCTTGCCGCCGGAAATGTGATCTGCGGGAAATTCTGCGGCGAGATCTACATGGACGTGGGCACGCTGGAAGGTTACCGCACGGCTCAGGATTTCCTGCGCGCCCAGCAACACTCGCTGCGCGCCGCCTGAATTACGCTTCAGCCGCTCGCGCGCAAGACTTCACGGATTTCGCGGTTGATCCGGGCGCACTCGCGAGCGGCTTTCTCTACCAGGTCCGCCCACTTCTTGGCATCCTCGCCGAGCTTTGCTTGAGAAAGCAAGTATGAGGCCTGCATGATGGTCTCAATCGAATTGGCCAGATCATGCGCCAAGGCGCGCAACTGGCGGTTTGTCTCCGCGGGGATCTTCGCCGCCGTTGCTGTCTTCTCTCGATCGCTCATACCACTTCCTGGCGAGACCTCTCTAATTCAGCGAGTCAATCTTACATCCTGCCCCAAGGTTGGACGCAAATTGAGCTAAAACGGTTAGCCGCGACGAAGCTTTGGCCACGCGAGAACCGTTCATGCAGAACCGATTGTCACTCCGCTGCTGTCCGGATGTCGCCAAGAATGTCGCTTCTGGACGCGTGGGCGAGCAGGTTCCTCGGCTTCTCCCTTATTTAGGCCAGGCTTCCAACGCCAATCCGGCTCGGCCTCGGCATGGGCTCTCGCTGCTCTTGCGTTTTCCGCCGAAACCCCTAGTGTCTTGGTCCTTTTCTCCGGTAACCACCAACCCTTGGCCCGAATTCCGTAGTACTTCGCAACCAAATCCAGCAGCTCGGCTAAGCAAAAGCGTCGTGGCGAAAACGGGTCTTCGGCGGAGTGTCGACCCCGCACCTGCTCCCTAGAATGCCCCAAAAGCCAAATGGCTCAACGCTCCCGTTGAGGTTGAAGGTTGAGCGTCCGTCGTCCCAACACGACGCACCCTGGGGGACTCTTGTACCGATCTATTTCTCTGCTTGCTCTCATTTTGTTCTCATCGCTGTTGGCGAACGCATCGACACCTTTCAAAGCCACCACCACGCTGGCCGCGGAAACCGGCAACAACACCAGCGCCGCCGCGAGTTTCACGGGACAAAGCAACAGCAACATTGCCGGAACCAACATCAGCAAAGTTGCCACGCGCACACTGCTCTATCCTGGTTCGACCACCAAAATCTACGTAAACTTCTTGCCCTGGTTCGGATTTGGCGACCATGTGAGCGTGGGTTACGTCTCCAACGACCCGGCACAAGTCCAGAAGCAAGTGGACGACATGGTGAGCCGCGGTCTGGATGGCGCGATCATTGATTGGTACGGCCGTGGAACGTTCAATTCGCATTTTGTCTCTTACGATCAGTCATCGCAGCAGCTCATGCACCAGGCTGAGCAGCATCCGGGGTTCAATTTCGCTGTGATGGATGACGCGGTTTCACTCCAGCCCTGTGCCGCCACGTCCGGCTGCGACGTCACCCAGACACTTATCGACGATCTCAACTACGCCAACGTGACGTACATGAACTCGCCGGCGTATCTGCATTGGAACGGACGGCCCGTGTTGTATTTCTTCGGACATGAGTCGCTGACGATTGATTGGAACCGCGTGCGCGCGGGCGTCGCTGGAAATCCGGTGTTCATCTTCCGCAACTCCAGCGGCTTTACCCGCGCGCAGAGCGATGGCGGCTATTCCTGGATCGAGCCGACCCAGACGGGCACCGCTTACCTCGACGGCTTTTACACCACCGCGCAATCGCTGATCAACGAGTTCGTGACCGGCTCCGGCTACAAGGGCTTTGACGACTCCATCGCCGCCTGGACCCAGCACCGCCTCATGCAGCAGCAGTGCGGCCAGACCTGGCTCTCCTCGATCACCGAAGCCGGCAAGTACTATTCGGCCTCGAGCCAGTTGCTGGGCATCCAGATCGTGACTTGGAACGATTATGAAGAAGGTAGCGAAGTCGAGACCGGGATCGACAACTGCGTGGCAGTTTCGGCTGCGGTGTCGGGCAATGCGCTTTCCTGGAGTATCACCGGACAGATGAACACCGTGGACCACTTCACCGTGTTTGCCTCCCAGGACGGCCAGAACCTCATGTGGTTGGCCGATGCCCCGACCACCACCGCATCCTTGGATTTGGCGCAGTTGGGGCTTCCGGCCGGGAACTACACGATGTTCGTGAAGGCCGTCGGCAAGCCGTCGCTGACCAACAAGATGTCAGCGGGCGTAAGTTATACCGCTGGCGGCAGTACACCTCCGCCGCCGGTGGCGGTGCTGAACGTTACGCCGCTTTCCGGGATCGTGCCGCTAGCGGTCGCCGCAAACACCACGGGCTCTAGCGCGCCCGGAGGCAGCATCGCTTCTATCACCATCGATTTTGGCGATGGCAGCGCCAGCGTCAACGGAGCTAGCGCCAATCACACCTACGGCACGGCGGGAAACTACACCGTGACTGCCACGGTCACCGACAGCAACGGCGCCAGCACAGCCGCGACAGCCAAGGTCACCGCGGGTTCGGCTGCCGGCAATCTGTCGCTCACAGTGCCTTCCGGCGGCAGTGCAGCCACTATCAAAGCCGGCCAGTCCGCCACTTTCGCTCTGCAGCTTGCCGCTACCGGCAGTCCCTTCAGCGTGACAATTACTTGCTCCGGCGCGCCGACCTCGGCGGCTTGCAACGGCCCCGCCTCGCCGCTCACAGTCGCGGCTGGATCATCTGTCAGTGTTCCTGTCACTGTGACCACCACCGCCAACGCGGCCATGCTGCCGTTGCCCGTGGGTAAAACCGCTCCTCCCATGCTGTGGCTGTTGCCAGGGGCGTCAGTGCTGGCCTGGCTGATCGGTGGTAAGGCCCGGTTTGTTCAGACCAGACGCCGGTTTGCCGGCTCTTCTACAAGGCAGTGGAAGCCCGCTTTCGCAGCGCTGCTCTTGCTTCTGGCGGTCATCGTGGCGATGGCTGGATGCGGCGGCAGCAAAGGAAGTACCGCGACCAAGCCTGTCGTGAACGGGACGCCAGTGGGAGCCTACACGCTAACAGTCACGGCAACATCCGGCTCGACTACGCGCAGCGCGCCGCTCACTCTAAACGTGCAATAGCGGATGAATAGGCGCCTTAGCCCGAATCATCGGCATTTTCCCTGAGGAAGCGGGTCAGTAGCTCCATCCAGTTACGGGGCTTTTCCTTAAGGAAACAGGTTCCCACCTAATGCAAGCAGAGTAGGTCCGCACATAACCTCCAGTTTCGCTCTGGAGGTTTCATGCGTTTTATTTCAAAAACGAGCAGCAACACGCTCATTCTGACCGCGGTTGTTGCCACTGTATTTCTGATCGCGGGCTGCGGTGGGGTCAACAGTAATCTGGCTGCCCATAACGGCCCAACACCCACGCCCACACCAACCGGCACGCCGGGTCCAACACCAAATCCCACGCCGACGCCAGTGCCGTTGCCGTCGCCTACGCCCAAGCCTGGCCCAGGCGGCACCGTGCCCCACTCCGCGCATGTGGTGATGGTGATCGAAGAGAATCACACCTTTGCCGAGGTCATGAGCTCCATGCCCTGGCTGGTCGCGCAGGGCCACGCGTACGCTTACGCCACCGACTACCACGCTAACGAGCCCGGCTCGTTGCTCGACTATCTGTGGCTTTCTTCGGGCAGTGGTGAGAAGGCATTCGGCTGCAGCGGCGGCGGTTGCACCCAGCCTATCACCAGCGACAACATCTTCCGCGAGCTCACCAAAGCCGGGGTTTCCTGGAAAGTCTATGCGGACTCTATGCCAAGCCAGGGCTACATCGGTGGCGATACAGGCGCGTACGTGGAACGCCACAATCCAGCCAAATGGTACTCCGACGTGATCAATAGCCCGGTATTGCAGCAGAACATGGTGCCATTCACCCAGTTCGCTACAGACTTGGCCGCCAACAAGCTTCCGGCATACTCCATCATCGTGCCTGACGTGAATCACGACGCGCACAACGGCACTCTGGCGCAGGCCGACAGCTGGCTCCAGACCAGCGTGGCACCGCTGCTCAGCTCTCCCGCGTTTCAAGCCGGTGGCGATGGGATCTTGATTGTGACCTTCGACGAGTGCGATGGCGCGGTCGGCGCCTGCCCGCAGCAGATCTATACTGCCGTCATTGGTCCGCACGTGAAGCGCGGCTTCCAGTCAGCGTTGTTCTACCAACACCCGAGCGCGCTGCGCACGATTCTGGATGCGCTCGGCGTTCACGCGTACCCCGGGGCATCCGCGTCGGCCCCAGACATGGCGGATTTCTTTCAGTAGAACGTAACTGGCGGCAATGAAGAGGGACGGAGTGATCCGTCCCTTTTTTGTTTCTCAAAGGGAGTAAATTGAGACGATGCGGCTGAACGAAGATTTACGACGCGAATTACTTGCCATGCGGGAAGAAGACATGCGGGTTCGCGATGAGGTCATCCAGGGTTCGTCAATCTACGGTGCATACGATCCTCGTATGGAAGAGGTGCACAATTGTCATGCCACGCGTCTGAAAGCCATCATCGCCGAGCACGGCTGGCCCGGTCGAAGCCTGGTGGGCGAAGACGGCATGATCGCTGCCTGGTTCATTGCCCAACATGCGATAAGTGACCCGCCTTTCCAACGAGGGGCTCTCGAGCTTCTGAAGGCCGCCCACGCTCGAGGTGAAGTCTCAACGCGAGCTGTGGCCCTATTGGAAGACCGTATCTGCGTTTTCGAAGGACGGCCGCAGATCTACGGGACACAGTTTGAACCCGACGAGCACGGCAAGTATCGGCCCTCCCCGATCGCGGATCCAGAACATGTAAACGAGCACCGCCTGTCAATCGGCATGAACACCATCGAGGAACGCACACACGAGCTCAACGCTGATCAGCAGCCCGAAGAAATCTCTTCGGAACAATTCGCTGAATATCAGCGCAACTATCTGGAATGGCTGCGCCAAGTCGGCTGGCGGAAATAGCGAGACAGCCACCCCCGACGAGACCCCATCCCGAACTCCGGAGCCGATCCCGCGAAGCGGGGGCGGCGCAGTGGGTGAGGGACCTGCTCCGCTGTTGCCTCGCGTGAGCCACCAAGATCTTTGGTTGGTCTGAGTAAGCCAGTCCTCACGGAACTGTAAAGCAACGCCAAAATCACGCTGCAACCGTCTCTGCGGGCTTGCGCGAAACGGCAGCGGAGCAGGTCCCTCACGCCCACTCGCCCCGCTTGGCGGGGCTGCGTAGGGTTCGGGATGATGTCTCGTGGAGTCTTGAGCAGGTGCCCGGCGGGAAACCGAACTCGCGGGACGCAGTTTTCTTGGAAAGATCCTTAGTGCCGCCGAGGTGCGGCTCGATCCCAGGCGTGGTCGGCGATTTCCGGGCGATGACGGCGATCCCGGCGATGTCGGCGATTTTCCTTAGCTTTCCCAAACAAACGCGTCGAAGCGGCGGCGGATTTCGAAGCCCAAACGAAGATAGAGATCCACGGCATTGGTGTTGGCTTCGGTCACAGTGAGGCTGAGAGCGGAGAAGTTGCGGCTGCGCAGCTCGCGGGTGCAGAGGCCGATGAGGGACTCGCCGATCATCCGGCCACGCAGTTCCGGGGCTACGCAGATCTGGGTGATGTGGCCCACATCGTCCCGGACGCGGGAGCAGAGCAGGAGCGCGGCAATAGCGCGGGTGGGCGGGTAAATCGCCACAAACGACGCGCTGGAATCGAAAACGCCGCAGCCGGGAAAACGCACGATGTTGTTCAGGAAGCGCAGCGAGCCGTTGAGGCTGCGGTACTGGTCGTTGATCTCCGAATCGATGTGCCCGTGATAGGAAGTCGTGATCAAACCGGCCACAGCCTGGAAATCCTGCTCCTGCCAGCGACGGAATTCGAGGCCGGGCAGCGGAGTGACATGGGGTAAGGCGACATGCTCTCCGGCAAGCGGCAGCACCATGAACAACCGGGGGAACTGCAGGAAACCTTCTTCCAAAAACGGAGCGCTGAGTACGCCGGACTCGTGGGGCAGTAGCTGGGCCTCAATGCGCTGGACTCCGGGGGAACGCTGCAGGGTCTCAATGACATGGGTCGCCAGGCGGCCTTCTACGTCAGGGTCACGCATGCGGAGAGCGTCGTCGGCAAACAGGTCGCCGATCACGCCCTTGCTGCCTTCATAAACAAAAAAAGCGTAGCCGCCGACACGGCCGTTTTCCACCGCCGCATAACCGGGCAGGATTTTGGAATCCACGTAGCGAAGAATCATGTCCGCGGAGGCACGATAGTCCCACGACATCAACTGCGCCCAGACATGGCTCTCGCGGTCCAACAGCGGACGCAGATGATGGGAACTGAAATGTCTCAGGTCCAGAATCTCTACGCCAAAGGGCGGTGGTGTGCGGTGTGTCTCGATCGGGGTGTGAAGGCCCATGGAACTTCCCTGCTCGTGCCTGCTATTACGGTAAATGGCGACGAAGGCCCGAGTCTAGCTCTAGTTGTGGGATCCGGCAAAGCCGGTTTCCACCTTAGAACCAAGGCAGTAAGAAGAATCTCACAGGTTACCGAAGTCACTTGTCGGAATTCCCGAACTGATCCGGTTTTGCCGGGCTGGAAACAACAGGTCGGCACCAAATCAAAAAGAATTCCTTACCGAACTGAACACCGCTGTTGACTCTCGATTGACGTCAAACCGCTACGCCGGCCCACCTATTTCGGGCCTTACATTTCGCTCAGAAGCGCCGGGGGCGCGACCACAGGGTAGCCCACGGCGCAGCGGACGCGGAGCCGTGGGTACGCGTCGTTATGATTTCGAGCGCCGGAGGCGCGCCACAGGATCATCCGAGAACGTACCGAAGATCGTAAGCCACGCGGTGTTTTTTCAGCAGCGCAATGAATTCCTGATCGTACGTCATTTTTCTGTGATGCGCCTCCTCGTTGCGGATGTAACGGATGACGGCATTTACATTCGATTCACTCACGCCAAAGACACCGAATCCGCGCTGCCAGGCAAAGCTCCGTCCCATCATTGCGATGAACCGGTTTTGATCTCGCGAATGGCATCGGAAAATGACATATCGAGCGGTATTTCGATCAACATATGGACATGATCTTCCATTCCCCCGATTTCATGGACGAAGATATGCTGTTTCTTACAAATGCCTGCGAGATATCCCCACAATCGGGGTCGCGATTCCCTCGGAATGAGTCTCTGCCGCTGCTTGGTGCTGAACACGAGATGAACGGGGTTATGCATGTAGCTATGGGACATGTGGCGCGCCTCCGGCGCTCGGAATTATAACTACGCATACCCACGGCTCCGCACCCGCTGCGCCGTGGGCTACCGTGTTGTCGCGCCTAACGGCGCTTGGCGCCACCTGGACAAAAACTGACGTTGCTGAAACGATCTCTGGGAGGGAGCAGACGACGTTTGGCCAAAGGAAACAAGGCCAGCGGCAAGTCATTTTTGCACCAGAAAGAACTCCAGATGCTGTGCGGGAAAACCGCCCAGCGCCGTCACCGGCCGTGGTCCAACCACTGCCCGAACCGCATCGCCATTGCCCACTTTGGTGATCACGACATGCGTTTCCGATGGAACGCCGTGGGGCAGGTCGCGTGGGCCGTTACCCTCATCACTCTCGTAGTAAGTCACCGGTCGGTTGCCGTAGAAGTTCAACCCGTATGCCAAGTCGCGCTGTTTCGGCGCTTGGAAGATGGCTAGCGATGGAGGCGTGATGCTACGTTGGCGCAACTGGGCATCGACCGCGGCGTTGACGGCCCGTGCGGAAAGCGTTTGGTCCAGCACCCGAGCGGCCGGGCGAAGCACAAAGGCCAGGGCCATGATTACGGGAATCAGCGTGGCGAAATGCAAGGAGCGCAGGCCTTGCTTGCGAACGATGATCAACACCAGAATCATAACGATCCCGACCGTCCCTGCTATCCAGGCCGTGGTCTTGTCAGGTACGTTCTGAGCAAGAATGCGCAGCATGCAAAAGAACCCACAGCGTGATTCCGGTCGTAACGCGAAGTACCATGGGGTCAACATCGCCGCGAGTACAACTATTCCACACAGCAGCGAATGCAGCATCAGCTTAAGGCGGGAAATACTCTGCATGCGGTGTAGATAGACTGTCGTGAGCAAGGCGGACGCGGGAACGGAGGGCAGGATATAACCCGGCAACTTGGAACGCGAAATGCTGAAAAAGACGATGGGGATCAGGGTCCATAGCAAGAGGAAAAGCGCCAGCCTGTCATGATCTTCCGCTTGCGACTGCTCAGCCTGCGAATCCCCGCGAACCTGCCGGACGCCGTCGCGGAACGTCTGTGCCAGTGCGGGAATTGTGAACACTGTCCAGGGCAATGTGCTTACCAGAAAGACGGGGATGTAGTACCAGAATGGTTGCGCGTGCTGGTAGAGGTTGGTTCCAAAACGCTCAAGGTTGTGCTCGAGGAAGAAGACGCGGAAGAATTGCGGCACTTTGACCTGGACAGCTACGAACCACGGCAGAGCGACCGCAAAGAACAGCGCGAAACCAGGCAGCCAGATACTGCGAAGAAAAACCTTGGCGTCGCGACGCAAAGCGGCATATGCGGCAACGATCAACACCGCCAGCGCCGGCGCCACCGGCCCTTTAGCCAACGTGCCCAGCGCCAGCAAAACGTAGAACCCCGCCAGCCACAACCTCTTAGCCGTCTGGTGCCAAACCCACCACGCCAGGAGCGCGGTCGAGAGATAGGCAGCCAGTAGCATGTCGGTGGAAGCTCCACGCCCGAAGCCGATGATCGCTGCCGAGGAAGCTGTGATCATCGCGGCATCAAGTTCACTGCCGGGGCGAAACCGGCGCGTGAAGAAAAAGACAGCCAGCACCAGCGCCGTGGCATGCGCTGCGGCGGGCACACGCGCGGCCCAGTCAAGTACGCCGAAGAACATGTAGCCGGTGATCTCTTTCCAGTAAAGCAAGACGGGCTTTTCGAGCCAGGGTTGGCCGTTCAAGGTGGGAACAATCCAATCGTGGCGCTCGAACATTTCCCGCGCGATCTGCGCATAACGGGGCTCATCCGCGCCGACCAGGCCAAAGGCGCCAAGCCCGAAGAAAAAGAGGAAAGCGCAGACAGCCAGCACAAAGGCAATCTGCAAAATGAGCAGCCTGGTGCGGGGACTCATGCGCGCGGGCCTTGCAAGATGAGGTGAGAAGGAAGTTGCTCAGGCACGCGTCAGCCCTTTTCCGGAAATTTGCTGCGCAGCTCGCCCAGCACAGTTTTCTCGGCTAAGGCCAGCGGTCCAGGAGTGGAAAATCCGCCGGCGCATTCATGGCCGCCGCCCCCAAACTTGCCTGCAATCTCCGACACGTTGACCGCGCCTTTGCTGCGCAGGCTGATGCGCACGCGTCCGTCGGAGGTTTCGCGAAAGAAGGCCGCGACCTCGATTCCGGCGATGCCCAACGCGTAGTTGACCAAGCCTTCGCAATCCTCTTCCAACGCACCGGCGCGGTCCACATCGTCGCGGGTGACGCTCATCCAAGCCAGCGCGCCTTCGCGGTGCAGGGCGGAAAGCGCCGCGCCTAGCAGCCGCATCTTCGAAGTCGGACTGGAGAAGTAGACGTTGTGCGCGATGCGCGCCGGATCCGCGCCGTGCTCCACCAGACGCTTGGCCAGGTCGAAGGTATGGGCGTTGGTCGAGGAGTAAGAAAACGAACCAGTGTCAGTCAGCACCGCAGTGTAGAGGCACGTAGCCACCTCTGGCGTGATCTTTACACCCGCGGCCTGGGCCAGGCGGAAGATCATCTCGGCCACGGCGCAAGCATTGGGATCAATCCAATTCACGTCCGCGAAGGGTTTCGATGTGGCGTGATGGTCAATGTTGATCAGAAAGTGGTTTTCCAGTCCCTGCAGGCGCGTGCGAACCACGCTGTCGCACTCCAGGATGATAGCGGCGTCGTACTTTCCGTTGACGCGGGAGCTGTGAACGATGGTGTCAGCGTGCGGCAGCGGCTTGTAGATCACAGGTACGCTGTCGCCAAGAACGATTTCCGCGGCTTTGCCCATCTTGCGCAGGATCTGTGCGAGCGCCAGCGATGAGCCGACAGCGTCGCCGTCGGGACGCGTGTGCGACGTCACGAGAAAATGCTTCCGCGACTGGATGTTCTCTAATACCTCGCCGAGCTGGCGGTCCATCTCGTGCATGGTCTCCTATTTTTTGCGTTTCCTGATCCTGCTCAGAATTTCGTCAATCCGCGCTCCGTACTCCTCCGACCGGTCCAGGACGAAGTTCAGTTCCGGCACATGGCGCTTGCCGAGGCGCTCCAGCACCTCGTGGCGGATAAACCCCTTGGCGGCATTGATGGCTTTCACCGTCTCCTCACACTCATGTTCGTCGCCTTCCACGTCCAGATAGACGCGGGCGCTCTTGCCGTCGGGCGAAAGAGAGATCTCTGTCACCGTACATAACGCGATTCGCGGGTCGCGGAGTTCTCCCTCGATGATGGCGCCAATCTCCTCTTTCAGCGCTTCACCTACCCGTTCCCAATGATGCTGTCTCCCACGCTCCGGCATTTTACGAATCAAGGAAAACTCTTGAGAATATCAGATGCGGCGTGGAAGGGGTAGGCGGTTTAGCAGAATCCGGAGATCGGGTGATCGGAATTCGATCGAAATTGCAGTTTCCGGGCGAAGATGAGTGGCTCGAGAATGTGTTTGTGCGTTCGATCACCGATCACTTGATGCCCCGATCACCGGATCACCCGATCTGGAGGGCTCGCTAGCTCTCCAGATAGTCCAGAAACGAATCCACCACCTCGGCGCCGGCGTTGTTCGCCAACTTGGTGGCTTCGCGTTCCACGTTACGCATCAGGCCCTCGAGGTAATCGCGGGAATCGGAAATACTGACCACACCCAGCGTCGCCCTTTGCCAAAGATCGGTCCCGTCAATCTCCGCGACAGAGACATTGAAGGAGTTGCGGAGCCGGTCCTTGACGCTGCGCAGCACCTGGCGCTTGTCCTTAAGCGAATGTGCGGCCTCGATCCTCAGCTCCAGCGTGAGATAGGCAATGGGCATTTTTAAGTGGCGGAGGCGTCCCAAAAAAGCTTACCGCGGATTGCCGCGTCTCAACGAGGATTTCAGCGATTCTTACCGGTTTTCGGGCAATGCGCTCACTGGACGTCGCACGCTGGGGACCCAGGAACATGAATGGGCGCAAATTAGGACACTACCCGGACGTGCTCTCGCTTTAGTGTTGCCCTCACCGTAATATGTCCGCAAAATGTCCCTGAATGTTGCAAACGCGAACATCGGCTCGATGGGACGCTTAGAGGCTTGGCAATGAAGACGAAAGGTCGATACACGATTTACCTGACGGCGGTGACTGCCGTCGTGATTCTTGCGATTGGCTGCAATTCGTACAAGGTGCGCCGCGAAATGGTTGAAGGACAGAAAGAATATCGAGCGGCAAATTTCCAGGCTGCAGCGGCACATTTCAAAGCCGCCTCCGCTCTCGATGACAACTTCCTGGCCGCCAAACTTAATCTTGCTGCTGCATATCGCGCAACACCGCCCGACCCCGGAGTGAGCACGCCAGAGGGCGCGTGGTTCGGACAGCAGGCGATCGATACCTATCAGAAGGTGCTGGAAAAAGATCCCCACAACATGCTCGCCTTGAAGGGCATCGGCTGCACCGCATTGGACATGAAGAAGTTCGATCAGGCCATGGACGCGCATAAGAGAATCCTGGCTCTCACCCCGAACGATCCCGAGTCGTACTTTTGGGTCGGCGTTGTAGATTGGGCCGCGGTCAATGAAGACTTGCGGGCGCAAAAAGTAAAGTTAGGGCTGGGGGCAGACGACCCCTTCAGAGGCACGGATAACGACCGGTCGGCGTGCGAACAAGCGCGCGGAGCCGACGCGGCCCGCGTGGCCGAAGGACTCACCATGCTGCAAACGGCCATCGACAAGCGTCCCGATTATGACGATGCCATGGTCTTCATGGTCTTGGTCCTCTGGGAGAAAACCGACATGCAGTGCGGAGACCTGAAGGCTTGGGACGAGTACCGGACCTTATCTGATAAATGGGTTAACCAAGGCTACGCTGCCCGCAAGCGAAAGATTGAGAACGCATACAAGCCTTCAAAAGACAAAGGCGACACACCCTACATCATAGACTTCGGATGTTCGCAGCCGAACCCCGTGTCCCCGGCGCAGACCGCGCAACAGCAGGCGAAATGAGCACTAGAGGTACTTCAGGCTCTTAAATCTTTCGTATCCGGCGCGGGTCAGGGTGTCCAACTCTGCGAAGAGCTTGGGATCGACAGCGGAGAAGTTGAAGCAGGCTTTTCCCTGCATGCGCTTCTTCAGCTCTGGCGACATGGTCTTGAGCAATTCCTGACAAGCATAGACCGACATCAGATAGTAGCTCACGTAGTTCTTGCCCAGACGGACGCCAGCAAAATACATAGGCCGGTTTCGATACGTGGGTGTGCGGCTTTCCAGGGAGTAATGGCCGGGCTTATCCGTCTGCACGGTCAGCCCGCGAGCGTATGGCCTGAGCAGTTCGCAGAGTGCAGCGAACACGCCCACAAGATCCTTCTGTGGACCAATCCCAGCCTTCGTGGCCGCTGTTCTCCTCTTAGCCGTTCCCGAAGCAGGCATGGCGTCGCAGTATAACGCACCGAGAGCAAAGATCGGGGCTTCGGGTGATCGAAGCCAGAATCTCAAGCGGTTTTAAACTTGCGCGCCGAGCGGCCTGAGGTAGGAGCAGAAGAGTGACGGCCGAAGCCACGCACTCTAGCGGTTTGGAGCGCAGCGACAGAATAAACGAAAAGACCGTCCGGCAACGGACGGCCTTTTCTTTCAAGGGAGAATAGTTCCAACGGAGGTTCGAAAAAGCCATCAGAACTTTCTGGCAAAAATCTTAAGAGCGAGCGAAAGTCAGTGTCAAGAAATTTTTCCAGAATAAATGCCTTTGTTTTCAATAGCTTAACTTAAGCGTCAACATTATTCGCCAAAGTGCCAAATTTTGCTATCTGGCTGCCCACGGTGTGTTAAGCCATTTATTTTTATATAGTTGTGGGTTACTTAAGATTGAGCCGGATGATTTCAATCTCATCTGGACGACCGAAACTATGATTGGGGAAAAACCTACGGGCAAGAATCCTGAAGCCGCCAAAAGCGATCCCGAAAACTACAGCAGCGGTGAGAATTACGACGATCAGGACCGACACGCCAAAAAGGAACTGCATTCGGCTCTGCAAGTCATCGATTTTTTTCACCGGCTCGTTCCAAGTGACATCGGCGTCGTAGTTCACTGAAGCCAGCAACGATTGCGCTTCCGCAGCGGGAATACTGCCGTTCACCGCGGCAAGAATGGGCCCGCTGCGCTTCATGAAGAACGGGCCACCCGGCAGATTCGCCGCTTGCAGGGCTTGGAGCCGGTCTTTGGACATCTGTGGCGTGGGATATTCAATCAGCGTGAGCCCGGCTTCCCCCATGGAACTGCGGTAGCGCGCAAACACGATCTCCGGAGTCTTGTTGAAGTCAAGTAAGCCTGCAGGCAGCGGAACTCCTAAGCGCTCCAGCGCGACCGGTCCCATGATGTAGCGATCGGTGTTGGGGATGAATGACTGTTTGGGCAGATTGCCGGGCAGTGTGGGTAAAGCTGAAGTATTACCCTTCGGCCGGGGCAGGGATTCAGCCAGCGCGCGCAAATCAGCGGCGGACATGGCGGTTACCTGCTCCAGATTCGCGTCCACCAGGATGTGGCCTCGATAGAACAGGATTCGCGAATTGTTGGACGCGCCGCGGTCGCCGATTGTCTCCACGCGCATTTGCGGCTGGACGTAAAACGTAAACGCTCCGTAGGCGCCGCTCGCGTCCTTAAAACGCGCAGCCTTGACCTCCATCTTGCGCCCGTTGCGGGTATAAGTGGCGGTCTCATAATCGGCAAAGCCGTATTCTTGGAGCACGGCGGCATTCGCGGCGTCGGCCTGCGCCGGATCCGAACTGGTGGTAACTCGGGCCTGGTCCAACGTCCAGCCGTTGAACGCCGGCGGCAACACCCCTGGGTCTTTGGCGAGAGCAAGAGAAGCCGAGGCCAGCACAAATAACAATATGCGGAAGCGCTTTTTCATGGATACGACAAGCCGTTCCTGTGTTTAGACACCGGAAAGGACTAGTTAGATTGTAAACGTTTTGAGGACCGCGTTGCGGTACCTCCGAATATGAAAGAATGCCGCTAAATGGCTACGGTTTTTACACATGCGATCGTGGGCGCGACTCTCGGCCAGACTGCCAGCCCCGAGTTGCGCAAGAGGCGGTTGTTCTGGTTTAGCGTGATTTTGTGCGCCATTCTGCCAGACATTGATGTCATTGGGTTCTCTTTGGGGGTTCATTACGGTGACCTCTGGGGCCATCGCGGCATGACCCATTCCCTGCTCTTCGCGGCGCTGATCGCTGTGTGCGTGGCAGTAGCTTTGCAAAAAGGGATTCATGAGCAAGGGAAACTCGCGTTGCTGTTGTTTCTCGTTACCGCCTCCCACGGGGGGCTGGATGCACTCACCAACGGAGGGTTAGGCGTTGCTTTCTTTTCGCCTTTTGACCCACAGCGGTATTTCTTCCCGTGGAGACCGATTCTGGTATCACCCATCGGCATGGGTGGTTTGTTTTCCGACCGCGCGCTGCGAGTTTTGTGGAGCGAGATTCCCTGGGTCTGGCTGCCTGCCCTAGTGGTGAACGCGGCGATTTGGGCACTTCGCGCTGGACAAGAGCGGCGCGTTACGAGAGAACAGAACGGTAGTGGGTCAGTTTGAAAAACTGACCCACTAACAGTATCAGCGTCTAGCGGTTCGCTTGCGAATCGCGGGCCTTTAGGCAGACGTTCATCCCGGCGCGCCGGGATGAATCCTTGTGGGCGGACTGTACCGCTACCCAGGAAGGCCCGTCCTGTTGAGCAGTTTTAGCGTGATAAACTAAGGGTTCGAATGGCTCAGATACAGCGCAGGAAAAGCGTAACCTCGAAGATCGGCGGGGTCCCCGTAGGCGGCGATACGCCCGTGGTCGTGCAATCCATGACCAATACCGATACCGCGGACGTCGCGGGCACCATCGAACAGGTCGCGCAACTGGCGCGCGCCGGTTCCGAACTGGTCCGGGTGACCGTGAACAATGACGCTGCTGCCAAGGCCGTGCCGGCCATCGTCGAAGGTCTCGAAAAGCAGAACATCCGCGTGCCCATTATCGGCGACTTCCATTACAACGGCCACCTGCTGCTGACCAAATATCCGGATTGTGCTCAGGCCCTGGCTAAGTACCGCATCAATCCCGGCAACGTAAGCGTGGGTCGCAAAGACGATAACAATTTCCGCGCCATGATCGAAGTGGCCATCAAGAACAAGAAGCCGGTGCGCATTGGCGTGAACTGGGGATCGCTCGACCAGCAATTGCTCACCCGCATGATGGACGAGAACTCGTGCCTGGCCGAACCCAAAGACGCTCGCGATGTCACCATGGAGGCCATGGTGGTGAGCGCGCTACGGTCGGCGGAGATCGCCGAAGAGACCGGCCTGCCCCACGACCACATCCTGCTCAGCGCCAAAGTCAGCGGAGTGCAGGACCTGATTGACGTTTACCGTAACCTGGCCGCGCGCTGCGATTACCCGTTGCATCTTGGTTTGACGGAAGCGGGCATGGGGGCTAAAGGGATCGTCGGCAGCACCGCCGGACTGGCTGTTTTGCTGCAGGAAGGTATCGGCGACACCATTCGGGTTTCTCTCACGCCGGCGCCCAACGGCAACCGCGCGGAGGAAGTCATCGTCGCGCAGCAGATCCTGCAGTCGCTGGGAATCCGCAGCTTTACGCCGCAGGTCACGGCGTGTCCTGGTTGTGGCCGCACCACCAGCACTTTCTTCCAGGAGATGGCTGAGCAGATCCAATCCTACCTGCGCACCAGCATGCCCGTGTGGAAAGAAAAATACCCCGGCGTGGAAGAGCTCAAGTTGGCAGTGATGGGCTGTGTGGTCAATGGACCTGGGGAATCCAAGCACGCCAACATCGGGATTTCACTCCCCGGCACTTTCGAGGAACCCAAAGCGCCAGTCTTTGTTGACGGACGTTTGCTGACCACGCTGAAAGGCGACCGCATTGTCGCCGAGTTCATTGAGATCTTGAACGGGTATGTGGACTCGCGCTACGGTTCCGGAGCGGAGAAGGGCAAGGAAGGACTCTCACCTCGCCACGCGGAACATCGCGCGCCGGGGACTCCGGACGCGGCCCGCGTTTAGATACACTCACGCGGTGCGCGCGGCCGTGGGCGCCGTTAGCACTTAGCCTTTAGCCTGAGCATTCAACCCAACCAACCGCTCGGGCGAATGGCTAAGTGCTAATGGCTACGACACTACGCCGCCAGCACCGCATAGCTGATCGCCAGCCAAACCCCAAAACCCACGACCAGTAAAGCCACCCGTACTGAGAATCTGTCGATAATGTCGTTCCATTTCGCGTCCATATTGTCTCCTTAGCTATCTTTCTTTCTGTCATCTCTTTTGACGTCTTCAGTACTCTCTGGTTAACAATACGCAGCGAAAATATTTTGGTTCCAGGCCTTTAGAAATTTTTCTTAAGCTTGCTAACCTGAAGACGGTGGCGATCGTCTATGAGGTAATTCATTCTTTTCTCTCTCACCCTGATGGAGAGTGAAAGAGAGTGCCAGGATCGAAGGAGCGCGCGAGGCTATCCTGAAAGTCAGAGCATCTGGCCTCAAGGTATTTGCTTCACGCGGTCTTTGATCACCACTCTCTTCACCCTCCTCAGGGTGCAATGCTTCCACCTCTGAGTGCCACTGTTCCCGCTTATAATCGGCATCGGACATCGAAGAGCCGGAAAATCGGGAGGCCGAATCCACTTGCGCAAGCTTGACGCTGTGCCGGAGACAACTTCCGTCTGGAGCCTGCGCGGACTGTCGTTACGGCAACTCCTGCGGCAGTTGGCACGCGAGGTTTCTGAAGACGAGTTGCTCACCCGCTCGGCCGCACTTTCTTTCTATTTCATCTTCGCGTTCTTCCCGATGCTTCTCTCTCTCGTGGTCCTTATCGGGTTCTTTGCCCGTAACCAGGAAGTACACATCGGCATAGTCAGCCAGTTCAGCCAGCTCATGCCGGCTACCGCCGTAGCGCTGGTGGAAAAGACCGTGCGCGAGATTAGCGAGCACAGCAGCCGCTGGAAACTCGCGCTGGGCTTGCTGGCCGCGGTGTGGTCGGGCTCCAGCGGCGTGTCGGCGATCATCGACGCGCTCAACCGCAGCTATCGCGTGCGCGAGTCGCGGCCGTACTGGAAACGCACGCTCATCTCTTTGGGACTGGCTGCAGCGATCTCCGCACTATCGATTGCTGCGTTGGCGGTCTTTCTTACCGGCGGAGATCTGGCACGCTTCGTGGGCGAACACACAGGATGGAGCCGTGCCACGATCTCACTCTGGCAA
Organism: Candidatus Angelobacter sp.; assembly: GCA_035263765.1. Classification (GTDB taxonomy): domain Bacteria; phylum Acidobacteriota; class Terriglobia; order Terriglobales; family Acidobacteriaceae; genus Angelobacter. The sequence goes on along the minus strand of DATFQZ010000049.1, from coordinate 15,825 downwards.
TATGCCGAATGGCCGATTGCGCTGCTGTTCGTGCTCTCAGCGCTGGCGCTCATCTACAACCTGGGGCCGGACCTTCACCGGCGATGGCGCTGGACCACGCCAGGTTCGCTGGCAGCCGTGCTGGCCTGGGTAGCGGCTTCCCTGGTATTCCGAATGTACGTCCATTACTTCAGCTCGTATAGCCGGTCGTACGGATCGCTGGGCGCGGTGATGGTGCTGCTATTGTGGCTCTACATTACGGGGCTCGCGATTCTAGCCGGTGGGGCGATTGATGCGGAGCTGAGCCGGGCGAGCAAGGCAACCTCTCAGGTCTCACAGTAGCGCTTCGGGGTTTGCCCGAGTTCGCGACGGAACATGGCAATAAACGCACTGCTGCTGTTGTACCCCAGTTCGAGAGCCACGGTGTTCACACACGCACCCGCTCCCAGCCGGCGCAATGCGTCCAGGAGTCTTTGCCGGCGAAGCCATTGCCCGAGACTCATTCCCGTCTCCGCGCTGAAGATTCTTTCCATGGTTCTCCGGCTGGCGCCGCATTGGCGAAGCATTTTCTTGAGAGGCATGGTTGCGCCAGGATCGGCTTGGGTTAGTTGCCCAAGCATCGCGGCCCGAGGATCACGCGGTGAAGGTAATTGCAGCGGTACTGTCGAGAGCGTCTTCAGTTCGTCGAAGAGTACGCCCAGAAGTCGTCGCTGTTCGGGAACATGCTCGTCCAAAGCTCCGAGGAGATTGATGCGGACGATCAACTCGCGCAGCAGTGGGCTGATGTTGACGACGAAGCACCCTTCTGAAGCGCGTTGAAACAGCCCTTCTTTCTTCTTTGCTTTGATGTAAAGGTTTCTTACCGCCACCACCCCGCTCAACTCGACCTGGTACCTGGATCCCGCGGGGATCCAAGCGCCTCGATGCGGCGGCACCACCCAGGCGCCCCGCTCGGTGCGGACAGTCATGACTCCACGGGTGGCGTACACCAGTTGATGCCATGCACCCAGGTACCGCGGAACCACAGGGTGTGGCAGCAACGCCTGACCGCTCTGGAAGGTCACGCCGAAGCTGCGCACCTTGATCGAAGGATCGGCGATGTGGCGTAAATTCGACATCAAATGTCAGGATAGTGTAACTCCGGCATCGCCTTCCCTGTGTAGAATCCGCTTCGAGAAGGAGAGCCCCCTATGCCGCAAGTCGCCCATTTCGCCATCAATGCTGAAGATCTGCCTCGCACCCGCCGCTTCTACGAAAAGGTCTTTGGCTGGAAATTTCAGGCTTATGGTCCACCTGGGTTCTACATGATTGATCCTAAATCCGCATCGGTCACCGTGGCCCTACGCGGCTCGTTGCAACAGCGGCGCGAGATCGTCTCCGGTGTCCGCATGACCGGATTCGAATGCACCATCTCAGTCCAGGACATTCGCACTACTGAAGCAGCCATTAAGGCCAACGGCGGTGCTATCGCGATGCCTATCTGCACCCTCGCCGGTGTGGGACAGCTCTTGTTCTTCCAAGACCCGGACGGCAACATCGCCGGAGCCATGCAGTACGACGAGAAAGCCGATTAACGAGGAGCGCAAAGGGGTCTGGACTTGGCCGCTGGCCGGCTTGGTGATTGCCAAGGTCTCCCAGCCGCAGACGACGAGCTAGACCAGAATCTGCAAGTTGGGGCTTAGCTCACCGGGAGTTTTTCGGGCGCCAGCTCCGGAGACAGAGCCGGTACCGGGGCTAGTGGCAGGTCGATGGTGATCAGCAAGCCATCGGGTTTGTTTTCGGCGCGGATCGTCCCACCGTGCAGCTTCACGGTGCGCTCAGCGATCGAGAGTCCCAGGCCTACGCCGCCGCTGGTGCGCTCACGGGCTTCGCTCACCCTGTAGAACGGCTCAAAGATGTGCTGGAGCTCTTGCTCGGGAACTCCCGGTCCGTGATCACGCACGGTGAGGACCGCGGTCTCCATGTGCCAGCGCAGAGACACTTCCACAGCTGTGCCCTCGGCAGTATAGCGGATGCCGTTGCGAACCACGTTCTCGACCGCGCTGCGCAGCAGTTCCGCGGATCCGCGCACGCGGCACTGTTCCAGCCCGATTGCCTTCACTTCCTTGTGTAGCGGCCGGGCTTCAAATGAGGCGTCGTCAATCACCTGCTGCACCAGCTCCTCGAACACGACAGTCTCGGGCGGAACGCGCTCGGCGCCGCTCTCCAAACGCGTAAGGGCCAGCAACTGTCCCACGAGTTTGTTGACCCGTTCGGACTCTTGCTCGATGCGGTCCAGAGCCATCACGCCTTTGCCGTTGGTGTTCTTGCGGGCCAGCTCCAGGGCCACGGTCAAGCGCGCCAGAGGTGAACGCAATTCGTGGGAGATGTCGGCCAGCAACCTTTTCTGTCCTGAAATAAGCGCGGCGATGCGTTCTGCCATCTCATCGAATTCGCGTCCCAGGTCAGCCAGCTCGTCGCGGCGTTTTCCCATCTCCGGCGCCACGCGGACATCCAGGTTCCCTGCAGCGAAAGCTTTCACCGTGGATTGCAGTTTCTTGAGCGGCGAAGTCAGGTAGAGACCCAGCAGATAGCAAACCAATCCGGCGATGAGAATGCTGACTCCTACGCGCACCGGCGTGAGGAAGGCAGGTGGCCCGGAAGGCTGGCGGAATCGGACCACGAAAATGTAGCGCTTGCCGCTCGGTGACACCACGGGCCGCGCCCAAGTCGCCCGCGTCACACCCAGTTGGAACAGAGGAAAAGTGCGCGGCGGCGTTTGCCCGGGCTGCTCCAATGCATTGCGGACCACGTTCGCCACGCTCTCAGCATTCTCCGTGGTAATGGGCCTTCCTTCCTCGTCGAACAGGAAGGTCTCGGTGCCGGATTCCTTGAACGCTCGCCGCGTCACCTGTTCCAGGGCCTGCAGGCCTTCGCGCTCGTAAACCCGCACCATCGATTCGGCATAAAGCGTGAGTGTCTCGCCGAACGCCCCGTGTGTGGCGCGCTCCGGCAAGCTCTCAGCGTTGGAAATCCTGAACATCAGGTAGAAGACAGCGATGGTCAGGGCCATCGTCAGCCAGAACGCGACGAAGATCTTCAGAAAAAGAGTACGGCCAATCACTATTGTTCTCCCGGGAGCAGGTAAACGTAGCCGCTGCCGCGGATGGCTTTGATACGCTCCTGAGCGCCGTCATACGGCCCAAGCTTGCGCCGCAGGTTGCTCACGTGCACGTCGATGCTGCGGTCCATGGGCGACATGGGCCGGCCCAGCGCCGCTTGTGTCAGATCTTCGCGGCTGATGATCTTTCCCGGGCTGCGCAAAAAAGCGTGCAACAGATCGAACTCGGCCCCAGTCAGGGTGACGTTTCTACCACTACGGTTCACGCTTCGCGATTCTGGATGGAGTTCGATGTCGGCAAGATGCACTGGGTGCGCTGCCGTCGCTCCGGCCCCGACAGTGCGACGTAAGATGGCGCGCAGGCGCGCCACCAGTTCGCGCGGGTTGAAAGGTTTGGGCAAATAGTCGTCTGCCCCCAACTCCAGACCCAAAATACGGTCTAGCTCGCTTCCCCGCGCGGTGAGCATCAGCACTGGTACCGAAGTCTTCTGACGCAACTGCTTGAGAACGTCCAGGCCGCTCATGCCCGGCAACATTACATCCAAGATAATGACGGCATAACGGTCGGAGAGAGCTTTTTCCAGACCGTTGGGTCCGTCGTGCGCAGCATCGAGGGTGAGCTGCTCGCTCTGAAGATACTCCTCCAGCAGCTTGCTTAATTCGACATCGTCGTCAATCAGCAAAACCGAAGTCATTTCCGTTTCCACGATAAACCCAGCTTGCGTGCAACATGGGTTAAGAAGTGTCAAGCACCTCTGCTAAGGACTTAACAACTCATAACTTCACACGCAAACGTCCAGGGTTAACACTATTGGCAGTTGAACCTGCTACCGCGGTTGTAGCCTCGCCACCATTTCCATGGAGCGAGCACCAGGAAGCGAAGATGCTGCCGTTCGCATTCTAAAGGGAGTTCTCGAAATGAAGAAACGAGTTTTCATCGTAATCGCAATTATCCTGGCCGCGGCAGCCGGCCTGACTGCTTCCGTGGCGGCCCAAGGCCACCGTCACCAAGGTTGGATGCTCCGTCGCATGACCAAGGAGCTGAACCTCACTGACGCCCAACAAACACAGATTAAAGGCATCCTGGCTGCGGAAAAAAGCAAAATCCAGCCACTCATGAAACAACTGCACGACAACCGTACCGCAGCAAACAGCAACTTTACCGGCAACTTTGACGAAGCCCAGGTCCGCGCGCAGGCCAATCAACAGGCCCAGATCATGAGTGATCTGATGGTGGAAAGAGCGCGCGAAAAATCGCAAATTTATGCAGTGCTTACGCCTGAACAGCAAGCTAAAGCGAAGCAGTTGATGCAGGAACGGCAGCAACGCTGGCACAAGCACGGCAAGAAAGGGTTACCCCAAACGCAAGCAACTCCTCAACAGTGATTCTCCTTCAATCCTCCCTCCAGAGGTTGGGCGGCAGAAATGCCGCCCGTTTTTTTGGTAAACCTCACCACAAGACACGGACGCGCGGAGAAAACTGATTGGCCTAAACCCGCGACTCAAACAGAACCTATCGGCCTCTAAATGTAGCTCCCCGGTTACCAAATGACTAAATCCTCTCTGTGCCTCCGTGTCTCCGTGGTAGGTTTTCCGCCTGCTAGAATGAAGAGTTCCCATGCCTACAGGTTCGGAAATTCGCGAGCAGTTCCTGCGCTTTTTTGAGAGCAAAGAGCACCGGCGCGTGCATTCCTCGTCCCTAGTGCCGGCCAACGATCCCACGCTGCTCTTCACGAACGCGGGCATGAACCAGTTCAAAGATGTTTTTCTGGGCTCGGAGCGGCGGGAGTACGCGCGGGCGGTGTCGTCACAGAAATGCGTGCGCGCCGGCGGTAAGCACAACGACCTGGAAAATGTCGGGTTCACCAAACGCCACCACACGTTCTTCGAGATGCTGGGCAACTTCAGCTTCGGCGACTACTTCAAGCGCGAAGCCATCGCCTACGCCTGGGAGTTGGTGACATCGAAGGAGTGGTACGGGATCGCCAAGGACAAGCTTTACGCAACCATCTTCAAGGGCGAAGAGGGTATCCCGCGCGACGATGATGCCGAAAAATTCTGGATCGAAACCGGCATCCCCAAAGAGCGGGTCTTCGCCATGGGCATGAAAGACAACTTCTGGCAGATGGGTGAGACCGGGCCTTGCGGCCCATGCAGCGAGATGCATTACGACATGGGTCCCGAAGCTTCGGACGAAGGACACACGGATTGCAAGTTCCCGTGCGACTGCGGCCGTTACGTGGAGATCTGGAACCTGGTGTTCATGCAGTTTGACCGCGACGCCCAAGGTAGCTTCAATCCACTTCCCAAACCGTCCGTCGACACCGGCATGGGCCTGGAGCGCGTGGCCGCCGTGCTCCAAGGCAAGCTCTCCAACTACGACACGGACCTGTTCACGCCTTTGATCCGGGCCGCAGCGCGGCTGACCGGAGCGGACCTGAAGAAAGAACTCGCGACGGAGAGCAAATCACGGTCGTCAGCGGCATCGCTGCGCGTGATTGCCGACCACGCGCGGGCCACCACGTTTCTCATCTCTGACGGCGTGCTGCCGACGAACGAAGGCCGCGGTTACGTGCTGCGCAAGATTCTGCGCCGCGGCATTCGCCACGGGCGCCTGCTCGGCGCGCAAAAGCCGTTCATGTACGAGATGGTCTTCGCCGTCCGCGACTTGATGAAAGACGCTTACCCGGAACTGGTCGAATCCGCCGAGCGCATTTCCAAAGTGGTCCACGAAGAAGAGCGGCGCTTCGCGCACACGCTCGATACCGGGCTCTCGCGTTTGGACGCTGACCTTCAAGATTTGCGCAAGAAGCTGGCGGACTCGCAGCGCATCGCAGCGGCCCTCGATCCGCTGGGCGAATTCGGCATTACGCAGGCTGAGCTGGCGCAGCACCAATACCAGGTGGCCAACGGCATGCGTTATCGCGGCGATTACGCATTCAAGCTCTACGACACGTTCGGGCTGCCCTTTGACTTCATCATGGACGCCTGCCGCGACGCAGGTGTCAGCCTGGACGTGGAAGGTTTTGAGCGCGCCATGGAAGCGCAACGCGAACGCGCCCGCGCGTCATTCAAGGGCGCCCCGAAACAGACCGTTGCCGCCGCGTACCGCGATCTCGACAAGACGGTTTTCGAAGGCTACCGGCAGACGGAATCCAGCGGCTCTACGATCCTGGCCATCAGCAAGATGCTGCGGCAAGGTGATGGTTCAGCGCCGCAAGCCGTACAAAAACTCGCGCCAGGCGAAGAAGGCGAAGTGGTGCTTGATCACACGCCGTTCTACGCCGATTCCGGCGGCCAGGTCGGCGATATCGGCGTCTTGTATAGCCCCGGTCGGGGCGCCGTGGTGGCTGATGTCAACGGCTGCATTATGCCGGTGCAGGGCGTGCGCGCTCACCAGGTTAAGGCTCGCACCGAGTTGCGCATCGGCATGAAGGTGGATCCGGTGGTCCACGCCGAGGTCCGCGAGGCCACCAAGCGCAACCATACCGCCACACACCTGCTCCACGCCGGGTTGCGCGAAGTCTTGGGCAAACACGTGAAGCAGGCAGGATCGCTGGTTGATCCCCGGCGCCTGCGCTTTGATTTCTCGCATTTCACCGGCGTGGCCGATGAAGAGCTTCAGGACATCGAGGACCTGATCAACAAAGAAGTCCTGCGCAACCTCAAAGTCGAAACCATTGAGGATGTGCCCATCGACGTGGCCATCAATGAATACAAAGCCATGGCGTTGTTTGGGGAAAAATATGGCGATCGGGTGCGCGTGATCAAGATCGGCGATTTTTCCACCGAACTCTGCGGCGGCACGCACACCGCTGCCACCGGCGAAATCGGACTGATCAAGATCATGAACGAGGGATCGGTCTCCTCCGGCGTGCGCCGCGTGGAGGCCATCACCGGCGAAGGTTCGCTGCTGCACTTCCGCAAAGACCATCGACTGGAAGCCGTGGTTTCGACATTTATCCCTCGCGTTCATCAGGCCGATTCCCCCGCAGAAGCCCTGCGCACCGAGCTTGAAAAGAGGGACTCCGAGATCAAGAAGCTGCAGAAAGAACTCGAGCATTTACGCATGAAGGCAGCAGCGTCAAGCGTGGCTTCGATCGACGAAAAAGTGCGCGAGATCAGCGGCGTGAAGGTCGTGGCGCATCGCGCCGACAATCTCGACCGCGGCCAGATGCGCACTCTGGTGGACAACTTCCGCACGAAAATCGGTTCCGGCGTGGTCGTCTTGGGCTCAGTTCAGGACGGCAAAGTCGCGCTGATCGTCGGCGTCACCTCTGACCTGACCGAGAAGGTTCCGGCAGGGAAGGTGATCAAACCGGTAGCCGAGAAGGTCGGCGGTTCGGGCGGCGGACGTCCTGACATGGCCGAAGCCGGCGGCAAAGATCCCGCACAACTCGACGCTGCTCTCAATGAGGCTTACGCGGTAGTGGAGTCATTGTTAAAGTAGAGACTTGCTTTCCTCTTAAACCCCGAACCTCGGCGAGGGGCCCATATCGAAATTGAGGCTCTCAAGGCGAGTTCCTGTTTCCGGCTACGGGGTGGAGCAGGCATTTATGCCAGCGGCCCGCAGCAACAACATTGCCGGCTTCAGCCGCTGCGGTGGCTCCTTTGGCATACCGGCTTGTCGAGTCGAGCGAAGAGCGAGCTATCCACTACGCCATGAGACCATCCATAGCGATATGGATCTCTCGCTCCGCTCGAGATTTCAGAAGAGCATCGATCTCGCTTGCGAACTACCACACTCTGCACGCGTTCTCATGCACCAACGGCTGGCCCTTCTTGCAGCCGAAGGCCTTTGCGAACTCGGGCATGTTGGCCACCACGTTGTTCACGCGGTACTTGGGCAGCGAGTGCGGATCGCTCATCACTCGGGTACGCATGATCTCCGGCCGGGACTCAGTACACCAGGTATAGGCGTACGACAGGAAGAAGCGCTGCACCTCGGTAAGACCGTCTTTGCCCTTATCCTCCAGGCTCTTGCCCTCCGCCTTGAGGGTATTGGTAAGAGCGATCAGCGCCAGATGGATGCCGCCGTTGTCCGCGGTGTCTTCGCCCTGCGTCAGCAGGCCGTTTTGCTTCACGCCGGCACCGGCTTCTGGGATCTCTTGCGTGTACTCATCAGAGATGCACTTGCCCCGTTCTTCGTAGGCTTTGGCGTCAGCCGCGGTCCACCAGTCGTGCAGGTTGCCGTTGCCGTCGAATTTGCGGCCCTGATCGTCGAAGCCATGGGTGATCTCGTGGCCGATCACCGCGCCCTCCGACCCGAAATTGGCGGCGTCATCCTGCTCGCGGTCGAACAGCGGCGGCTGCAAGATGCCCGCGGGGAAGTTGATGGTGTTGGTCTGCGGGTCGTAATAGGCATCGATGGTCGGCGGCGACATCCCCCACTCTTTGCGGTCCAGCGGCTTGCCGATCTTCTGCAACTGCCGGTTAAACTCGAAAGCCGTGGCTTTTTGTACGTTGGCGAAGTAGCTGTCCGGCGTGATCTGCAAGCTTGAATAGTCGCGCCACTGGTCCGGATAACCGATCTTGTCGAGGATCATGTGCAATTTGGCTTTGGCCTGGGTCTTGGTCTCCGGCGTCATCCAGGCCAGCTCGGTCACGTCCTGCTCCAAGGCGGCTTCGACGGCGCGCACCATCTTCAGCACGCGCTCCTTGCTTTGCTGCGGAAACGCTCGGGCCACATAGGCCTGGCCCAGGGCTTCACCCAGAGCGCGATCAGTGGAAGCCACGCAGCGGCGCCAGCGGGGTGGCAATTCCTTGGCGCCGGAGAGGTTGCGTGTGAAATTGAAGTTCTCTTCGATGAAGGCGCGGTTCATGACCGGCGCAGCGTAGTGCACGAGTTGCCAGCGCAAGTAGGCTTTCCAGTCGTCCAGCGAACGCTGATCGATCAGCTGTCCCAGCCCGCGGAAGAAGTCGGGCGAGGTCACCAGGTAATGCGCCGTCGGCGGCGTATGCAGCAGTGCGACGTACTGCTTCCAGTCAAACGTCGGCGCCAGCTTCTGAACCTGCTCGAGCGACATCTTGTTGTTCAGGTTCGCGGGATCGCGGCGCTTGACAATGTCCATAGCCGTTTTTGCCAGCGCCGTCTCCATCGCCAGGACGGTTGCGGAATCGGCATTAGCCTGCTTGTCCGTCTCGCCTGCGAGCTTCAGCATGTTGGCGATGTGCACCTGGTATTTGTTGCGGATCTCCACCGACTTGGCATCGTCGTTGAGATAAAACTCGCGGCCGGGAAGCACGAGGCCTCCCTGGTCAAACATGGCAACGATCTTGGTCGCGTCGTCGAAGTCGGGACTCGATCCGAAGCCGAACATCGGCGCGAAGGCGGCGACATCCTGATTCGGTCCATCCCAGGCGGCGGGGAACATCATGTGCTGGTGGGCAATCTGCTCCGCCAGTTGCGACTTGTTGGCGATCTTATTGATGCGGTCCAGCTCGGCCTTCAGCGCCCCGGGGGAAGCCTTTTCAATCGCGCTCTCGTTCATGCAGGCGGTCCAGTAATCGCCGACCTTTTGCTCGGCTGGAGTGCGTCCCTCTTTCTTGGCGGTGCTGGCTTCCAGGACCTGGCGCAAGGTGATCTCATTCCACTTGGCCAGCGGGCCAATCACGCCCCACGTCGCACGGTCCGGCGGGATGGGATTGGCCGTAAAAAACTTGCTGCACGTGTATTGGTAAAAGTCGGCGCAAGGATCCACCTGCGGATTCACCTGGTCGGCGCTGAGGTGCATCAGCTTGGGCAACTCTTCACCCTGGGTGGCCGCCGGCGGGTTCTGGGCAAGCAGGCTCAAGGAACTCAGGAACAGAACGGACAGGCATACGAGGGACTTCATAATCTCTCTCCAGATCGCGCAAAATTTCATCGGTACCATGATACGTAAGGAACGGGCTTTCAGTTCGACGGATGGGGACGATGAAGGTAAGCCCGAACAACCCTGGCAGCCACGCTCTTGCCGGTACGAGGGGGCACGGCGATCGTAACGAAGGCGTGAAGTTCTCTACCTGCGTCAGTGAATCTATTGGTATTACGGTTCGTGCTTTGGCTGTTGCTGTTGGTTCTCTGAAGTAGACATCGAGGCTTTTACAGCAGCTTTTGCGATCCTGGCTTCCCTCTGCAGGACCGGATCGTCGCTGTCGATTAGACGTTGCAGCGATTCGAGCTTTTCTGCGGGGCTGGAAGATCGCATAGCATTGCACAGCTGCACAATTCTGTCTAGAACTTTAGGCTGTTTTGGTACTGGATCCTGGGCCGTCGGTCTCGAGAGCGGAATCACACCACGATTGCGTTCCTTCGCCCGATAATATGGGCGATTCGGGTCCAAATTGTATATTTCCGTCAATTCGTTCTTCTGCTTGTCATCCAGTTCTACGAGAAACAGGAGATAACGCTGACCGGGCACAAACAGCTCTCGGGTATGGCCATCGATGTGGTAGGACTCGCTAAAGGGTATAAACAGCGAAAGACTTTGCGGCTGATCCGTGACTACGGGAGCGTTGGCGTCAAAGTCTGATTGTCGGCACACGGTTTCTTCTGTTTGAATCGTATACAACCCTCCTCCAGTACCGGCGCTGATGTTGGTTATCATTTGCGCTCTGATCTCTGGAGTCAGACGCTTAGTGATTCCTTCGCTTTTCGCTAGGCCACCTATGACAACTAATCGGCTGGCGGCCAACCGCGTGTAAAGATCATCGTTGTCCAGGGCAGGAGGCACTCTTTCAGTATCGATCTGGCCCCAAAGTACCCTTGTGACCAACGAAACAAAAAGAAACACAAGAGAAACAAATCTCTTTTTGGTCATATAAGTCTGCACCCTCAACATGTTGCTTCAGGAGGACCTTCAAGAGCAAATCGGCTGGCGCGGACGGCCAAGGGTACACAGACTTGGCTCGCTGCTGCCCAACGAACGGCGTGAAGATCATTAACCCGCGATCTGACAGTCCTATCGCACCGGTACCGGCGGAGGCGGAGCGGGCGCCCGTGCGAACCGTTCTGACCAGTTGATGCGCCCGGTCATCTGCATCACCACAAACAGCGTGACGATCGATCCGATAGTCACGGTTAAGCCCGTGTAGCCCTTGAAAAAGAACGCGTACGAAAACAAAACCAGATAGACCAGCTGCGCCAGCCCGCACTCCACTAACGCAAACCGAGGACCTGTCACCAGGCGCATGTAGCTGATCACCAACGCCAGCGACACGATCGCCGAAATCGCAAACGACCAGTGGATGGAGATGTGGTCCACCAGATAGGCCATCAGCAGGTGAAACGCGAAAAATGCCGCGGCCAGAAAGAAGTAGTTCATGGGATGCAGATCGACGCGCCGAATGGTGGTGATGAGAAAGACCAGAAAGAAGAAAAAGAACAACGACACGGGGGCAAACAAGCTGATACGCCCCGCCAGCGGCCCCGGCTGGAGCTTTTCCGGCATGATCATGCCGATCTGGTATCCGGAAAGCAGGTCCTTGTAGTTCCAGTCCAACTGCCATCCGCCGCCAGTTTCACGCTTGTCGCTGGGTGAAAGCGTGTTGTCAGGAAAATCGATGTCCTTGAAGTTGGTAGACATGGTGAGATGGAAGTCGCGGACATGCGAGACCTGGTCGCCGAACTTGTAAGTCCAGCGGTCCATACCCTGGGATGCGTAGCCGACTTTGAGGATCGCGGTCTTCCCTGCGCCCAGACGCCGCGTCGCCTGAAGCGTGTTTCCCGCGTTCTTAAATTCTACGGGCGCGTTATCCAGCTTGAAGACAACGTTGTCATACATGGCCTGTTCGGCCGGCAAAGGAAGATTGAAGGTAACATCCTGGTCTTGGCCGGTGTTGTTGAGAAATCCGTATTCGCCGTCGAAAACAACCTTGTAGGTGCTGAACCACAGCAGGCCTTTTTGCCGATGCTCCAGCTGCAACGCGGTGTTGATCTGCGTGGACTCCAAGGGCAGAGGTTCAGTTGTCTTGATCTGAACGATCTTGGAGTGGGCCGCGCCGGTGGCGTCAAGGAAGTCTTGTTTCTCCGGGGTCACGCGTTCGTAGGACGCGCTAGGCGGCGACTGCACCTGCGCCGTACCCCAAGTGGAGGACACCCGAGATCTCAAGCTGTCATCCAGGCCGTAAGAGCGTTCAAAGATGGTTGCGCCCAGGATCGCCCAGGCAATGGTGGCAAATACAAAAATGACGACAAGGGCGAAAATCCGCTTCACTGTAGACATAGGTGTATCGGGAATATTCCGCCGGGAGAGGACACTAGCATGACGCCCCATCGCCCCGTGTGTCAACGACAAAACTTGTCACACGGAGGCCTTGGTTATTGCAGCGCCAGCGTGCCCCAGACGATCGACGCCAGTACCAGCTCGACGGTCGCCAGCATGTAGAAAACCAGCCTGACTTTTTTCATGATTGGCATCATAGGGAAGGAACGCGTTACGGGAAGTTTCTTGCGGTCTTTCTCATAAAAGCAATGGGCGGGGCACCTTAGCTGCCACCCCGCCCGATTAGGTACTGCAACCTCAACATTCAATTGCGGTTAGAGTTATCGTTCTTCGACTTTCCGGAGTCCTTTTTGTTCTTATTTTTGTCGTCCTGCTGTTTCTGGTGCAGCTTGTCCTTCTGCTGATTGTGCTTTTGCTCCAGATTCTGCATTTGCTGCTGGTGTTTCTGGTCCAGCTGCTGCACCCGGTCGTCGCTGGCATTCTTATGAGCCAGTTTGAGGCTTTCTTGCTGTTGCTGCTGTTCGAGCTTCTGACGCTCCTGATCCTGCTTCGTGTGAAGCTGATCGAGCTGCTGTTGGTGTTTCTGGTTCACTGTTGCGTCAGTGGAAACGCTCGCATTGGAGGCGCCCCCGGGCCGCGCAGACGGCGGACGATCGTTGAAGGTCTTCGGCGTGCTGGTATTGCTTGAGGCGGTCTGCGGACCGGCGTTGCCGGACACGGCCGTCTTGTTGCCTCCGCCGGCCTGCTGCTGGCCAGAAGTGGGATTGGCGTTTCCGAACGGTCTGTAGCCGCCCGTGTTCTGCCCTTGTCCACCCTTATTGACATTGACTGGCGCATTATTGCCCGGCGCATTTGGAGCCGTGACCGGTTGCGCGACTTTGACGTAATGAGGCGCCGGCGTGTTCGTCTGGATTTGGCGTGCCTGCGAGATAGCTATAGGCCTGCCGCCATTGGCCTGGATGGCCTGTTGTTGCCTCGCGAAAGGCACCGGAGGCGGCGGAGGCGTAACCTTGGCCACTACTTCGCGATCCTGCACGGCAACAGGCGGCTTGACGGAAGCTGCTGCGCCCGCGCCCAACACTGCCTGCCTCGATGGGGCGACCGAAGGCGTGAAAGAATTCACAGGAGCGCTGGCCACTTCACGCTGGTTCACCTGGACGGCATTTCTGGAAACCGATTGCGCCGAAGTGAAAGCCTGCGGCGTGGTAGCAGTGACCCCTCCAGGCACACCCTGGTTGACGTAGGTCTGATTAATCTTCGTATAGTTCAGGTTGGTGTTGTTGACAACCGTAGTGTTCCGGTTGACCACCGTAGTGTTGTAGTAGTTGTTGATGACCGTCTGATTTACCGTGGTGTTCGAGACGTTGACGTTGTTGATGTAGGTGCGGCTCACAGGGTACGACGGGACATAAACTTCACGAGGCCCCAGCGGGAACCAGCCCACGTTGACGCCCGCGGCAAAGCCGCCGCCACCCCCGCCCACGCCGATGCCGACGGCAAAATGCGGTCCGCCCACCCAGGCCACCAGGGCCGGAGCGTAAACCGGACGCACATAAACCACGCCTGGCGCCGGAGGCGGAGCCGGGACCCAACCCCATGCACCACCGTAATACACCCAGCGTCCGTAGTGGAAAGGTGCAAAGCCCCAGGGCGCGTCGTCAATCCAGGTGTAGCCCCAAGGGTAGACATAAGCCCAGTGTCCGTAGTGGTAAGGGGCCCAGCCCACGACCGTGGTATGCGGGAACCAGACGTTGCCGTATCCCGCCACTGGACGCCAGCCACCGTATTCGTCAAGGTCTTCGTAGCCGATCACGTCAGGAGAGACGTAGCGCCGCGAAGCCGACACGTCTTCGTGGTGGTCGCGATCAGCGCACCAGTGATCAAAGTCGTCGTCCCCGTTCGGGGGATTATTGAAGTCGGCGACCAGCGAGTCCGTGCCGTTGAAAGCCGCAGCCTCGTGCGCGTGCACGGTATAAGCCGACCCTCCGCCGGTTACCTCGCCTTCCCCGCCCTGCACCCGGATCACGGTGTTGTCTCCGGACTCACTCACGTTGACCCGGTAAACGCCCGGCCGAAGCACGGAAAACGCCAGGTTGGGTGTATCGATTTCAAAGGTTTCGTTTTGCTCCAGGCGCATCACGCGCACGCGCAGCGTCCCAGCGCTGAGCCGGATTTGCGTCATGTTGTCGTTGAGATTGAGGAAAGAAAAGCCGGTATGGCTGGCCATACGAATGGAAGCCGAACCGATGTGTAGTTCAGCGCGGGAATCGTCGTCGGTCCAAAGCTTGTCGCCGGTGGTGATCGGGCGGTTCACGACGGCGGAAACCCAATCGTCGGTTCCGGCGGGCTCAAACGAAACCGCGCCGTGGGTATAGCTAAGACGGGCCACGCGACTGGGCGGATCGTCGTCATCGGCCAGCGCACGCTGTGGCGCAGCAAAGAGAGCTATGACCAACAATAGACCAAACAGGCTTGCTAGCTTGAACGAATGTCTTTCCATATAAGTTCTATCTCTCCTGTTTTTATCCGCGGAGCTTCCTTTTCTTCCGCGATGCGTGCCCGTTGCAGCCTTTGGAGCACGAACGGCCGGCGCCAGTGCGCGTCAAACCGCACATAGGCGATGCCTGTTGATAACTTCCAGAAAGGTTCTCGTGAACGTTAACACACGATTCCTAAAGGAGTTGTGGTACTAAGGGACAATGCCTGGCAGGTTGATGTTCCTCTTGAATCTTCTTGAATCTTAAGGTGAATTCCTTCTCGGTTCGGTCAACAGACCTAGTTCATTCACGCCGGCGGAACGAACGTTGTCCACAACGTCCACAACGGCCCTGTAATGGGCGCGAGCGTCGGCTTTCACAAAGACCCGCTGGTCCCGGCCGGCGGTCATCCGTGCCCTGATTTTCGGTACCAACTCCGCGGGAGTGACCTTAGCGTTGTCAAAGAAGACTATGCCTTCCTTGTTGACGGCTACCAGGAGAGCATCGTCCTTCTCGGCGTCGGGCATCTGTAGCGGATGGTTGGCCCTCGCCAGCTCAATCTCGGAGCCCGGGCGGATCAGGGGCGTGACGACCATGAAGATGATCAGTAGCACCAACATCACGTCGACCATGGGCGTGACGTTGATATGGGAATTGACTTTGGCGCCTTCGTTGCGAACAGCGATGGCCATGGCTCAGCCTCCCGGATTGGCTCTATGGAGGTAGACACCGAATCGATGCAAGGAGCTCCAAGGAGATTGAGACAATTGCCAGAAATGCCAAAACTGCCAAAAATTGCCAAAAAACACCGGCACTGGTGAATCAGGGCTTGCGCCAGCGTTCCTCTCAATCGTCACTATCTGACAATCACGGCCAGTACAGGCAATCCGCATGGTTAATTGGGGTTTTCTACCTAGATTCATCGGGAATTGCTGGATTGCCGCACTATTACAACCGGCATATAATCCATTTTTTCTGGCCAATTCTCCGAAGTCAGGCAGAGGGGAAAAGGTGTTAGGCCTTCCGTGAGGTAGCGGGGGCCTGCGGGAACTGGTATTTAGAG
>DATFQZ010000048.1:0-4688 GCA_035263765.1 Candidatus Angelobacter sp. | reverse complement strand
GCTCCTGGTGCTGCTGGCGACGGCGGTTACCAACCTGTTCACGAAATCCGTGGCCACCAAGGCCGGCGTGGCCTTCACCATTGCTTTCTTTACGGTTTTCACGGTCTCCGAGCGCGTGAGCCGGCGCAAGTTCGCGCACGCTGAAGCTCAGATGAAAGAGCACTTCCAGTTAGTGCAGCAGGAGACCATTGGCCGCGAAGAAGTGCAAGTCCGCCCCGAAAACGTGCTGGTCACGGTACGCGACTACAACACCTTCAACAACCTGAAATGGGCCCTGAGCCACACCGATACGCACGACCAGGACATCGTGGTCATGGAGGCGCGCCTCACTGGCTACGGCAGCGCTGAGTACAACCTGGCTATGGAGCAGATCTTCAGTGATTACGAGCAAACGCTATTCACTAAGGCCGTCTCCGTGGCTGAAAGCTACGGCAAGACCATTTCTCTGCTGGTGGTGCCCGCCCGCGATGTCTTTTCCGCAATCGTGCAGACGGCCAACTCCCTGGAGTCTTCGGCCGTGGTTTCCGGACTCTCCAGCAAAATGACGGCGGAGGAGCAGGCCTTTCGCCTGGGCCAGGCATGGGAAGCCATGCCTGATCCGAAACGGCAGTTCGTGTTCCAGGTGGTGCATGAAGACAATGCCGTCGAGACCTTCCGCATCGGTCCGCACACGCCCACCATGAAAAGTGAAGACGTACATCTGGTCCACAAGCTCTGGCTGGACGTCAAACGGCAGAAGGGGACGGAAGACATCCACCACTCGGACATTGTCACGCTGGCGCTGACGCGGCTGGCCCGAGATTACAACCTCGACAAGGATGACGTGCTCAAGAACTTAAAGAAAGGCCGGCGTGGGCCGATGCCCAAACCTTCGCCGTTCCTGCGGGAACCGGATGTCGGCGACGTGAAAGGCGACGACGGCGGGCCCCGTCGCGAACAGCCTATGCCTCCGATGACCGGGCCGAAGTGAGTCGCGTCCCCGAACCCACCACGGAGACACGGAGGCACGGAGAAACAGCCGGGCTTGAGAGAAAGCTTATCCGTTGGATCCGCGCAAATCCGCGGTAAGGTTTGCTTTCAGCTTTCCTCGCACGAACGCCACAATCTCCGGCGTCACATATGGCGGTGGCTCAATCATGAACCTGGGCTTGCCCGCTAATCTGTCGAGAGAAACTCCGCTCCACTTAGGCGTCTGGCCACCCTGGTGCTGATGCACGATCACCGCGTCCGCGCGGTCCAGGAATTCATTCGCCGAAACCTTAAAGTCTTCCTGCGCAGTGTCAAGCACGGAAAGATAAACATCCGGCTGCAGGAAGCCCAGAATGCTATTCGACTCCATGATCACGTTTTCGGCGCCGGCAATCTTGCGCTCGATGTCCGTGATGGCTTCGCTCAGCCTCCCCTGGCGGGTGCGTACCCAAATAGCGCGTTTGGCCCCGGCCACCAGAAAACGCGAGGTATCGGTCTCTCCGGTAGTTTCTTTTTCGTCGCTGAGAGCTCGAAAATGATCGTCGCCGGTGTCGCAGTCGCAGGGTTTGCCGTCGGCCGAGCAGATACCGTGGCCAAACTGCGTGATCTTCAGCGCAGTCCAGTTGAACTCGGGTAAGGCCGCGATCAGCCCCGCCACGACACTGGTCTTGCCCACGCTGCGCGAATGCCCGCCGATGACAACAACCGCCATACGCTTATTTTCGCAGGTACGCGGACATTAAGGAAGGCGACGGCTAAAACTGCCTCGGTACTGGGTCGCGACCAGAAACGATAACGATCTGCATGTCCTTGGCGGAGTCAATCAATTTCTGGACAGGGTCGCGAGAGAGGAATATGCGGGCACGGGGCCTGGCGACAAATATCTGAGTGATGTGATTCTGGCGTGCGAAGTCGATGATGAGACAGGCGGGATCATCGCCTTCCAGAATCCGGGTCTCGATATGCAAATTGCGTGCGAAATTCAGGTGAGTTTCAACCGCCCCCAGATTATAGCCACTTGAAGGATTGGAAGAGCGCGGAGGCTGCACTGCGACGGCGAAACACTCACCGCCCAGAAAGTCACTGACGCGTTTGGCGCGTCGTATGACGACGGCTGTTTTGGGGTCGGCGGTAAGATACACCAAGATGCGCTCCTGTTTCGGCAACGCGCGGCTAGTTCCTCCGCCGGTCAAAGCTGCCTCCTCGCTTCCAATCCTGTGCTCGACCTTATGAGCGGCTTCACGCAACGCGAGCTCGCGCAGTGCTACCAGCGTGGGCTCACGAAACAGATTTTGTAGTGCGAGCTGCGTCTGCTCTCCCTTGTAAATAACTCCACGGTCCAGGCGGTGCAACAGAGCGCGAGGTGTGAGATCGACCATGACCACCTCGTCGGCTTGGTCAAGGAGCCAATCGGGAACGGTTTCACCGACGACGCCGCCGGTGATGTGCTGGACTTCATCGTTGAGGCTCTCCAGATGCTGGATATCGAGCGTTGTCATCACATCGATGCCGGCGTCAAGGAGCATCACAACGTCTTCCCAACGTTTGCCACGTTCGAATCCCGGCACGTTCGTGTGCCGAAATTCATCAACGACGCAGATTTGCGGGCGTCTCGCCAGAATGGCCGCTGCATCCATCTCCTCAAACACGGCGCCTTGATAGCTGATCTTCCTTCGGGGAACTACTTCCAGGCCTGCGGCTTTGGCAATCGTGTCCGGCCGGTCGTGCGATTCAAAATAACCGATGACCACGTCTTTTCCCTGGGCCCTCAGGGCCTGCGCCTCTTCCAGCATCTTGTACGTCTTGCCTACGCCAGGGGCGTAGCCAATGAAGATTTTCAGCTTGCCTTTTTCAGTCATTGTCGATTTGGGAAGATCCGCACGTCCATGCCGCGGGACCTTTGAATAAGTTTGTCCATATCATTGTCGCGCGCACTGGACCACAGTTTGGAACGCTGGCTATGTCCGATGAAGAGCTGGGTAACGCCTCTGGCTCTGGCAAACTCAAGAATCGACTCTACGGCCCCGGCACCGTCCAGAATCTCAACCTGAATCCCTTTGGCGCGGGCCATTTCAAGCTTCTGGTCAAGCATAGCGCGGTCAGCCCGAGAGAGCTCGGGCTCCCTTACATGGGCAACGATCAGCTCGCCATGGAAACGCTGGGAGACTACCTGGCCAGTCTCAATCATCTTCTGCGCATCCGACCGCGAGGTAATGCACACCAGAATCCGTTCCTGCGCGCCAAATTGCTGCTTGATTCCGTGCGATCCCAGATAACTGCTGAGTTGGTGTTCGACCACGTCGGCCGCCAGTAGCAGGGCCATTTCCCGGAGCTTGGAGAGCTGCTGCTGGCGCTTCTCCAAGCTGGTTTGCTCCTCCGGTGAGCGCGCGATGGATTGCACCGCCGGAGCATCCACGATCTCAATTTCGTCGGCGCTCTTGAGAAACGAAGTGGGCACGGTTTGTATCACTTTTTTTCCGCTGATCGCTTCCACTTGGTCCCGCAACTCAGTCACATAATGGATGTTAACGGAAGCAATCACCTTGATCCCCGCCTGCACCAGCTCTTTGGCGTCCTGCCATCGGGTTGCATGTCGGGAACCAGGAGGGTTGTCATAAGCCAGCCCATCAATGAAGCAGACGTCCGGGTGCCGCCGCAGCAGCGCCTCCACGTCCACTGCAGTGCTCTGCCCAACCTGTTTGAGCGGGACAACCTCCAGCTTGCTCAAGATTTCATTTGCTTCTATCGGCAGTTGCGGCTGGATAGCGCCCACGACCACGTCCTGGCCGCGCTCCCTGCGGCGACGCGCCTCGTCCAACATGCGGAATGATTTTCCCACCCCAGACGAGTAACCCAGAAATATTTTCAGATAGCCCTTGTTGAGAGTCTTGAGAACGGAAGTCTGGTCGAGCACATAGTCGCGAGCCAGCCTCTTCAGCGCGAGTGTCACAATGTCTGAATGGTGTATTTCGGCGGCCCCGGGGTGTTTCTTCATGTCCAGCCAGAGCCGGTGAACGAGCTGCACGTCCTCGCTCTTCATGGTCGGTGTGTGCGGCCCAATGCGATATGTATCCACCTTACCTTCCGAGCGCACGACGTGGAGCACAAACTGTCGCTTAGGCTCCGGCGCTGCTTCCCACGCCTGACCGATCCGGAAGGCCTGTTCTTCGCTGGTCAGTTTGCTGGAAAGACCAGCCACAACAGCCGCAGATTCCAGCGAATTCGCCGTCTGCACAATGGCGCTGAAGACATCGCGAGCGGGGACTACCAGCAACGAAATCTCTTTGCCGTAACTCTCAGCGATGGAGACGGTCTTGGTGAAAAGCGTCTGTTCATATTCGCTGAAGATTTGCCCCATGGCCAGTTCATATTCGCCTGTACCGTATCCGCTGAGATGCGCTTCCATGACCACGATGTCCTGCTCGTAGGTATCCGTGTTTCCTAAAGCCCATCGCAGATGGTCAAGGGTGTTGTAGTCGCGTACCGTGACCAGCACGTTGTCAGGGCGTACCTGGACCGCTTCGCGCTCAATCGTTTCCTGCTGCATGAGCTGAAAGTGCTCCTTCATCTGCGCGCCGGCGTGCGCGAACTTGCGCCGGCTCACGCGCTCGGAGACCGTGAAAACCGTAAAGAAAGCAATGGTGAAGGCCACGCCGGCCTTGGTGGCCACGGATTTCGTGAACAGGTTGGTAACCGCCGTCGCCAGCAGCACCAGGAGC
>DATFQZ010000047.1:0-73200 GCA_035263765.1 Candidatus Angelobacter sp. | reverse complement strand
CATTCCGCAAGGCCGTTACCGGCTGACGAAAACCATCTACATTTGGCCAGGCGTACGGGTGATTGGCTATGGCGCCCGACGCCCCGTGCTGGTCTTAGCGGCGAGCACACCCGGTTACCAGGACAGTAATAAAGAGCAGCTCATGGTGTTTTTTGCCGGCGGCCGACCTGGGTTTGGCCCCGGGGGTGGTGATTCGCGGCAGAATGTCGACACGCGTCGCCCTCCGGATGCCAATCCAGGCACTTTCTATTCGGCCATCAGCAATGTGGACTTTGAGATTGGCGACGGCAATTTCGGAGCGGTTGGGGTGCGCGCTCATTATGCGCAGCACTGCTTTTTGGCGCACATTGACTTCCATATCGGCTCTGGTCTTGCCGCTATCCACGCGGGGGGAAACGTCGTTGAGGACGTACACTTCTACGGTGGCCGCTACGCCATCTGGACGGCCACGCCTTCCCCTGGATGGCAGTTCACCGTTGTAGATGCCACATTCGAAGGACAGCGTGAGGCAGCTATTGAAGAACGAGCAGCCGGGCTCACCTTAATTCGGCCTCAGTTCAAAAACGTCCCCACTGCAGTCGCCATAGAGTCTGGGTTTCCCGACGACCTTTGGATCAAAGATGCCCGAATGGAAGATATTTCGGGTCCTGCCGTGATTATTAGCCTGGAGAACAGCCCCCGTACGCAGATCAACATGGAAAACGTGGTTTGCCGGAGGGTGCCCACTTTCGCCACGTTCCGTGAGAGCGGCAGAAATGTCCTCGGCCCCGGTACGATTTATAACGTAAAGGTGTTCTCGCACGGTCTAACCTTTGCGAGGATTGGTATCATTCCGAAAATCGCAGACGCATTCGAAGCCACACCAATGGGCTCTCTGTCTGCTCCCGTGAAATCTGATTTGCCTGAGCTGCCCCCTCCCGACACTTGGGTGAACATCCGTTCCCTGGGCGCTAAGGGTGACGGCTCCAGCGACGATACTGAGGTTTTGCGGAGGGCAATTGCCCAACATCGCGCGATCTACTTTCCCGCAGGAAACTATGTGGTGACCGATACCATCACCCTGAAGCAGGACACTGTGTTGATCGGCCTCCATCCCAGCGTGACGCAGATCGATCTGCTGGATTCGACACCCGCATTTCAGGGCGTCGGACCGCCTAAGCCGCTGATCGAAGCTCCCCCGGGAGGAACCAACATCATGGTCGGAATCGGCCTGTACACCAATGGGATAAATCCGCGGGCGGTGGCGGCTAAATGGATGGCCGGCAAAGATTCGCTGATGAACGACGTCCGCTTTCTTGGCGGACACGGCACGAGAAAAATTGATGGAACGCGTGAGAACCCTTATAACAACAGCCACACCGCCGATCCCGACCTGAACCGGCGCTGGGATGGGCAGTATCCCAGTCTGTGGGTTACCAACGGCGGTGGTGGTACGTTCCTCGACATCTGGACGCCCAGCACCTTCGCCCAGGCCGGGATGCTGATATCCAATACCTCCACCGAGGGACGCATTTACGAATTGTCGAGCGAACATCATGTCCGTAGTGAAGTTCAACTGCACAATGTTTCGAACTGGCGGATTTACGCGCTTCAAACTGAAGAAGAGCGTGGCGAAAGCGGCTCCGCTTTGCCCCTTGAAATCGAAGGCTCGAACAACATCACCATTTCCAACTTCCACATTTATCGCGTAGTCAGCAGCTTTCAGCCGTTTCCATGGGCGATCAAGGTCTCTCATTCGACCGATATCCGGTTCCGGAATATTCACTGCTATAGCAACAGCAAGGTCGCATTTGATAATGCGATTTATGAGCAGACACGAAACATCGAAATACGTCAGCGCGAGTTCGCCTGGCTGAATCTTTCCCGCGATGCGGCCTCGCCCGTCGTGAAGGCGTCTTCGACTGTTCCTGCTCCACGCGGCGTTCTGGCCCCGGGCGCAAAGGTGGAAAAACTGGCCGGCGGCTTTTACAACATCTCGGGAGGAGCAACCGATCCTTCGGGCAACTTTTATTTTGTTGATGCCCACTGGCAGCGTATCTACCGATGGTCGCCAGCCCACCATGAACTATCTCTTGTTCGTGACAACCCTTTGGATCCGACGAATTTGGCCTTTGACAGGACCGGCAACCTGATGGTGCTATCGTCGGCCGGAGCTGGAACCATCTACTCTTTCAACCCCAAGTCGTCCGATGACGAGACCAAAATGGTGAACCCGGAGGCTGTCTTGCCACGGCCTGGGCTGCGTGTCATCTTGCCTACCAACATTTGGCAAGTCACAACGACCGGCCTGACAGCCCCATACCGGCACTACCTCTCTCCCGACGGCACTGCATTCGTATCGGCGGGCGAAGATTTTGTCACCGGTTTTACTCGCTGGAACGTGAAGGATAGTGCTCTGCTCCGTAGCTATGGGTTGGCTTCTGCTATTGCGGGCGAGGCTTTCTATGTCACAGATGAAGCAGATGTGAGTACCTGGGTTAGCACGGTGCAGCCCGATGGCAGCTTAGCGGGGATGAAGCGTTTTGTTGATCAGGGCGGCGAAGGAGTAACCACGGATAGCCAGGGGAACGTTTATATCGCAGCAGGTCAAATCTACGTGTACAGCCCTGCGGGAAAACTGATTGACACGGTCGAGGTCCCGGAGCGGCCCATTCAGTTAGTGTTCGGGGGCAGTGACGGTCACACTCTCTTCATTCCAGCGCGTACGTCCCTTTATGCTGTTCGTACTAGATTTAAAGGACGGGGAGAATGATGCAGGATTGGGGGCCTGATCAGGCTCGCGTTGTTCTTCACCGCCCCCGGCCACGTCAATCATTTTTTCTTGGCGCTTGGATGATCAGTCTGCCGTGCAGGATGAGACTGGCCCGGGACGGGCCAGGCTTCAACAGGTTGCCCACGTTGCCGTTCTTCCCGCTGCCGTTTCGGACGATACCATTTGATATAGGTGACAAGGGCAATCACCGCCAAAACAGCGAGGCTGATCAAAAGGTAAAGGAATGTCTGGTAGTATCGCCCAGCCCAATGAATCACGGCCGGCCCGTAGAGGCGCCCCAGGTAGGCGACGGCAAAAAAACGAATCGCGCGGCCCAACGCTAGCGCGAAGAGAAAGCTTTTGCGCGGATAATGCAGAATGCCCGCCGCCATTAAAACCGGAACGATAGGAAATGGCGGAGGTAAGATAGCACCAATCATCACGGTCGAGAAGCCACGTTTTTCGAACCGCTGGTAGGCTTTTTGGGCGCGACTCTTACCAAACTCCTTTTCCAGGGTCTCCTCGCCGCCAACTTCCGCCAGGCGATATGTGACGTAGCCTCCAAGCACTGCTCCCACCGTTGCCATGAACGCATAGTAAGGCCACCATTCGGGCCGATGCGCGGCAAGCAGGACCACAAACACGTCCATGCTGCCGGGGACCGGTATCACTGAATTGTCGATGAGACCAAGCAGGATCAATCCAGGTCCGCCAAGGCGGTGGATCCACGTCCAAATCGGGCTCGCAAGCAAAACGGAAAGCATGGTTCTTATCCGGATCAGCCTGGCTTCTATTGGAATCGCGTTTGCAATAAAGAGGATGCCGGTTCGCAAGAACGTTTTACTGATGGTCTTGAAGCAGGAGCTTGTTTAAAACGAGGGTTGGGGCCAGTGGCCCGTTCCTTCTTGAGTCGACTTCAGCTACACCGAGGTGCATTGAACTCAAGTTGGGATGGATTTCTCGTATAAAATCCACCTTGCCATGCGAGCCAGACCCGTTGCTTTGGCTCTCAATTTTGTTCTCCGCCACGCTGGTGCGGAGTACGCACCTCCTGGCCAGGGCCGTGGCGGAAG
This sequence comes from Candidatus Angelobacter sp., assembly GCA_035263765.1. Classification (GTDB taxonomy): domain Bacteria; phylum Acidobacteriota; class Terriglobia; order Terriglobales; family Acidobacteriaceae; genus Angelobacter. The sequence continues at coordinate 69,375 of DATFQZ010000047.1, read as the reverse complement.
TGGGCGGGACAAGGCTGGTGATCGTTGCTGAAGCACAAACCGATTCGCGTCCTTGGGATGGTCGCGATCCTTCTGATTGTCGTGAGCCTTGGCTTCCAGATCTTCATGGCCGCCAGCGCCAACCGTGAATTGCGCAGTGACATGCAAGTTTTGGCCGCGCAACTGAAGGCCCGTAGCGGTCTTACGGCGCCAAGCTCGGATGAGGATCTTCATCGGGACATCCTCGAGTACGCGCAACGGCACGGAATCGACCTCACACCCGACCAGGTCACAGTCCGACGTACGGGCGGCCCCAACCTGGAAGAACAAGAGATTTACCTCGCCGCGGATTACAGGAGTCCGATACGTCTACTCGGCTTGAAATTCACTCTGCACTTCACTCCCGAAGCCAGACACCAGTTCCGTCCCGGCGATTGGCGGTCTGGATCTCTGACCCTCTAGGAATTAAAGAAGCCATCACTGGGTTGAAACCCTAATCCGCTTACATCACCAAGTTTACTGAACGGCTTACTACGCGACGGATCTGACACCAAACAAAACGGTGGGAAGTTAGTTCCTTGTCTTATTATTAAATCCCTGGGACTGGTAGCAAATTTTAGATAGGTGAACGTTCTTATTGTCTCGCTTGCTGCTGAGCATGCTGGTTTTTGCCGTACATACGAAAGCGTCCAATTCCCGGGTCATTCTAGATGCACAGCGTTCACTGAACCTCGCTCCTGATCTTCAGACGCCGTAGTTGATGTAATCTGGCGTTTACACTCACAATCCCGTTTTGAGTGAAATGGCGATTTCTCGTCAGTTTCGGCGTCCCTACAATTTGCCTTCATTGTATGCACTCACTTTATGCACTGCCTTGCAGGTGTCCAGTCTGGCCTGAGTTTATGGTTCACTGAGAACGGATTGTAAGGAAATGTCAATTCTTCACCAGTTAGAGAACACGGCAGCCTTCGCCACCCTTCTTAATACTCTGATTGGAGGCGTTTATGGATCGCCGAAGAAACCATCTCGACGTCTGGAAAGACACTTGGCTCGATCACTATTTTGATCTGCCACTGTGGGGACGCGCCTTTGTAGTCGGATTGCTGGCCGCACTCTTGGGCGTCGCTCTAGACGAAATAGCTCACGCATTCGGATTCAAATGGCTGTCGGAACGGCTTCTTGAAAACGCAGTGGAGGGGGTTGTAATCGGGGTGGTCGTATTCTGGTTGAGCCGCTTACGTGAACAGCGCATCGAGCGCCGCATGAGAGAGATTGGATTCCTGAACCATCACATCCGCAATGCGATGCAAACCATCGAATGGGCCGTAAAAGAGGTAGCAGACACACGACAGCGCGTGACAATGATTGATCTGTCCGTTCGGCGTGTCGTTCAAACTCTCTCCAGAATCAGCCGTGAGAGCGATGAATTGAGCGTGGAGAGCGGCCATCACTATGCGGCTTAGCGCCTGTTTCGACGACAAGGAACGAAACCAGAATGCCTCGCTTTCGCACACAATCGCTCGCTGTGAGGTGGGCGAGGTCGGGAGGAACTTCGGGGCGGTTGTATGTCGGAAGGACTTTGCTCTCTTCACGCAGCTTGGGAATGCTCAGAGACAAGCCGGACCACTTGAGATAGGCATTGATGCACCGAATCCGGCTGTCACAGGAGATCGCTAGCAGCCGCGCCTCTCGCATTGAAATGACGAGCTGCTTAAGGTCCTGTTCCGAACCACCTAAATGTTTGTTTATACCAAGTCCGCCGTTCGCGGTGAGACGCGAAGGTAAATTCGCTCTTGAATGAACTGCTCAAAGCCAGACACGGGGGTCATTTCTCCTCAGTGAATTGAGGAAAACTCCCCTAAGTCATTGATTGGTGGGCGGTCACGGACTCGAACCGTGGACCTCCTGCTTGTAAGGCAGGCGCTCTAACCAGCTGAGCTAACCGCCCGCACTCGTAGAGATAAACAAGAGCGGAGGAGACCTGTGCGTGGTCCCAACCGCAGTATAGAGGTCCGGTGTGTGTGAGGTCAAAAAGCACAGAAAAGATCGAGAATCGCGTGACACAGCCGCCTCGGCTGTGCAATCTTAGACCCTCCACCCGCGAGGGCGCCGGTGCCATATGATTGTTGATCAGACCTGACGCTCTTTAAAGCTTCAGAATCATTCCGGTTACGAGAGTTGTTGTACCCGCGGGAAGCCGGTGGCTACGTGTCTGTGATAGGCTCAGTGACAACTCTGTCCGGGAACCTGCGGGAACGTTAATCTGTCTGAGAACATAAGATGTCAATCTTGTTCGATCAGCTTCCCACAATCCTTGTGCTCGCGGTACTGGTGGGGATTTTCGTGGCGTTGGGGCGTCACGTAAAGTCAGAGCGTCTTGTCCTTTGGACCACCGCCTGGATCTTGATCTTCGCCCATGCCGTCGCAAAATTCATGCTGCCGGTGGCGGGAGCACTGGCTCCTACTTTTTCCGGGTTTGCGCAAAGCGCGCTGGCGTTGGCGGCATTGTGCTTTGTCGCCTCGCTGACCAGCTTCTTCGAGAACAAAACGGTCACCATCGCTCTGCTGACGCTGTGCGGAGTGCCGGCCATGGTGTACAACTTGGCGCTCGCCTATCAAAGCGATGAGCGGTGGATCTACATGGTCTGCCTGGAGTTTGTTTTCCTCGGCACTCCCCTGTTCATTGCCTTGTCGCGTCGTCTGACCGTTGAGGCGTTCGGCTGGATGCCGCTTTGCATCATCAGCGGCGTGTTGACCATCCAGCATGCCTGGCATCACGACTATAACTTCGGAAGGCTGGCCTTTCTGACCATCGGCTTTGCCCTGCCGGCGTTTCTTTTTTGCCGGCGCTATCCGCGGTTATCGTCAGGCGTGATCGCCAGCGCATGCGGATTCCTGCTGTGGGGCGCCTCGTTCACGTTTCAGTCGTTGGCGACCGTCTGGCCTGCGCTGCATCTGAGCCAGGAGCTCTGGAACACGCCACGATTTTTCGTTGCCTTGGGCATGATGCTGACGCTTCTGGAGGACAAGTCGGAATTCCTTAAGTCGGCGCGGGTGCGGGAAAGAGAACTCAACCGACAATTACAGAGATTTGCCGGCATCACTTCCGGCCTGCTGACCGGCGTGGACATCAACTCGATGTGCCACGAGATTGCGCTGGCCGTCATGGAGACCAGCACCTTCCAGCGTGTAGTGATTGTGCTGGGCACTGACGGCGGGGCGCTGGTTGCGGCGGGACATGCCGGTTATGAACCCGAGGCCGTACGCCACATTGAGCACCGCTGTGCCAACGTCTGGCGGATCGATATGATCGAGCAGGCCTGCCAGGCGGGAGTCAAGCTGGGCGAGAACTCTTACCGTCTCGAGCCGGCGGAGGTGGATCAATACGGCCCGGCGCCCAGCACGCGGCAATTCGAACCCAATGACTACTGGGAAAACGGGAGCGCCGTGATCGTGCCGCTGCTATCCACGCGCGGCGCGGTCCTGGGATGCCTGGCGATGGACGATCCGCGCGACGTGGCCCGCGTAACCGCCGAGGAAATGTCGCAGATCGAGTTGCTGGCCGGAGATTTGGCCGTGACCATCGACAACGCGGCGCTGCACCGGCAACTGGTACGCTCGGAAAAGCTGGCGGCGATTGGACAGCTGGTGGCCGGCGTGGCCCACGAGTTGAACAATCCTCTGACATCGATTGTCGGATACTCGGAGCTTCTGACCGATGAAGTGGGCCCCGGTACGGCGCGAGAGAAGCTGGACAAGATGATCCGTGAAGCCCAGCGCATGCGGCGCATCATTGAAAACCTGCTGCGCTTCGCCCGGCAAAACAGTTTGGAGAAGAAATCAACCAGCCTGAAACCGCTGCTGCAGGAAGTTCTCGCGCTCGGCGAGTACCACCTCCGCGAGAACAACGTGGAGGTGAAGGTCAACGTTGCGCCAAACCTGCCTCAGGTGGCGCTCGATGAAGATCAGTTCAAGCAGATCCTGCTGAACCTGCTCAATAACTCGGTGGATGCCATGGAGAATGTGCGCAGGAAACGCATCCGCATTGAAGCCTTCTTGCAGGAAGACCGCGTGGTTGTGCGCTTTGATGACAATGGTCCGGGCTTCACCGATACCAGCCGCGCCTTCGACCCCTTCTTCACCACCAAGCCGGTAGGCAAAGGCACCGGCCTCGGACTCAGCATCTGCTATGGCATCGTGAAAGAACACGGCGGCGAAATCCTGGCCACCAACCTGGAGCCAAACGGCGCGCGCATTGTGCTGGAACTGCCCGTCCAAAACGGCACTCGCACCGCGGGCGCTGTGTCTGTTTCCTGACCCGCGAGCCCATTGCAGCCTGGCCAAACGGGCTGCGTTCTTCACCGCAGCCCGCAGCCCAGGGTTAGATCAGTTGACGGTGACTGTGCCCACGTTCTTTTGTGAAAGCACGGTTCCCGCGGAATTCGTCACTAGACCTCTGACTGTATAAGTTCCTTTCGCGGAAGGCGTCCAGTCCAACGTATCGCTGTCGGTTTGCCCGCCGGCTACGTCTTCATTGGCGTCCGTAGCTGAAGCTACAACCGCTCCCGAGGAATTGACGATCTGAATTGTCAGGTTGGCGGTGAGATGCCCGCTCGTCAGGTTGGTGAAAACCACCACCACGCCGGTTTGGTGACCCACCGTCGTGGGATTCGGATTAATGCTGCCGAGCGCGCTCGTCCACTGGCCTGAGGGCGGCGGAGTGGGGGTTGGCGTCGGAGTTGGAGTCGGCGTTGGGGTTGGGGTGGGTGTAGGTGTCGGTGTCGGAGTTGGCGTAGGAGTTGGTGTCGGCGTTGGAGTTGGAGTCGGTGTTGGAGTGGGCGTCGGAGGCGGATTGGTGTTGATCTTGCCTACTCCCGCGCCACTGCTCACGATGCTCGGGACTTGCGAAGTCGGGTCCAAGGTGTAGTTGTAAAACGTCCTCGGCTCCGTCACCGTTCCCGCGGTCTGCGGGGTTCCGCTGCTCACGAAAATGTTGTCCCGCTCGACCAATCTGCCCGGCTGCGCTGAGCCGGTGATGTCGGTGATAGTCGGCTGCGGAACATGGTCGAAGTAATTGCCTTCCACCAGCACGCCGGCGTTCATCGTGGAAGCAACGCCGTACATCTGGATGTTGAGATAGTAGTTGTTGAACACGTGGGTAGGATCGGAGAAGCGCACGCGAGGGTGCCTCTCGATCGTGCCGTTGAACCAATTATGGTGATAGGTGACCTTGAGAAAACCAATATCCTGAGTGAAAGTGTCCGAATGTCCCTGGAGAATCGTTTCCAAAGTGTTCGTGAAGACGTTCCACGAGACGGTCACGTAGTTGGCCTGGCGCTTGATGTCCATCAACGTGTCCGTGGCATTCGTGAAGCTGCAGTGATCGACCCACACGTGGTGGGCATTCACTTCAATGGTGATGGAATTCACCTTGGCGTTGGAAAACGCGATATTGCGGACAATCACGTTTTGCACGCCGCTGATGGTCAAGCCCGCGCCCGTGATGGCCGCGGTCGAACCCAAGCCAATGATGGTCTTGTTGGAGGCTACACTGATGTCGCCGGTGAGGGTGATGGTGCCTGAGACTTGGACAATCAGCGGCCCGGACTGGTTCACCGCGCTTTGCAGTTCGCTCGCGGTGCTTACGGTTACGGTCGGCCCGCCTTCACCGCCTGTGGTGCCGTTCTGTCCCATGGCGTTCACTGAAGCGAATCCGATGGGGCTGTTTTCAAATGGTGGAAGGGTTTGCGCGTGAATAGGTTGCCAAGGCGTTAGCGTGCCCGAGATCACAAGGGACAGGCACGCAAGGGTTGCGAGGCAGATTGCCCCACAAACGGGTATCCACTTGCCGCGAAGTTTTTTCATTTTGACCCTCCATTAGGTCTTTCATGGGTAAGGTCCTGAGCACGATCCTGAGTGGACGCGTCGAGAAGATATAGCGACTCTAGGACCGGGCTTTTAGTCAGTCAAACTAAAAGTTTTTAAGTATATCTTTAGCCGGCGTAAACAATCTGGATCACTGAATTGATGTCTCTGGTTTGTCGTTTCTCTCTGACCGGCGGGCTCGCGATCTTCAGCCGCCACGGTGCCAAACCGATCCCGACTCTCGTCAGCTCCGCGACACTCCTCCGCCCAAGCAGCATGAGAAGTGCTATTTGCCATATTCCGTCGTATGATGTTGGCCGCTCGTCCGCTCAACTCTTAAGGAGCCGCTTCTTTTCCAATGACTCTCCGCAATCGCTTCGTCTTTTTGTCTTTGCTGATTTCCTGCACCCTTTGTTTTAGCCAGTCCAAGCCACGCGGGAACAGGGTGCAGCCTGCATCAGCAGGCGCACCAGCGCCACAAGTGGATGAAAAATTGTTCAACGCCATGCGATGGCGGCAAGTGGGGCCCTTCCGCGGCGGACGCGTGCTGGCGGTGACCGGGGTTCAAGGCGAATCAAGTGTGTTTTATTTCGGCGCGGCTTCAGGAGGCGTTTGGAAATCAAGCGATGCAGGAGCCAACTGGCAGCCGCTATTTGATAACCAGCCCATCGCCTCCATCGGAGCGATTGCCGTTTCGGCCTCTGACCACAACGTCATTTACGTCGGTTCCGGCGAAGCTTGCATTCGCGGCAACATCTCCTACGGCGACGGCGTCTATAAATCGCTGGACGGCGGTAAGACCTGGAAGAATGTCGGGCTGAGAAACACGCGGCACATCGGCGCAGTGATTGTTGATCCCAAGGATTCGAACACGGTCTTTGTCGCGGCGCTGGGCCACGCTTACGGTCCGAGTGAAGAGCGTGGCGTCTTTCGCAGCACCGACGGCGGCGCCACCTGGAAGAAAGTTCTTTACAAAGACAACAAGACCGGCGCCATTTCCTTGGTGTTTGATCCTAACAACTCCAGCACGCTGTTTGCTTCACTGTGGGAGGTCTATCGCACGCCGTGGAGTTTGAACAGCGGAGGACCAGGGAGCGGCCTGTACAGATCCGTTGACGGAGGCACGACCTGGACTCGTCTCGAAGGCCATGGTCTGCCTTCAGGGATCATGGGACGGATCGGCATCGCGGTCTCCGGAGCCGACTCCAGCCGTGTCTACGCCATGATCGAAAACAAAGATCGCGGCGGCCTCTACCGCTCCGACGATGGCGGAGAAAACTGGACCCGTGTCAACGAAGAGGGCCGTTTTCGCCAGCGCGCCTGGTATTTCAGCCATATTTTTGCCGATCCCAAGACCGCAGACACGGTGTACATGCTCAACACGGGGATGTTTCGCTCCACCGACGGCGGCAAAACGTTCAATCTTTTGCCGGCGCCCCACGGCGACCATCATGCTTTGTGGATTGACCCTGACAATCCCCAGCGGCTGATTAACGGCAACGACGGCGGCGCCACCGTATCCGTGGACGGCGGGACCACATGGACCACGCAAAACAATCAGCCCACGGCCCAGTTCTACCACGTGATCACCGACAATCGCTGGCCGTATTACATCTACGGCGCGCAACAGGACAACTCCACAGTGGCCATCAAGAGCTTTGACGATGACGGTGTCATCGGCCGGCAAGACTGGTACGAAGTAGGCGGCGGCGAAAGCGGCTATATCGCGCCCTATCCCTCCGATCCCAACATTACTTTTGCCGGCGCGGAAAGCTTCATCTCGCGCTTCGATAAGCGCACCGAACAGCTCGTGGACATTTCTGTCTGGCCCCTCGACGTTTCCGGCAATGGGGCTGAAAAACTGGATCACCGCTTCAACTGGACTTCTCCGCTGCTGATCTCGCCCCACGACCCCAACACGTTGTATTGGGCGGGCGAGAAGCTTTTCAAGTCCACGGACGCAGGACAGAGCTGGACCGCGATCAGCCCTGACCTGACCCGCAACGATAAATCGAAACAGAAGCCTTCCGGAGGGCCGATCACGCTGGACATCACCAGCGTGGAGTACTACGACACGATCTTTGCCGTGGCCGAATCGCCGCTCAAGAAGGACATGGTCTGGGCCGGCACCGACGATGGTTTGGTGCAGCTCACGCAGGATGGCGGCGAGCACTGGACTAACGTCACGCCGAAAGAGATGCCCGAGTGGAGCATGATCAGCATCGTTGAGGCTTCGCGCTTTGATCCCGGCACCGCATTTATCGCTGTGGACCGCCACAAGTTTGACGATTACCGTCCGTTGATTTACCGCACGCGTGACTATGGCAAAACGTGGATCCTCGCCGCCAACGGGATTCCCGAGGGATCGTATGTGCATTCGGTTCGTGAAGATGCCAAGCGCAAAGGACTGCTGTTTGCCGGCACGGAAACCGGCCTCTATTTCTCGTTGGATGACGGCGCCCACTGGCAGCCGCTCAAGCTCAACCTGCCCACGGTGCCCATCCATGATCTGACCATCCACGACGACGATCTCATCGTGGCGACGCACGGGCGTTCTTTCTGGGTCCTTGATGACATCACTCCGCTGCGCCAGATTGACCTCACTGCGCAGACTCCGGATGTGCTGCTCTACAAACCGCAGACCGCGGTGCGCCTGCATTTGCCAACGGACATCGACCGTCGCGGGCCGGTGGGTGACAATCCTCCGCCCGGCGTGATTATCGATTATTACTTCAAGGTCGCGCCGAAAGATGAAGTGAAGCTTGAAGTCTTCGACGCCGACGGCAAGCTGGTGCGCAGCCTTTCCAGCAAGGAGAAGAAAGAAGCCGAGCAGCCTCCGGAATGGCCGGACCAGGTGAAAGAAGTCACCACGATCCCCGCCGCCGCGGGCATGAACCGTTACGCCTGGAATCTGCGCTGGGAGCCGCCGGTTAAGATCCCGGGCGCGTTCTATTCGGGGATCGGGCCGCAGGGTCCTATGGTGCAGCCGGGCCAGTACACCGTGAAGTTGACCGTCGGCGGCCAGAGCCAGAGCCAGCCGCTGGAGATCGTCCTCGACCCACGGGCGAAAGCGGTCAGCGTGGACGAGCTAAAGAAGCAGTTCGAGCTGGCTCTCCAGGTGAACGACGCCAATACAGACTTGCACCGCGTCGTCAACCAGATACGCCAATTGCGGTCGGAACTCAAAGCATTGCGCGCGCGCTTTGAGAATGATCCCGCACTCAAGCAACTGGTCGAACAAGCGGAGGCCTTGGATAAGAAGATGGCTCCGGTGGAGGAGGAGCTGATTCAGGTCAACATGAAGGGGTCGGAAGCCAATCTGGCGTTCCCTAACAAGCTTAATGAACAGCTAGACAGTTTCAGCGCTATTGTCCAGGCGGGCGACGGCGCGCCGAGCCGGCAACAGTATGAGGTGTTCAAGATGCTGCGCGGGCAACTCGACCGCCAATTGGAGGTATGGAAACAGATTATGTCGTCCGATGTGCCGGCGTTTAATCAGATGGTGAAGAATAGTAACGTCCCCGCGCTGTACTTTCCACCCGGAGGGGAGTAAACTGCGCGCAAAAGCTTCAGGACAGAACGGCTGGTCACGAGGGCAGATGTAGATCGAATTTAACGTTCGGCGGGCATCCTTGTCTTCCTTTTGGGAAACCAAGAGGAATGCACCTTCCGGGCGTTGTCCCGACAGAATGTGTCGCGATAAAGGGCCACGAAGGAGGTACTTATGAAGACCGTCCTCTTCGTAGATGACCACCAGGTTTTGGCGAACCTGAGCTGCGAGATTCTGGCCATGAAGGGCTACCGTGCCGTCAGCGCTTACGGCGGCGAAGACGCTCTGCGCAAGTTCGACCAGGATAACTTTGACATCCTGATCACTGACTTCCGTATGGAAGGCATGAATGGCGTCGAACTGGCCCGTAAAATCCACGAGAAGCACCCCGCCGTCCCCGTGATTGTCATCACCGGCTACGGCCCCATTGAAGAAGACAAAGATGTAGCGGCTTGCCTGCAAAAAGAGAGCCTCTTTCCCGAGTTGCTGGATAAGATCGCCATGTGTCTGGACGAGGGCGACGAGCCGGACGTGGCGATGACGGCGTGAACTAAGCAATCAGCATTCAGCAATCAGCAATCAGCACTCAGCCCATCTAACTGCCTCTACGCCCACAAAGCTGTCATCGCGAGAAGAATGCACGCGGGCTGAATGCTGAGTGCTGACTGCTATTTGCTAGACTCTTCCCGTGCGCCGCCTCATCATCAATGCTGACGATTTCGGTCTCACAGCAGGCGTCAACCGGGCCATCGCAGAGGCGGGCCGCTGCGGAGGCATCACATCAGCGACCATCATGGCCAATGGTGCGGCGTTTTCCGAAGCCGTCGGTTCAGCCAGGAGCGCGCCTCAACTCAAGACAGGCTGCCATGTTGTGATGATCGACGGTCAGGCTGTGGCAAGCGGTCTGCCTTCACTTGCCGACAGCGGCGGCCGCTTTCGCAACAGCCTGAGAGACTTTGCCCGCGCTGCAGTGGGCAAGCATCTCGCAGCGGAAGAAATTCAACGTGAGGCAGAGGCCCAGATCCGCAAGATCCAGGCCGCCGGCGCGCCCCTGACTCACGTCGATAGTCACAAGCACACCCATATGTTTCCCCAGGTTTTGCGCCCCGTATTGCGGGCGGCGAAGGCCTGCGGAATCCGCGCCGTCCGCAATCCGTTCGAGCCGATGAGGAGCTGGCCGTTGGGCGTGGTGGCGTCTACGCCGGGACTGTGGCTGCGCGCCGCCGGCGTTGTCACGTTCCAGTGGTTTGCTTCCGAGTTTTACCGCGCCATAAAAGAAGAGGGCATACGCAGCACGGATGGCACGGTAGGTATCGCCGCCACTGGCAAGCTCAACCAGAGAATGCTGCTCGCGATTTTGGGCGCGCTGCCCGAAGGGACTTGGGAGCTGGTATGCCACCCCGGATACGCCGACGCAGACCTGAAAGCCTCCGGCACACGCCTGGTGGAGTCGCGCCAGGTGGAGCTGGAAGCCCTTGCTTCTGAGGCGACAAAGAGAGCGATTGCCGCGACGGGAATCGAGCTGATTTCTTATGCAGACCTCTGAAAACAATCGTGAATCCCGTAGTATGGAGTTGAATCAAAGACTGGCGGCAGGTGAACTTAGTCGGTCAGGAGAAACATGGTACCGCAGACGAAAATCGCAGTGCCCTTAACACTTCTTCTATGCATTGCTTTCACCGGATGTAGCAACTCTCAACCATCAGGCAACGCGGTGACGTCGTCACCCACCCATGCAGCTGCTGTGGCAGCTCCCGCAGACCAGGACAATTCCAAAGTCTGCGCGTTGTTCAACGCGGCGGACGCGGAAAAGATCATGGGCGCAGCCATGAAGCCCAAGCCGAACCGCGGATCAACTGTCTGCATGTATGAAGAGGTCAGCGCGCGTCCAAATTCCGTAGGAACGGGAACTGTGGCCCTCACACTGATCCAGCATAAGACTGCCGAAGAGGAGAACCGGGCGTGGGCCCAGCTGAAGGAAGTTCGCCATCTTCAACCGGGAGAGAAGAATGTGCAGGTCCTGAATGGAATCGGCGATGAAGCCTTCTTCACTGGCAACACGCAAAAGGGCAAAGTAGGGGTGGCAGGGGTTATCGTTCGCAAGGGCAACTCACAATTCATGCTGGACAATATGGTGCTGGAGTATGTGGCGTCTCCCGATGCTTTGAAGGCAGTTGCCAATCGAATTGCCAGTCAGTTATAAGATCGCCGGAATCGCACGGGATCGCGCGGAAACGCCGTGATCGGGAAGCGCAGCGACAATGAAAATCGGAATCACTTGTTATCCCACCTACGGCGGCAGCGGCGTGGTGGGCACGGAGCTGGGCATCGAGCTGGCTGAGCGCGGGCATGAAGTGCATTTCATCGCCTACCAGCAGCCGATCCGGCTGAACACTCCGCATCCGCAGATTTTCTTTCATGAAGTGACTGTCTCGTTGTATCCGTTGTTTGAATATCCTCCGTACGATCTGGCCTTAGCCACACGCATGGCGGAGGTGGCGGAGATTTACGGCCTGGACCTCCTGCACGTGCACTACGCTATTCCGCATTCGGTGAGCGCGTTGCTCGCCAAGCAAATGCTCGCAGCCCAGAACAACGGCAAAAGGCGGAAGCTGCCATTCGTGACCACACTGCACGGCACAGACATCACCATCGTAGGCGCTGACCGCTCGTACCTTCCTGTAACGCGATACTCCATCGAGCAGAGTGACGGCGTGACTGCCATCTCCAACTATCTGAAACAACGCACGCTCCAGGAATTCGAGATCCGCAACCCGATCGAGGTCATCTACAACTTTGTCAACTGCGATACTTACAAGCGCCATGCCAACTCGCCGGAACGCCGCGCGGAATTCGCAAGTAACAACGAACGGATTCTGGTCCACGTTTCGAACTTCCGGCCGGTCAAAAGAGTTTGCGATGTGATCGAGATTTTCGATCGCGTACAGAAAAAAATCCCCGCGCGCCTGCTGCTGATGGGAGATGGTCCGGAACGCTCCCGTGCCGAATGGCTGGTCAACAAGAAAAAGTTGCGGGAAAGAGTGGAATTCCTGGGCAAGGTGGACCGCGTCAACGAAAAACTCTCCGTTGCCGATCTGATGCTCGTGCCCAGCGAGATGGAATCCTTCGGTCTGGCGGCGCTGGAAGCGATGGCGTGCGAAGTGCCTGCGGTGGCCACCGCAGTCGGCGGCGTGCCGGAGGTCATCGAACACGGACGCAGCGGCTTTCTAGCCCAGGTCGGAGACGTGGAAACCATGGCCAAATACGCCATTGAAATTCTGTCGGACGAAAAACGCTTGCGAGAGATGGGACAGGTAGCGCGCTGGGAAGCGCAATCGCGCTTCTGCACCAGCAAGATCATCCCTGAGTACGAGAAGTTTTACGAGCGGGTATTGGAGCGCGCGGCATAGACCGCGGCCAGCGTGCTCTCTTCCGGTTGCAACACCGGCAACTCCAGGACAACCAACGTGCCATGGCCGTCGCGGCTCTGCACGGTCATGCTGCCTTCATCGCCGAACAGCACGTGCAGACGTTCCGCCACGTTGATCAGGCCGATGCCGCGTCCCGAGCCGGTCTGCGCCGCCACCGCCGGCGGCGCGCTCATGCCCACGCCGTCATCCTCCACGTGGATCACCAGCTTGCCTTCCTGAAGACGGCTGCGCACAGTAATGCAGCCGCCGTCGACTTTGGGCGACAATCCGTGCTTGATGCTGTTTTCCACGAGCGGCTGCAGCAGCATCGACGGGATCACCACGTCGAGCGTGTCCGGGTTGAGATGCTTATAGACACGCAGCTTATCGCGGCCAAAACGCACCACTTCGATATCCAGATAGTCGTCAATGAATTCGATTTCTTCGCGAAGCTGCACGAACTCGTCGTGCTTGCCCAGCAGGCGGCGCAGGATCTTGGAGAGTTTCACGATCAAGTCACGCGCTCGATCAGGATCAAAACGCACCAGCGACGAGATGGAGTTCAACGTGTTGAACAGAAAATGAGGATTGATCTGGCTTTGCAGCGCGTCGAGGCGGGCTTCCAAGAGCAATCGATCCTGTTCTTCCAGCTTCATCTCGATGCGCGTCAGGTTCCAGATCTTGATGGGAATGGAAACAGTAGCAATGACGCTGGCGAGTACCAGCATCAGGGCCAGCAGCACGGGAGTGGGTAGGTCACGTATCCCAAGTGCAAACAGACCCTTGGGTGCGACAATCCGCAATTCCATCCGGGCTGCCTCTAAAGCCAGGATGATCAGGAAGAACGCCGTTTGCCAATCGACACGAGGGCGGCGCAGGTTTCGCTTCAGCCACCGGTACACGCTCATGTCAAGGAAAGGGGAGAAGGTCCAGATCTCTTCCTCGTTGCGGCAGAAGTGGCGGAGTGATCCGGCCAGCAGACCGGCAATAAAATTCACCGGCAGAGTCAGGTACTCTCCGTACAACACGGCAGGAGCGGCCATGATGACGCCGCCCAGGGTCCCGGCCACGCGTCCCCCCATGACGCCTATCAGGATAGAAGCCTCAAAGCCCATGTCCACGCCCATGACCGCCGCTAGCGGATACTTCGCGTGACAACGGACGTAGACGCCCACAGCAAAAGGGATGGAAGTAAACAGGGTAAAGAGAATGTTGCTGCGGCGCGACCGGCGCTCGGCGAAGAGCAGCTTCTTGAACTCGCGAGAGCGTCCCAACGAGGCCGCCACCGCCGCGGCGACGCCCATCTTCACTAGAAGCTGGAGGAACAGTGACTGCCAATCCACAGGGCTATTTTTTCATGAATTGTCGGAAGTTGCGCCAGTTTTCGCGTACTCATGCGGGAATTGCACTAAAGCGCAGGGGTGAAAACACGGAGATATCGGGGGTTGTGGGCTTTCCTGTTGCCAGATCGGCGATGATGCGCGCGCTTACCGGGGCCAGCAGGATGCCATTTCGGAAATGGCCCGTGGCCAGGAACAGGCCCGGCGTGGCGGTCGCGCCGAGAAGAGGAAGATCGTCCGGGCTGCCAGGACGCAGTCCCGCCCAGCTTTCGATCACCGCCGCAGACGCGAGTTGCGGGAGCAGCCGTCCGGCCGCGGCGTGCAGGCGGCGGACGATCTCTGGCTCCACGGTCTTGTCATAGCCAACGTCTTCCACCGTCGCGCCGGCCAAGATCTTGCCCGAGCTTCGCGGGACGAGATAGACCTCCGGCGAGACCACGATGTGCTCCAGCAAACCCGCGCGTTCCGGTTGGAGATAGATCGACTGGCCCTTCCTTGGTCTCACGGGCGGGCCCGACCAGGCGCCGCGGCAATCGATGACCGTCGTGGCAGTCAGCGTCGCTGAGTTGGTGCGGATTTCCAACTGTGTGCCTTTGCGATCGATTTGTTGCACCGTGCAGTGGCTGCGGATTTCAACACCTCGCCGGACAGACGACCGCAGCGCCGCCTGCATGAGCAGCACCGGATCAACGCTTCCTTCCGCGACGAAAAATGATTCGAGTTCCCCGGTTTCCAACGCGGGTTCGAGTTGACGCACCTCCTTGGGCGAGAGCTTGCGGTATTCGGGCGGCGCTGGATCACCCGGCAACAAAGCGATCGCGCCTTGCTGCCGAAAGTCAACGTGCATGGCGGAAGATTCTTCCAGGTCGGCAACGTATTCTGGAAAGAGTTGGGCACTCGTCGCGGCGAGCGGCCGCAAAAGAGATGGCGTCTCTGGATCAGCGAAGGCCAGCATGCCCGCTGCAGCGGAAGAGGCTTCACGTCCCGGTTCGCCTCGCTCCAGAACCGCCACCTCAGCGCCGCGCAGGCGAAGCTCAATCGCAACTGACACGCCGATAATCCCCGCCCCGGCAACAATGACGTCAGGAGTCTTCACAGTTTTATTGTAAAGGCGTCGAGAGGCTGGTTACTTGCTTCTCCCGCGCCATTCGGGAGTCATAGGTCCGCGCAAGAAAGTCATACAGCACCATCTCTTGAGCGTTGGCGGCGGAGCGGAAGAGACGATTCAGGTGCATGTGAACGTAGCTACCAGCAAGCTCAGGGATAGACTTGGTCAAGTCTCCGGACTGCTGGGCGCGTTCAAGCTCGGTGCGGATGCTTCCTAACCGTCGGGCAAAAAGCTCCAACGCCGAGCGCGCGAGCGGAGGAACCTCGGCATGGCCGGCGGGGTTTGTGAGCAATCCTTCCAGGCGTTGTCTTTCACTGCGAAACTTCTCCGAAAGCTGTTTTTTGTATCGCTGGTTGACCTGAAATTTCTGCTCCTGACCCGCTTCCAGATTGTTGACCAGCTTGCGCCTGGCGCTCACATCAAGTCCCAGGCTAGCCAGGAGAGTATCAACAGTCCAACAGCCCAGATGCCAGCGGAGGTCAGTACCGAGCCGGCCGGCGATTGCAGTGAGAAGCGCGAGCACCAGTTCGCTGTCAATCTGAAATAAGCTCTCAGCGATACGGACGCCGGGCAGACCACCGTACCGCTCCACCTCGCGTTCATAGGTATCGAGCTGCACCCGCCATACCCTGCCTTGTTGTTGTCGGTCGAGACACTCCCACAATTGAGGAAGAACTCGGGCGCTCAAGGCCTGGGGATTGCCGTGAAAGCGGAGGCGCAAATGCCAATCCGGATCGCCGTAGCGGATGAAGAACCAGCCCTCCGCGTCTGCCGAGGCAAGGACTTTCTCAACCAGGGGCTTAATGTCCTCAACTAGCAGCCGGTCTAATTGCGATGGGCTGGCGTAGATTTTTGCAAACAGCCATTCCGAACCCGGAAGAAAACTCCGTTGTCCATTGGCAACCGTCGCAGGGCGTGGCCTGGTGGCCAGGCGGACAGGAGTATTCAAAGGCTCTGGCCGGTCCAGCCGCGGTTTGGCTCGGACCAAAGGAATCACGACCTCGTGGGTAAAGGTTCCCTCCGGTCCGCGCGCGCATAAGTCATCAGGGGCTGGGAACATTTCCAGCAACAACGCGCTCTCGCGTTTCTTCACGTACTCGATCAATGTTTCCATGCTTAGCGCGTTCTCAAAATCAATCAAGAGTTCGTTATCGCGCTCGGCCAGCAGCGCGAAGCGAGGAACCCCCGCTCCGGTACGCCACTCATGGATGCGGCGCAGGCGCTCCGAACCACGCCCAATGGACAGCTTCTCGATGACATCTTTGGTCAGGAGCCAGCGCGCGGGCGCAAGAACGATATTTCCGATGACAACGCGAGGAAGGAACGAAGCCTCATAGAGAATGCCCCAGTTCCAGCTGAGACCGCTGGCGAGTCCCTGTCTCTGCAACAGGCAGAGAAATTTATACAGCTTGAGGTTGCGGTCATGCGTAAAACTGTGCGCCGAGGTCAGGCGGGGAATCACCTCACACCCAAGCCGTTGCGAGCGCAATACGACACGATCGTTCTTTACCGCAACCATCAAGTCGCCCACACTGATCTGGCGATCCCGAGGCGCGCGGGACGTGGCGAGAAAGGGGAGCTCGTAGGCGCGCAGGACCGGCCTGTAGAGGATGTTTCCGATGCGCCCCTCGGGAAGGTGAGCCACCTCGGCAAAAACGACGTTGTCGAGGGCTCCGGCCTCCTCTTCAGCCCGCAAATGTTCTCTCACGCGGTCGGTAAGTCGATCATCGGCGTGGCAAAACCTTCCCAGCAAGTTGGCTCCGGAAGGCCCGGAAACGCCGTGCAAATGGAAAGACCTGTTCATTTGTCCGCCGTCCACCAGAGAACCTAATACGGCAAAGGCGTCGGGCAAAGGCAGGGGGTTTTCAGTGCGAAGAGATTTCAGAAGGTCGTCATCAAGTTCCAAGACAGTGTTTTTCTGTCGAGTCAATTCTTGCAGCTTGCGCAGCAGAACGAATTCGCGCCTTGTCGCGTTGGCTTCAATTCTCGTTTGGGCACCACGAAGATTTAGATTCTCAATCAGGGGCTCGGGCATGGCGCCAGGATTGTCATTGGTCTCAAAGCCGATCCCAACCTCATGGTCTAGGGCCAGCGTCAGCGGAATTGCCTGGTCCTCGTATCGCTCGCGGAAATCCTCCTTGAATTCCTTGAATGGGTCCTGTGATGATGAGGAGAGGGAGTGGAGCACATCAACCGCGCGCAAGATGTCGTGAACCAGACGCTGGTCCAGACATGCCTCGTCGGCGGGCTTCATCAGGTCTACTTGGACCAGGTGCTCCCGCTTGAAGTCAGCAGGAAGCTCAGAGATGGTGTTGACGATTCCCTGATAGCTGCCCAAGTCGTTGCCCACGCCAGCCTGATCCAGCCGGCACAGGCGCTCTGCGATGGAGCGCAGCCCCGTCTTGACCGACGAACACTCTTTCCCGTCGAGCTGGGCGAGCATGTCCTCAATAGGCTCCGGGCCGGTGATGGCAGGAACCAGATCAGAAACCAGGATTTGCGATTCGATGAGCTGAAGGACATACTCTAGCGCCTCCTCCATGGTTATAGCGGTATTGTCTCGTACCAACGCAGAGGCCAGGGACTCCGCAGTAGCGCCAGCCGACCCCCGTTCCAGAGTGTCCGCCAGATAGCGAGTCGGTTCAGTGGCAATCAAGCGATAGGAGCGTACGTCGTCGGAGAGATAGCTCTGGGCGTGGTGATATCGGCCAGCGGCGAGATAGAGGCTGGTGTTAGGCCGGAACACGAACTGCGGCTGAAGGAGCGGGTCAGAGCTGATCTTCTGGGCCAGGTTGCAGAGGTATTCCATGTCCAGCCGGCTGCGACGCCAGTAGGCCGCGCGCGGACCCATCTTCAATTGTGTCTCTGCCCCAATCTTGCCTACCGAGCACCCCGCGAACAGGCCAAATGGAGTTGGGCGGCTGGTCATGCGGGCCACGTAGCGGTAGAGTGACTGCTCCAGTCTTTGCCCTTTTTCGCCTTCCGGAGCTTGCTTCCAGACGGAGAGCAAGGAAAAAAAATCAGGGGAGGCGAGCCACAGAGCCTCCTTGACTTCTGGGCGCTCGACGAACTGCTGAAGCCGGGTGCGAAGCAGTTTGCGGTCAGAGGCCGTGGCGCTGGCCAAGTCGCCGCCGTTGCAGAGAGCTTGAGACAAGGCAAGTCCCTGCGAAAGCGCCAGGAAATCTTCTATCGGCAACAGAGGCGTTCGCAGAACGAAGAAACCGGATGTCGTGAATTCCTTCATGATGGCGAGAGAGGTGGGATATCCACCAGCAACATGCGATCCCAACAAGGCTCGATGGTGGAGGTTGCAGCCAGTAAACTCAGCCCGATTCCCGCGATCCCCTCAAGCACGCCATACCTTGATTGGAATCCGCTGTTCCCGCGGTTGTCGTTGGCCATGAACCGATAGCCGGCGGGGCCCTCACCTGGCTTCGAGAATTGAAGCGTCCGCTCGATCCAGTAACGCGATGCCTCCGAAAGGGCTTCATCGTTCGATGCTTGATACAAACGGTTGAAAATATGCGCCAGCCCGGAAGAGCCGTGACAGAAGCAGGCGTCGACCACGCCACAGGTCTGGGCGTCGCGGGCTGCCGCGTTTCTGGCAATCGCCACAGCTTCCCGCTCCCAGGATTCTTCTCCGACGCAGCGTGCAGCCAGCAACAGAGCTGCGGCAAGTCCCGCATCTCCGTAACACCAAGCCAGGCGGCAGCTTTCAGACTGGCGACCGGGAATATGAAGTGCGGAAAAGCTAGACTGCGCGCAGTGAGGTAACCGCTGCCGCAGCAGCCATTGCACAGCGCCTTCCAGGAGCTGGGCCGTTTTTTCTTGCGACATCCCGGCGGCATGCACTTTGCCCAGCAATGCAATGATCCCCGCTTGGCCGTGGGCCAGGCCAAGATTGTAGTAGCCTTGAGGATACTTCTCTCTTTGCCCCTGACGGAGAAGATCGGGGTGAGTGAGCCAGCACAAACCCTCTCCGGAAGGTTCAGCCAATTCGGAAAGGCGCTCGACAATCAGTTCCAAGCATTGCATTGCAACTGGAGAATCGGTGCGCTCTAGACAGTAAACGCCTACACCCACTAGGCCGTGGATGAGGTCGTAGTCATGACTCCAGGGAGTCCGACTCAGGTAGGTCTCCAGCGCACAGTCAATGTCGTTGCTAATATCACCTGAAGAATCGCCGAGCCAGGTAGTAACGTGTTGCACAGCCCAGGCAATTCCGGTGAATCCTGCATAAAGGGAAGCAGTCATCGGTTGCGCGGCGAGGGCGTCAACCGCGGGAGCCAGGCACTCAAAAGCTAGTTCCCGCCTCTGAGCCAAACCTGCAGCATGCAAATAAGCAAAAAAGAGGGCGACGCCCGCTGCTCCTTCTGAAAGGTAAACGTCGCTGGTGGACCGAAGTTCACGGCCCTTGAGATGAGACGCAAGCGCGCCTTCTATCTCATGGATAGACGCCAGAACGGCTTCCGCCTGATCTTCTTCTTCCAGCAGGAGCCGCCACGGGCGCAGTTTGGCGGCGGTAGGTGTGTGCATTTTTCCCAGACCCTGAGACTCTTCTGATGCTCCATTCCCCGGCAAAAGGTCGTTTGCGTGGGCTCGATTCTATACTTTAATAGGCCAAGAACCACCAGAATTCTATAAAGATAAGGCTCGCGGCTGCCGCAATTCTATTTCTTGTACCGATTTCTTGTACCGAAAAGACAAGCCTGCCTTCCATAGGTTGCTATGAAACAGCGCTGCCTGGCCCTATCGCCTGTAGAGCGACGTTGACCACTTCGACCTTGCAGGGTATGATGCTGCCCCAGAAATCACACGCATTTGGGCAAGGCCAATTCTTTTCGAAAAAGGAGCCGGTGAAATCATGCCTCGACAAAACAAGCGATTGATGCTTCACCAGGAGACATTGTGGTCCCTGACACGGAACTCTTGTTCGTTTGGTGGAAGCAACGAGTGTCTGGAGCCAATCTCCTCTTCATGTACATCCGAGAGTGATTGTTGCTGGACGGATCCGGAGTGCTGCCTAGGTGGTACTGGTACGAGTCTTTAACTAAAACTAACTAGGGTGCCCAAGTGAAACGTGGGCCAAATGCTCTGACCGGCTTATTACTGTTGTTCGCCCTTGGGGCTTATAGCCAACAGACATCCATTCCTTCGCCGGCTGACAGCCGGCAGCGGCCGGGTGAGACTCGTGTTGCAGCCGAATCTCTTTTTGATCGGGCCAAGGCTGCTCTACAGAAAGATGATCTGGATGGTGCAGAGAAGTTCTTCCAGCAATCGCTATTCATCTCAGAGAGACTGGTTCCCGGTAGTCTGGCAGTTGCCCGCAGTCTGAACGGGCTGGGCGATGTGGCCCAACAACGAGGAGAGCCTGGCGACGCCGAAGCCTATTATCAGCAGTCGCTTGCGATTCTTCACGAACTTGATCCATCGGGCACGGACGCCGCGAACAGCCTCGATGGACTCGCCCGCGCTGCAAGCGACCGTGGGGATGTTGCGAAGACCGAAGAATATGCGCTGCGGGCCTTTGCCATCCGAGAGAAGCTCGATTCCAACAGTCTCGACTTTGCCTTGAGTCTCAACACCATGGCCGGGGTGTACAACGAGCGCGGGCAACCGGACAAAGCCGAGGAGTCCTACCAGAAGGCCTTGAGCATTCAGGGGAGGCTGGCTCCCAACAGCCTGGCTTTAGCCGAGACGTTGAGAAACCTCGGTCGTTTCTGCTTTTCCCGGCGCCGGTATGACGAAGGCGAGACCTACCACCGGAGAGCGTGGACGATTCGGGAAAAGTTGGCCCCCGATGGTTTGGCTGTTGCGGACAGTGTGCGGTGGTTGGGCGTCTGCGCGCGAAACCATCTCGATGAGGCGGAGAGGTACTGGCGTACTGCCCTGACAATCCAGGAGAAGCTGGCGCCAGACAGCGTTCATGTTGCTGTGACGTTGAATCTGCTCACTGCAGGTGCGCAGAGTAGAGGCGACTGGCTGGCCGCTGAAGGTTATGACCGCAAAATGCTTGCGATATGGGAGAAGTTGGCGCTACATGGACCTCGGGTGAGAAACGTCTTGGTTGACCTAAGCAACGTTCTCGTTTGGCGAGGCGATTTGGCCGGCGCTGAAGAAATTGCCCGCAGGGGATTGGAAGAAAACCGCAAAGTAGATCCTGCAGGCAAGAATGTAGCCTGGGGCTTATTCACACTCGGCAACGTGGCTATGGCACGAGGCAACCTCGCAGCCTCGGATGATTACTATCACCAGGCCTTGGCGATCAGTCAAAGGGTCGATCCCGGGGGCATGATGCCGGCCAGGATGATGCGGGGCCTCGGAATGATTGCCGAAAGCCGGGGAGACCTGGGAAAAGCTGAAGATTACTACCGCAGTTACCTCGCCACTTGGGAAAAGATTAATCCCAACGGCGACAATTTTGCCCAAGGCCTGTTTACGCTGGGCTGCGTAGCCCACGACCGAGGAGACATGGCGCAGGCCGAGCGTTACTATCAGCGCGCCTTGGCAATCTGGACAAGAACTGCCCCCGAGGGTCTCTTCATGGCTCAGGTTCTAGGAAAACTCGGGCAACTGTCTCGAGATAAGGGAGACTTAGCGAGCGCAGAAGAGTACCTGCGACGGGCCATTGCGATCGAGGAGAAACGGACTCCGGAAAGTCCCGATCTCGCGCAAGGACTAAGCGATCTGGGAGATGTTCTACTGGCTCGAGGCGCTTTGTCTGAGGCCCTGGAATCTCATCAGCAGGCCCTGGCTATCCGAGAAAAGCTTCTTCCCGGTTCCGCGGCCCACGCCGCCAGCTTGGCTGCTCTGGCCGCTGTCATGCGTCGCAAGGGCGAGTTAGACGCCGCGGCCCAATATTATCAGGAGGCGCTGAACGCGCTGGAGAACCAAGTCGTCCGACTAGGCAGTGGAGATGAGCTGCGTGCGGGCTTTCGCGCCAAGCATGCCAGCTATTACAAAGACTACATTGACTTGCTGGTGGGGCAGAAGCGCTTCGAGCTTGCCTTTCAGGTGCTGGAACGGTTCCGCGCCAGGACCTTGCTGGAGACGCTGGCGATGGCGCGCGCCGAGATTCGAAAAGGCGCCGACCCAGCTTTGCTGCAGCAGCAACGTGCGCTGCAGGAATCGCTCGCAGCTAAGAATTACCGGCGAATCCAGCTACTAGGAACGAGAGGCAGCGATGAAGAACTGGTTGTCCTGGAGAAAGAGATCCAGAGTCTTCGTTCGCAATGCCAGGAGGTGGAAGAGCGGATTCGGGCCGGCAGTCCCAGTTATGCTGCGTTGGTGCATCCACCGCCTATCACCGCCAAAGAAACCCAGGAGCAACTGCTGGATGAAGACACTGTGCTCCTCGAATATTCCTTGGGAGGGGAACGAA
Source organism: Candidatus Angelobacter sp. (assembly GCA_035263765.1). Lineage (GTDB taxonomy): Bacteria > Acidobacteriota > Terriglobia > Terriglobales > Acidobacteriaceae > Angelobacter. Next base: position 46,742 of record DATFQZ010000047.1, on the reverse strand, counting down.
GCTACCTCTGGGTGCTCACACGAGATTCATTGGCTACCTACGAACTGCCGAAGCGTTCCGATATCGAGGAGACAGCGCGTGAGACTTACCATCTGTTGACCTCGAGGGACGAAATCCATACCCAGGAGAGTCCGAGCCAAAAGCAAGCGCGGTTAGATCGAGTCCACCGAGCATACAGAGACAAGGCCGCTACCTTGAGCCGCATGGTGCTGGGACCCATCGCCAGACAGATCGAGAACAAGAAACGGCTGCTGATCGTCAGCGATGGCGCTTTGCAGTACATCCCGTTTGCAGCGCTACCAGTTCCGGAAACGACAACGGCCAACCTCGAAAAACAAACAGTGCCGTTGCTAGCGAAGCATGAGATCGTGAATTTACCCTCGGCCTCAGTGCTGGCGGTGTTGCGGCAGCAGGAAAGTCACCGTCCACCGGCGCCGAAAGCAGTGGCGGTCTTGGCCGACGCGGTCTTCGCGCCTACTGATCCCAGAGTGAAGCGCGACGGTCAGCGCGGCAGCAGCGTAGCGACCGTAAGCCCCGCCAATCAAGAAAACAAGAAAGACAAAGACGCGGTGTCCACTGATTTTCCCGACGTCTCTTCCGGGCAGCTGACTCGTTCCGCTGCGGACGTAGGCTTGAGCGGCAGCGGGACACTCAGCTTGCCACGGCTGCCGTTCAGCCGGCGCGAGGCGGATGCCATCATGGCCGTGACTCCGGACGGTTTGGGGATGAAAGCCGTTGACTTCGACGCAAGTCGCGAAATGGCCACCAGCCCGGAACTTGCTCAATATCGCATCGTGCACTTCGCAACCCACGGCCTTCTCGACAGCGAGCACCCGGAGCTGTCGGGGCTGGTGTTGTCGCTCGTAGACAGCCGGGGCCGTGGGAGGGACGGATTTCTCCAACTCGAGGATATTTATAACCTCAATCTGCCCGCAGACTTGGTCGTGCTGAGCGCATGTGAGACAGGGTTGGGCAAGGAAGTCAACGGCGAAGGGCTGATCGGACTGACGCGTGGGTTCATGTATGCTGGGGCGACGCGCGTAGTGTCCAGCTTGTGGAAAGTGGACGACTTCGCCACGGCCAAGCTGATGAAGGCCTTTTACGCTTCGATGCAGAAGGACAGAAAACGCCCGGCCGAGGCGCTGCGAGAAGCGCAACTTTCGTTGCTCCAGGACCGTCACTGGTCGGCGCCCTATTACTGGGCGGCCTTTACCATCCAGGGAGAATGGAAGTAAGGGGAAATTGTACATGGGCAACCAACCGATCATTACCGATCGTCGTCCAACAGCCCAGGACACCCTTACCCCTGCCCAGTTCCAAGGGTTACTTGAGCGTTTGGACGGACGGCCTGAACGCGCCGGCGAGAAGTATGAAATAATCCGCTGGAAGTTGGTTCGGTTCTTTGCATGGAGTTCCTGTCTTGCCCCCGAGGATTTGGCGGACATCACGCTGAACCGAGTTGCGCGTAAGCTGGCAACGGAAGCGATCCAGGACGTCGAGGGCTTTACCTGGGGAGTAGCCAAGAGAATCCGGCATGAGGCGCAGAAGAAGGATCTCAAAACCGTCTCCCTGGAGTCGCTGCCAAGCAAGCGTGCTGTTTCCGATGCGGGCAGCGCGATGGAGGCACTCGATCACAAGATCCAGAGCCAGAAAGAACTGAGATGTTTGCACCATTGCCTGCAACGACTGTCGGCAGAGGACCGGACGCTGTTTCTGGCTTATCGGGTGGACAAACAACATTACATGGAAAACCGGAAGAACTTGGCGAAACAGTTTGGACTCACGCCAGGCGCACTACGGGTCCGAATCATTCGTATCAGAGAGAAGTTGGAGCATTGTCTTGATCGCTGCCTTGGAAGCAAATATTGATCTTTCCCTCCCCGAGTTGAGGGAGCTAGCCAATGATGACTGAGCAACACGAGCCGAAGAGCACGATGATGCGATATCTCCTCGGGCAGATGCCGGATCACGAACGCTCGAGCTTCGAAGAGCAGTACCAGAAAGATACTGACCTGTTTTACGAACTGGCTGAACTCGAAAACGACATGATTGATCTCTACGCGCTCGGGGCCCTTTCGGCTAGTGAACAAGAGCAGTTGCGTTCTTTCCTGGCCGACCCCGACCGTCAGAAGCGACTCGCGTTCGCAAAGACTCTCTCCGGCTATCCCGACTCAGGGCTTGAAAGCGTTCGTCCGACTGGAACCAAAGCCCAGGCTTCGTGGCTTTCCTGGCAGCCCTCCAAGCAGCTTGCCGTGCGGGCCATCGCGGCGGCTGCAGCGGCGGCGATGATCGTTGGAGTTTTCTGGTTGCTGGTGTCGAACCGCGATCTGAGGAAAGAACTTGAAGCTCTGCGCAACCAGCAATCAAACGCTCAAAAGACAGAACATGCGCTCCAGCAGCAAATAGATACTTTGACACGTCAACTCGAGGAGCGTGATAAGAATGCGAAAGGTAGTGAGCAGGACCAGCTCTTAGCGCAGAATACGGTTTCTTTAAGCCTCAGCTCTGATGTCGTACGGGGGAATGGTCAAGCGCCCACGATCACCATCCCGCCGCCGACTACTTTCGTTGTGCTCAATGTCATTGTTCCTGGGCATGTGCCTTCCACCTATGATCTGTTCCTGGAAACAGCGGATGGAAACTCCGTCTGGCATCAGCAACATGTAAGAGCCAGATCGGCTGACGGTCCCAACACACAACTGACAATCAAGGTGCCGTCTCGCAGTTTGAAAGCCGGCGATTATGTTCTCCGCGTCACCACGACTGTTGACCAAAAGAGTGAGGATGTAGCCGGCTACAGTTTCAGTGTGGTCCACCGCTGAGCATTTTCATTCGGCCCCGCCCCCCACGCAATCTTAATTTCATTGCAATCCATCGGCTTTTGATCGAAAAAATACTTCTGTAACGTTTCAGTCTTCTCGAACCACCTCTAGTGAGGGTTGAAAAGGTTTCTCTTCGTCCGTACGGGCGTTCTCTGGGGAGACGTGTTGATTGAGGGTCAACAACGGACGAGCGGGAGAAATGGGCCGACCCGAAGCCGAGCCTCCAGCCCTTTATTTCCTCTCCGTACTGCACGATCTTCGAGAGGGCCACCCTGGCGGCGAAGCTCATTGACTCCTTCCACTACCTGCCGCCAGGGTGATTTTTCTTTTGCCCAACGGTGAAGATGATCTTTTCAATCCAATAACTTGCGATCGCGAAAAAGAATCTTGTAACAATTCAGCGCTCGTGACCCACCTCTAGTGAGGGGCTAATACGGAGCGGGCCGACGCCTTACCGGAAGGGTAGGCCAAGAGCTGCATAAGTCTTCCGCAATAGGCTCGGCTGTTACTTGTATTCAGTCCGGGAGGAGGAACATGATGAACGCCGCCGAGTGCGCCAGGAAAACGGGGAAGTATGGTTTCGGTGTCGACGAAGCCCAGACCGCGGAGCTGTTGCGTGCCCTTGCCGATGACATCGAGACGGGTAAAGTCGTTCTGCACAGCGTGAGCACCTCGAGCCACGCCACGGATGAAGACTTCGCGGTTCGCGAGCTGGTGGTTGAAGTTTTAGAGGAGCTTGCCGTAGATGGACCGCGCGTCATCAAGCGCTGACAGGCCAGGATTTTATCGTGTTGATGCACAAGCACGATTCCTCCAGGGATACGAGGTGTCGCCTGGGTGCGACGGGCGGAGAGCAGTGAACCTCCGGAGTTCTTTCCCACGCGCTGCACATTCTTGAGAGGACCACTCTGGTCATGAAAGCTAGTAAGCCCTTCCATTCTGCCGGGATGAGATTTCCGGTTTCATCAACATGCGTCTAATCCATTTCAATCCGACCGCTCGGGAGCAAAAAGAATTTTGTAACAATTCAGCTCTCCCGACCCACCTCTAGTGGGAGGCTGAGCAGTCGTGACAGCTCGAAAAAGACGAAGGCTGCATCTTGAGGCCTGTGGATAGACCTATTGCTTGTAAGTTTGGGCTCAGAGAGAGGTAAGGGATAGTTACTCGTTTGGAGGCGAGTTAGAAATGCGGAGAAAGTGTTTTGTAGTTGTTGCCTTCTGGCTCTCAGTCTTAGCGTTAGGCCAGGGTCCAATCCAAAATCAGACTATAGACCAGCAATTTGAGACAAGACGCCAAAACTTTGCCACCGGGCGGCAGTTACTGCTGAACAAGGGACTTCCGTTTGATCCGGATGAGCTGCTGCACGAAGGCTGGAGGAAAAACCTGAAGAGCACGCTGGATGCAATGCCGGAAATGCATCAGGCGCGATATGAGACAGCTCCCTTAAAAGACGTCTATATGGCGGATACGCTGTATCTTCCAGAAAACGTACAGCTCTCCGGGCACACGGTGATTCTGGCCAACTATGTGGTATTTGAGGGCAAGAATCCGGTGATCAGGGGGAACTTTGATGTTCACTTCTTTCCTACCAAGCCAGTGGTAGTGCTGGAGACGACATTGGCGGAGCTGCTACACAAGAAGGGCCGGCTACTGAATGTAAGTTCCCGCGGCAAGCTTGCTGTGCCCTCATTCCTGCTGATACAGGACTTGGTCCCGACAGGAACGCACAACATAACCATCGATGTGAGCGGTGCGCCATTCCGGACAACTCCGGCACCGCCGCCACAAAAGCCTGCACCTAAGCTTAAGACTGCTTCTTGGAGGGGAATCGAGCCCGTTCTTTTCCCACAAAAAAACTGCACTACAAGTTGCGACAATAATGGAGATTCTCAGCCACCCGCAGGAGGAGGATCATTCCCCGGGAAAGAGGCCCTTGGCAGCCCGAATTTCCCAGGCGGCCTGCCGGCCGCACCTTCCGGGTCGTGCAATCCTGGCAGCTTGCCGGGAGGCAGTGACGGAAACACTGGAGGCAAAGGAGTGAATGGTGATCCTGCAGGTCAAGGGCAACCAGGCCTTACCGGGAACAACGCCGGCAGCATCAACGTCGACATTGCAAATGGTGACACGAACCAATACACCTTCAACGCCAATGGTGGCCGGGGGCAACAGGGAGGCCAAGGTGGACCCGGAGGAACTGGAGGCGATGGAGGACAAGGGCAGGCAGGCGGTGACGGAGCATCTGACTGCTCCGGGTGCATCGCTGGCGATGGAGGGGACGGTGGTAAAGGTGGTGAGGCCGGAATGGGCGGCTTGGGCGGACCGGGCGGCCCGGGCGGAAATGGGGGAAACGGTGGCACAATTACAGGTACCTATTCGTACAACGGACCCGTGCCCAATACGTCAGTTGCCGGCGGCCCTCCGGGCGCGGGCGGTGCAGGCGGCGATCCGGGCGTTGCTGGGATTCCTGGTGCGGGAGGCCCAGTGGGAAACCCCGGTAAGGCCTGCGGCATTACAGCCAAGCCGGGGACTTTCAGGGGCCCAGGCGCCAACGCGGGAAGCCTGGGGCCGGGCGCGCCTGGCGCGAACGGGACCTCTTCAGGAACGCAGGGTTCTGCCAACCTCACACCGAAGGCACCCCCGCCCTCGGGCGGTGGAGGCGGTGGCGACGACCCGTGTCCTCCATTTAACGGTAACGAAGCTCCTGATTGCAGCCCAATCATTATCGACACCGAGCGCGAGGGCTTTCATTTGACCTCGGCTGTGACTGGCGTTGCATTCGACATCAGCGGTACGGGCAAGCCCGTTCAAATTGCCTGGACGGATCCCCATTTCCGTAACGCTTTTCTTGCGTTGCCCGGATCTGACGGATTGGTTCACAGCGGCAAAGAACTGTTCGGCAACTTCACTTCTCAACCGCAATCGGCACACCCCAACGGCTTTATCGCGTTGGCTCAGTTCGACAAACCCGAGAACGGCGGCAATGGCGATGGAATTATTGACGAAAAGGATGAAGTGTTTTCTAAGTTGCGTCTATGGATCGACGAGAATCACGATGGTATCTGCCAGCCTCAGGAACTTCACCGGTTGCCGGAATTAGGAGTTTTCTCGCTGGACTTGAACTATAGCGAATCTCGGCGGACGGACCAGTTTGGCAATCAATTCCGCTACAAGAGCCGGATCAATCCGGGCGAGCGAAAAGATGCACGCGACCACCTCGACGCCGCTAGTCCTGGTCGGTGGACATACGACGTCTTCTTGGTAGGAAAGTAACAAGCGGACGTCACGATTCCCAGGAAGCAACCTCGTGGGCAGAAACGCGGAAATATTCTGCCCACGACTTTCCAACATCCAGCAGCTTGCGTCGTTGCTCGGCGCGATCACGCTGGTATCGTGATGCGGCGTGCTACAGGTGTCCGGCCTTATTTTGGCGCTTCCAGCTTGTGCCGGGCCTTAACGGCAGGGGGCTCTTGGGGGGCATTGGTGGTAGGCGAAGGGGCGCTGCTCTGCGCTAGTTCCGAAGCCTTGTACTTTGCCGCGCTGATGTATCCGTGTATGTGGTTCTTGCTGATGCTGTTGATCACCAGTTCCACCGCCTGGCGCTCCTCGGAAGGATAAAAGATCACCGGCTCATACAGATTCAAGTGTTTTTTTGAGAGCTGGCGGTCGTCGACCAGAAGTTCCAGGTCGGCGTATTCATGTTTGGTGTTGGCTTTGCGCAAGCTGATTCCAACCGGCCCGCTGGTGTGAAAATTCTTAGATTTGTCCAGGTCGAACTCGTAGTAATTGCGCTCGCCCTTCTTTTGGAGGACGACCAGCTCATCGTGGGTCCGGGCAATCGAGCCCTCGAGGTCGGAACGCGCGCTGGCAATCTCCTGCCGCGTTGCCTCTATATCTTTGCCTTGGGCGTCAAGCTGGGCCTGCACTTTCTTCCAGCGCGGGTCAGGCTTCGGCTGCTGGACCTTCGCCCTAGTGACGACCGCATGGCGAGGCGCGGAGACCGTCGGGAGATCAGGCCGGACTGCGGTCGCGGTTGCGGCATCGAGCTTTGAGTTCAGCGCGCCGATCTGCGCGCGAGCGTCCTGCAACTGCGCCGATGCCGCCAGGCTTTGCTGAGAAAGGTGGGCAGCGACGCTTCGCTCATGGAGGCCATATGCAAGGACAATCAGCACAACCAGGGCCAGAGCGATAGCGCCGCCGTGAGAACGCACCATAGGGGGGAGCGCCACGCGGGAAAGCGCAGGCCTGGCTTCTGAAGAATCTTCTGGGGGAGTGTTCGGTTGGAATGACGACATCGGGGGCTCCTGGGGGGACAGGTGTCACCACTCTATCCAGAACTGCAATTTTTATGCCAACAGGTTGCCTTCGCGTCGGCCACGATTTCTCAATGATTCGGCGTACCTGGAGCGCCGGAGCCCCCGATCTACTTAGAAGGATTTTCTGCACGGTGTGCAGTCTTTGCAGGGGACATCCACCGCAACGCCGAAGGGAATCGCAACCCTTCGATCGCGCCCTGCCTTCAGGGCCTCAACTTAGAGAACACCGCGAACCGCTCCGGCGCGGGACCGATGTAGTGGGGTGGATAGCAGGTGATCAGGGTGAGCTGGGAGCCACGGCTCGGCGCGATCACGCTGGTATCGTCCGGGTTGATGATTTTCTTGCCCGTCACTTCATAACGAAAAGTCTGGCCGTTGCGCTCGACCATGATCTCGTCGCCCGCGCTAAGTTCAAATATGTGGCGGAAGAACGTATCGCGATGCCCGGCGATCACTGCATTGCCTTGCTCGCCCGGCAAGGCGGTTTCCTCCAGGTGTCCAGGTCCCTCTAGGAGTGCCTTGGGAGAAGTGCCTTCGGCAACGATAGCGTCAAGCGAGATCTTGGGAATCCTCAGGCGGGTAAGTACGGGACCGGCTGGCTGGCGTGTGGACGCTGACACGGCCGCTTGCTGCTGCCATTGGGATTTGAGCTGCTGTTGGCCAGAGTACATCTTCCAATACTGGGCCCCTGTATAAAGGAGCAGCGCGATCCCGGTTGCAACCAGGCCCCAAGAAAGCCAGCGCCGGTTAGGGAGCTTCGGTGGGCCATGCCGGGCATCGCCGGAGGAAAGCGGTCTGGGTTCGCGGTGCGGGTCCACATATAAGTTGGATGCGTCCCAAACTAGGCTCGAACAGCCGATAAGGCGCGATCGCGGCGATCTTGTGGACGGTAACCGAGGTACAGTGCCTTTTGGCTTGGGGCCTGGCCGAAATCCCTGGCGCGAGACGCTGGAAGTACTGCTAAGGTATGGGAGAAAGTTCATTGCCCAAACGGTATCCTGCAATTTATTGACAGGGAAGCGGTTCCGTTCAAGAATGTGTTTCGGGCCTAAATCTCATTTTGATTGAATGGAGAGATGTTCATGTCTGACATGCACAATGACGGCGGCAACCCGTTGGTGAAGAACATCCTGATGGTGGTGGCCGTTGTGTTCGTGATTGCTTCTGTGATCTTCATGGTCCAGGCTCAGAACCGCATCAACGACATGGAGAAGAACCAGAAGGCGGCGCTGGAGAAGATGGCCGCGAAGATGGAAGACTCCAACGACCAGTTGAAGGCTGAGATCAAGGTGATCGCCGGCAACGTGGGCATCACGCAGAAGGACTTGAAGACCAGGGCCGCCGCGCTGCAAGCCCAAGAAGTTGCCACCCGGGCGCAGCTGAAGGCTGACGAAGAGTCCACCAAGCAGCAGTTTGGCGTGGTCAACACCGAGGTCACCAATGTGAAGGGTCAGGTGACGAAGGTTAGCGCGGACGTCAACGACACGCGCACCGATCTGGCGGCGACCAAGGGCAAACTGGAGACCGCGATCGGCGACCTGAACAAGCACAGCGAACTTATCGCAATGAACCACGACCAGTTGGAGACGCTCAAGCATCGTGGCGACCGCGATTATCTCGAGTTCACCCTCTACAAGGGCAAGGACCCGGTACGGCTCTCCACCGTCAGCCTGCAGCTCAAGAAGGTTGATCCCAAGAAGAGCCAGTTCACGCTCTACGTGATGGCCGACGACAAGAAAATCGAAAAGAAAGACCGCAGCTTGTTCGAGCCGCTGCAGTTCTACACCGGCCGGGACCGCAATATGTACGAAGTTGTGGTGACCGCCGTGGATAAGAACGCGGTGAGCGGATATATGTCGACTCCGAAGAACATGGCCAGCGCAGCCCCGCCGGATCCACGCGCCGGCCAGCAGTAAGCGCCGGAGATCTAAAGAAGAAAGGGCACGGCCTCGGCCGTGCCCTTTAATGTTTGTCCCCGGGCTGAAGCCCCAATTTGCGTGAGCGCTTTGCAGCACGGGTGAAGCCGTGCCCCCTCAAATTCCTGCGCGGTGCGCAAATCAGAGCCGGGCATTGCGATCGGATACACTAATCAGTTCCATGTCCGAAAGCGGCCACTCTTCTTCAACATTTTCGCGTAGCCATCTTCTAGGCTATATCGCTCTCTGTCTTATCTGGGGAAGCACATGGCTGGCGATCCGCGTGGTCGTCAGCGACGTGCCGCCGCTGCTGGCCGCAGCCCTGCGCTTCCTGGTTGCCTCCGCTCTTTTGTTGCTTCTGGCTTTCCTACAGAAGCGGCCTTGGCCGAAAGGCGAATCGCAATGGACTGCGATTCTCGTCTTGAGCTTCAGCATCATGGCGGTTCCTTACGGACTCCTCTTCTGGGCGGAGCAATACGTTACGTCGTCGATGACCGCGGTGCTTTTTTCGGCGATGCCTCTGGTGGTTGCGCTTCTGACGCCGCTTCTTACGCACCGCATTGTTCCGCGAAGTGCTGTCCTGGCGATGGTGGTGGCGTTCGGTGGGCTATTGATCCTGTTCTACACCGGCTTGAGGACCAGCCCGCGCGCGCTGTTGGGCGGCGCAGCCGTGTTGGTGGCCATGGTGCTCAGCTCGTGGTCCCTCGTATACGCCAAGCAGAAGTTGCATGACGTTGATTCCGTGGTTGCCACGGCTCTGCAACTGTTGGGCGGCTCGGCAGTGTTGTTCTGGGGTACGTGGGCACTGGAAGCACGGCGCCATGCTGTTTGGACGCGGCCTGCCCTCGTCGCCACGTTCTTCCTGATTGTGTTCGGCTCCTGCACCGCGTTCGTCGTTTACTATTGGCTGTTGAAGCGGATGCAACCGTACCAATTGGCGACCACCAGTCTTGTAGTCCCGGTAGTTGCTGTGTCGGAAGGTGCGTTGTTCGGCGAGTCGATCCCCTTGAGGGTCGTGATTGTGATGGCAATCGTGCTGGCGTCGGTGGGCGTGGTGTTGCGCGCTGAGGCGCGCGATGGAACGGAAGGAGATTTTGTTTTGCTTCGAGGCAAAACGCAATGACCGTGGGTTTTTTCCTGGTGTTGGTGTTGATCGGCTTCCTGGCCGGCGGCCTTGGCGCACTCGCCGGCATTGGGGGCGGCGTTGTCCTGACCCCGCTGGTGGCCATGTACTATGGCCTGCCCATGCACCAGGCGATCGGCGTGAGCTTGACCTGCGTGATCGCAACTTCCACGGCGACTTCCGCTCTCTATGTCGAACAGCACGTCACCGACATTCGTCTGGGCATGTTGCTGGAGCTGGCCACTACGCTTGGAGCGATGCTCGCTGCCTTGATGGCCCGCCACATTGACCGCCGGACCTTGGCCCTGATGTTCGCCTGCTTCCTTACTTACAGCGCGTTTTCGATGATCGGTAAAGCGTGGGGCTCGCGCAAACGTGAAGAAGAAGCGCCGGCCGCCGATTACAAGATCCACAACTATCCCCTTGGACTCGCAGCGTCGCTTGTCGCCGGAGCTTTCTCCGGGTTGTTGGGCATCGGTGGCGGGCCCATCAAGGTGCCTATGATGTATCTGTTCATGAAGGTGCCGTTGCGCGTGGCCACGGCCACCAGCAACTTCATGATTGGCGTGACCGCGGCTACCAGCGCCATCGTGTATTGGGGAAACGGTGACGTCAACCTTAGAATTGCAGCACCTCTGGTGGCCGGGACGTTTGCCGGATCGCTGCTGGCTGCGCGCATCAAACATCAGGTCCACACCTTTTATATTCTGGTTTTGCTGGTTGGCATCACCGGACTTTTTGCCGTCCAGATGTTTTATAAGCTCGCGAGCGGAGGTTTTCGATGAAGCGCGACCGGCCGCGCGCAGACCTGAGCATCGCCCTGACCCTGAAGGTCGGCGCCTACACGGCTTTTGCGTGCATCGTTGCAGGTTTGGCATTGCACTTTACCGGATTCGGAGACAGACTTACGATCATCGGCATGATCGTGCTGCTGGCCACTCCGGTGCTGCGCATCATCGTGGCCGGCGTGCAGTTTCTTCGCGAGCGTGACTTCGCGTATGGGTTGGTGTCCTTGGGCGTTCTAGGGATCATTGCGTTGGCCTATGTGCTGGGAATACGCGGTTGAGCAAAGGCAGTCAACACCACCGCCCACTGGAGGAAAAATGAAAAGGATATTATTGTGCGTCTTTCTTTTACTGCTTACTGGAAGTGTTCTCGGGGCGCAATCTACGCCACCGGTCTCCACCTTTTCCATCGTGGCGATCGATCCCCAGAACGGAGACATGGGAGTGGCTGTGGCGTCGCGTTATTTCTCCGTGGGTTCGGTGGTGCCGTGGGCGATGGCCGACGTAGGAGCGGTGGCCACACAGGCTAATGTCAACGTGGGCTACGGACCGCAAGCCATCGATCTGCTCCGCCAGGGCATGGCCGCGCCTGAGGTGCTGAAGAAACTTTTGGCGGACGATAAATTCCCCGGCAAGGACGGCCGCCAGATCGCCGTCGTCGACGCGAAGGGCAACATCGCGGCGTACACCGGACCCAACGCGCCCAGTTGGGCCGGCGACCGCCAGGGCAAAACATGGTCGGCGCAAGGCAACATCCTGGTGGGAGCGCAAGTGCCGGAGAACATGGGCAAGGCGTTTGAAGCGACCCAAGGGGAGCTGGCGGAAAAACTCTTTGCGGCCCTCAAGGCCGGCGATGCTGCGGGCGGCGACTCGCGTGGACGGCAATCCGCTTCGATTCTCGTGGTCCGCAAGCTCGGCGGCCGCAACACCAACAACGACCGTTACATCTACATTAATGTCGACGACAACCCTGATCCGTTCGCCGAATTGCGCCGTCTGCTGGATTTAAACCTGGCTTACAACTACGGCGACCAGACTTTCAAAGCGATTGACGCCGGAAACATGGAAAAGGCCCGGGCTGCCGCTCAGAAAGCCGTTACCTATGCGCCCAACAGCTTCGGCAGCCATATGCGCCTGGCGTTCCTGAGCTATCTGGTCGGCGACAAAGGGGCGTCGCTCGACGAATTCGGCAAAGCCAAAGCTCTGAACCCCAACAATTTTGGCAGCCAGTGGAAACAGGAGGTCCAGTTCGATCGCTTCAAGCCCATGGCAGCGGATAAAGAGTTTCTAGGAAAGCTGTTTCCTGATGGCGCACCGCAGTAGGTCAGAGTAATGATGGACCGGCCCAGCCTGCGCGCTCGCGTCGCCACTCGCATGGTGCGGGTGGTGGTGAAGCACTGGGCGCGGGGCAGTCCTGAAGCGGTGGTGCGGCGAGCGCGTTGGGTGTTCGGATATCCCGGCTTTCTGACTTTCGTTCACTCCCATGGCGTGAGGATCAAGAGAGTCGAAACACCCGAGGTTCGCGGCGAGTGGGTTTGCCCAGCCTCTTGCTCTTTACCAGACAGAGTATTGTTGTACCTGCACGGCGGTGGTTATGTGAGCTGTTCTTCGCGGACTCACCGTCCCGTCACCACTTCGCTGGCTCGAATGGCCCAATGCCGCGTGTTCTCGCTCGACTATCGATGGGCCCCCGAATACCCGTTTCCTGCCGCGGTGGATGATGCGGCTGCCGCGTTCTCTTGGTTGGTCAAGAGCGGCGTAGCTCCCGGAAACATTGCGCTCGCCGGCGATTCCGCAGGAGCCGGCCTGGTCATTGCCACTATGCTCCGCTTGCGCGCGCAGGGCCGCGCGCTTCCTGGCTGCGCCGTCTGTCTTTCGCCCTGGGTGGATTTGACAGGCGCCGCCAAATATCAGAATGCAGGTTCGTGCTCGATGTTCCAGCCGGTTGACATTGCCATATTTGGAGGGCTCTATCTGCAAGGAGCTTCTCCGGAATCCCCCGAGGCCTCGCCTTTATTCGCCGACCTGAGCGGGCTGCCGCCGCTCCTGATCCAGGTGAGCAGCAAGGAGTTGCTGCTCGATGACGCGGTTCGCCTGCACCAGAAAGCTGTCCGTTCCGGCGTCAAGAGCACGCTCAGTGTCTTTCCCGAGCTGCCCCATGTCTGGCAAATCCTTTTTGGCCTCATTCCCGAGGCCAGCACAGCGCTTCACCAGATCGCAAATTTCATCCGCGCATCGTTCGGCATCGGCGAGCTGCCGGCTGCGTATCCGGTCATGTCTGAGGGCAAAACCCCCGTCTCGGCCGTCGAAAAGATACCGAAATGATGCGAGCGTACAATGAGGGAAAACTTGATAGCGCAAAGTGGAGAATGCGAGACCGTTATGGCAACCACGGTGAACACAACGCAGACTTCGGACCAGGGCGGCAGCCCAGGCCCGCTGACTCCTGAAGAACTTCGCAAGATCCATGCTTACTGGCGGGCCGCAAACTATCTTTCCGTGGGCCAGATTTATCTTCGGGACAATGCGTTGCTGCGCGAGCCACTCAAGCTGGCCCACACCAAGCCGCGCCTCCTTGGGCATTTTGGGACCACGCCAGGGCTCAACTTCATTTACGCCCACATGAACCGTGTCATCAAGAAGTATGACCTCAACGCCATCTTCATCACCGGTCCTGGACACGGGGGCCCGGGCGTTGTCGCTAACACCTATCTGGAAGGCACGTACACCGAGCTTTATCCCAACATTACTCAGGACGCAGAGGGGATGAAGAGGTTGTTCAAACAGTTTTCCTGGCCGCGCGGAATTCCCAGCCACGCCTCGCCGGATACGCCAGGTTCGATCCATGAAGGCGGCGAGTTGGGCTACGCGCTACTGCATGCTTACGGCGCTGCGTTCGATAATCCCGATCTTCTGGTCTGCTGCGCGGTCGGCGACGGCGAAGCCGAGACTGGGCCGTGCGCCACCAGTTGGCACTCCAATAAGTTTCTAAACCCAGAACGCGATGGCGCGGTGCTGCCCGTGCTTCACCTCAACGGCTACAAGATCGCTGGGCCCACGGTGCTGGCACGGATTGAAAAAGAAGAACTGACCGACCTCTTTGCCGGTTATGGCTACAAGCCGCATTACGTCGAAGGCGAAGATCCGCAACTCATGCATCAGCAGATGGCTTCGACGCTGGAGACAGTACTGGCCGAGGTTCGCTGCATCCAGCGAGATGCGCGCAAGAACCATTTCGCAGGACGGATGCCGTGGCCCATGATCGTTCTGCGCAGCCCCAAGGGATGGACAGGGCCGAAGATGGTGGACGGAGAGCCGGTCGAAGGCTCGTTCCGATCGCATCAAGTTCCTGTGGCCGATCTCGCAACACGACCTGACCATTTGAAGATTCTCGAGAACTGGATGCGAAGTTATAAGCCCGACGAACTATTTGACGCCGGCGGCACTCTGCTTTCTGACTTGGCAGCCCTGGCGCCGGAAGGGAACCGGCGCATGGGGAGTAACCCCCATGCCAACGGCGGTTTGTTGCTTCAAGACCTGAAGATTCCGGATTTTCGGGAGTACGCTGTAAAAGTAGGGCAGCCAGGAAATACTACGGAAGAATCGACTCGCGTTCTGGGCCGTTTCCTGCGTGACGTGATGAAGCTGAACCAGGAGAGCCGCAACTTTCGCATCATGGGGCCGGACGAGACCGAGTCTAACCGGCTCTCCGCGGTGTTCGAAGTGACCGACCGCGTTTCCACTGCGGAGATTTTGCCGAGCGACCTGCACGTCTCAAGCGATGGCCGTGTTATGGAAGTGCTGAGCGAACATATGTGCCAAGGCTGGCTGGAAGGATATTTGCTCACAGGACGCCACGGGCTCTTTTCGTCGTACGAAGCATTCATCCACATCGTCAGCTCCATGTTCAACCAGCATGCCAAGTGGCTGGAGGCTTCGCGGCACATCCCCTGGCGCAAGCCCATTGCTTCCTTAAACTACTTGCTGACGTCGCACGTTTGGCGTCAAGACCACAACGGGTTCAGCCATCAGGACCCTGGTTTCCTCGACCACATGGTCAACAAGAAACCGGAAATCGTGCGCGCATATCTCCCCCCGGACGCCAATTGCCTGCTCTCGGTAGCCGACCACTGCCTGCGCGGTCGCAATTATGTGAACGTCATCGTTGCGGGAAAACAGCCGGAGCTGCAATGGCTGGACATGGATGCGGCGGTTCAGCATTGTGCTGCCGGCATCGGTGTATGGAAATGGGCCGGCAACGAAGATGACGGTGGCGAACCCGACGCCGTTTTAGCCTGTGCTGGAGACGTCGCTACCTTGGAAGTCCTGGCAGCAGCATCGCTGTTGCGCCGGTATCTACCCGAAATGAAAGTCAGAGTCGTGAATGTTGTTGATCTAATGACTTTGCCGCCGGCCGAGGAACACCCGCACGGACTGGAAGAGACTGAATTTGATGCCATCTTTACTACGGACCGCCCGGTCATCTTCGCGTATCACGGATATCCTTGGTTGATCCACCGCTTGTGCTACCGCCGCACCAATCACGGCAATTTCCACGTGCGCGGCTACAAGGAAGAAGGCTCGACCACCACGCCGTTTGATATGGTCGTGCGCAACAATATGGACCGCTTTCAGCTCGCCATCGACACCATCCGGCGTGTGCCGCGCCTGCGCGTGGCGGCTGATTCCGCGGTACAGCTTTTCGAAGGCAAACTTGCTGAGCACGAGCAATACATCACCGCCCACGGAGAGGACCTTCCTGAAGTTACCAACTGGCGCTGGGGACAGGCTTGACGGCGCGCGGCATCCTTTGCCTGAATGCAGGATCTTCTTCGCTGAAGTTCGCCGTGTACCCGCTGAGCGATGCGTCTGAGGAACGCGTTCTTTTCGGAGCAGCGGAAGAGATTGGCGCGAGCGGCGGAAGATTCTGGCTGAAGGGAAGAGATGGGCAATTGCAGGTCGATCGCCAACAAACATTCCCCGATCACGGAAGTACGGTTGCCGCCATGTTCGCTGCGCTGGAAGAGCAGGGAACGCTCGACTTGGCTGCGGCTGGACATCGCGTCGTCCATGGCGGTCCACTTTTCTTCGAGCCGCAGAGAATCGACGGTCCCATCGCCGCGCGCCTGCGCGAGCTGGTTCCGTTGGCGCCGCTGCATCTGCCCGATCAAATTGCCATCATCGAAGAGGTGGGGAAGCGACGCCCAGGCCTGATTCAAGTCGCCTGCTTTGACACCACTTTCCATAGCTCCATGCCTGAGGTCGCGCGCCGGTTTGCTTTGCCGCGTGCGTTGTGGGACCAGGGTGTGCGTCGCTATGGCTTTCATGGGCTCTCTTACGAGTTCGTCGTGAGCAAACTGGGCCCGGACCTCGGCTCGCGTGCCATCATCGCGCACCTGGGCAACGGCGCGAGCATGGTCGCTCTGAAGGACGGTTTGCCCATCGATACCAGTATGGGATTGACCCCGACTGGCGGTTTCATTATGGGAACCCGCAGTGGTGATCTCGATCCCGGAGTTTTGCTTTTTCTGCTACGCCAAGGTTGGACCGCCGAGAAGTTGGAAGCCTTGCTTGATCGCGAAGCCGGGTTGGCCGGCGTCTCCGCCCTGACCAGCGACATGAGAACGTTGCTCGAAAAGCGCATCACGAACCCCAATGCCGCCCAAGCCGTCGCCATGTTTTGTTATCAGGTGCGCAAGTTCATCGGGGCCTTTGCTGCCGCGTTGCATGGGCTCGATACCCTTGTATTTACAGGAGGAATCGGTGAACGGGCAGCCCAAGTGCGCGGGGAAACTTGCGGCGGCCTGAAACATCTGGGGATTACTCTGGACGACAAAATGAATGCGGCTCACGCCGCTGTCATCAGCACGCCAGAGAGCCCGTGTGTGGTACGGGTTGTGGAAACGGATGAGGACCTGATGATCGCCCGCCACACCCGGCGCTTGGCTGACAGGAATCCCGGCAACGCCTAGCTAGGAGAAAAAGATGTGTGTTATAGGTACATCCTATTGACAGTGGCCTGCTGACCTATCCAATGCGACGGACGTTACTTTTTCGAGAGTTGCACGATCAAGTGTGTGTTGCTAATATTGCGGGCTAGATTTAGTAAGGATGACAAGACGTCATCACGCGGAATGTGCCCCGCGTTAACGAAAGAGTTAATTCTCCCCCGGTGATGTCGGTTATAAAAACATTTGGGAGAAGTACAACTGCATGAGAATCTTGATTGCAGAAGATGATGGTCCTCTGGCTTCATTCATAGCAACAACCTTCTCGGCGGAAGATCATCTGACGGAAGTCGCCGCCAACGGAGAAGAAGCCCTGGAACGACTGGGCGGAGCAGAGTACGACCTGCTCATCCTGGACCTGAACCTGCCTGTGATGGGCGGGAGCCAGGTACTGCGCAAAATCCGCACCCGTGACGGCGATCTTCCCATCTTGATCTTGACTGCCACCGACCATGTGAGCGAGCGTGTCGCTTGCCTGGATGCCGGGGCGGACGACTATCTCACGAAACCCTTCTCATTCTCGGAACTTTCGGCGCGGGTCCGCGCCTTGTTGCGCAGAAAAGGCCGTCCCGTGCCAACTCTTTTGAGAATCGAGGATTTGCAGTTGGACTGCGTGAAGCGAACGGTGCAGCGCGGCGGCAAGCAGATCGAACTCACTCCCAAGGAGTTCAGCTTGCTGGAATATTTCATGCGCAACGCCGGCCAGCGCATTACCCGCAATATGATCATCGAATTTGTGTGGAAACTCTCTCCGGATACCATGACCAACGTCGTGGATGTTTACGTCAATTATTTGCGCAAGAAGATCGACGATGGCGCCAAACACAAGCTTATCCACACCATTCGGGGCGTAGGTTACGAGTTTGGAGGCGCGCAAGAAGCCGCCAACCGTAGCCATAAGAGCGCCTGAGGCGTCCTTGATCCGGGTAACCCGTTGAAAAGGCTTCGAGCTATTTGCAGAATCCATAGCCACCATAAATATTTTCAATTTCCCCGTCCCATCCTTGCCCGATAAATTGGGTTCAAGCTAGGGTTACCCTTTTCGCCTCACTTGGAGACCAACGACTCTTATGGCAAAGACCTGGGTTATGGGTGTGACGATTTGCTTGGCGCTGTGCCTGACGGTGGCGTCTCATCATCTTGCCGCACAGGCAGTTAGCGGCACTGGTTCCGCGGCCTCTCAGCCGGCCGATTCACAGAACGATCGCATCGCACGCTTGGAGCAGCAGGTGGCTGACGCCAAGGGATCGGCCGACAATGCCTGGATGCTCTCAAGCGCGGCTCTTGTACTCATGATGACCGGGCCGGGTCTGGCGCTTTTTTATGGCGGCCTGGTGCGGAAGAAAAACGTGCTGGCTACCATGATGCAGAGTTTTGCGATGATGGCGCTGGTCACCGTGGTCTGGGCCGTGGTCGGCTATAGCCTGTCGTTTGGCAGCGGGAACAGCTTTATCGGCGGGCTTCACAATGTCTTTTTGCGAGGCGTGGGCGCATCACCAGACGCCGATTACGCGGCCACGATCCCGGCCCAGACGTTCATGATCTACCAGTTGATGTTTGCCATCATCACGCCGGCTCTCATCACAGGGGCTTTCGCGGAGCGCATGAAGTTCAGCGCAATGGCTGTGTTCATGGTCTTGTGGTCGCTGCTGGTTTATAGCCCAATGGCCCACATGGTCTGGGGGAAAGGCGGGCTGCTCAACGCTTCACTGGGTGGGCGGTACCCGACACTGGATTTCGCCGGGGGGACGGTGGTTCACGTCACGTCAGGCGTTTCCGCACTGGTCTGCGCGCTTTATCTGGGGAAGCGGATCGGCTATCCCAAGGCGCCCATGCCACCGCACAGCGTGGTGCTGAGTTTCATCGGCGCATGTCTACTGTGGGTGGGATGGTTCGGCTTCAACGCCGGCAGTGCATTAAGCGCCGGCAGTTTGGCCACGAGCGCTTTCGTAGCCACTCATTTCGGCGCGGCAGCGGCAGTGATCGGATGGTGCGCGGCGGAATGGCTGCGCAATGGGAAGCCCAGCGCGTTGGGCGCGATCTCCGGTGCCGTCGCCGGGCTGGTGGCCATCACACCGGCCGCGGGTTTTGTGGGACCGATGGCGGCGCTCGCGATCGGGTTGGCCGCCGGCGTAGTCTGCTACCTGATGGTGGCCAAGGTAAAATCGCGCTTCGGTTATGACGACACGCTCGATGCTTTCGGCGTCCATGGAGCCGGAGGCACGATCGGGGCATTGCTCACCGGCGTTTTCGCATCCAGCGCCGTCAACCCGATCTTCAAAGACGCTAAAGGCGCCGTTCTGCCGTCCGGGGTAATCGAGGGTAATGGGCATCAGTTGTTGAACCAACTCGTAGGCGTAGCCATTGCCTGGGTCCTGGCTATCGTTGTCACGCTGATCATTCTGAAAGTTGTCGATGTTGTGATCGGCCTGCGGGTTTCTGAAGATCACGAGATTCAGGGCCTTGATCTTTCGCAGCACGGCGAGGAAGGATACTACTGGGAGGTCTCCGCATAACCGGCACGGCCGGCGGCTCTTGTGGGAATGGAAAACTGATGACCAAAATTGAAGCGATTATTCGCACCTCCAAACTCGACGAAGTGAAGGATGCGCTGCATGAGATCGGCATCGAGGGTATGACGGTGCTGGAAGTCCGAGGCCACGGGCGCCAGAAAGGGCATACCGAGTTCTATCGCGGACAGGAATACACCGTGGATCTGATTCCCAAGACCAAGCTTGAGCTGGTGCTGTCGGATGCCCTTGCCGACAAAGCCGTCCACGCCATCATGAACGCGGCGCGCACAGGCAAGATCGGCGATGGCAAGATTTTTCTTTCCCGTGTGGATGACGTCATCCGCATTCGCAACGAGGAGCGCGGCGAAGGCGCGCTGTAACCGGCGGACCCGGATCCCATGTCCACAGCGACGATCGCCAACACCGAGCTACGAGATCTGTACGCCGCGGAGTCGGCGCGCATACGCCGGGAGTTCCTCTCGTCCGGCGACGGCACCGCGGCCGTAGTCCAGCGCGCGGCCCTGCTGGACCAGATTGTGCTTCGGCTGTGGGAGAGGCATCTGGTCCCTCAGGCCGGAGTTGAGACGGATTTTGCTCTGGTCGCGACTGGCGGCTACGGCCGCCAGCGGCTCTTTCCTTATTCAGACGTTGACCTCCTGTTTCTCTACGCGGATCGCGGCGTTGAGGCCCGGCTCCAAAACCCGATACGGGCGTTTTCCCAAGAACTGTGGGACCTCGGGATCAAGCTCAGCCCGGCGAGCCGCGTTCTGGCGGAGTGCGATCGCTTCGACCCCAAGAACGTTGAATTTACCATCGCGCTGCTGGATTGCCGCTTTTTGACCGGTGATCAGGAATTGTTTGCGCGGCTCCATGACAAAATGATTCCAAAACTGGTAATGCGCGAGTCACAACTCCTGGTGCAGCGGCTCGCCGAACTGACCCGCGCCCGCCACGGCAAGCACGGTAACACTGTCTTCCATCTCGAGCCCAATGTGAAAGATGGTCCCGGCGGCCTTCGCGACCATAACCTGGCTCACTGGCTGGCGTTGATCTCAGCTCTGGACAAGCTGCAGGACTGGCCCCAGGAGAACAATCTGTTGCCGTCTTCCATGCGCAAGCCGGCGGAAAGTGCCGACCGGTTCTTCGTGGCGCTGCGCTGTTTTCTGCATTGGCGTCAGGGCCGTGACGACAACACGCTGAGCTGGGCGGCGCAGGACGAGGCCGCGGCCCACACAATTGGAGCGCCGGAAGCCGGCACCTTGGATGCCGCGAGCTGGATGCGCCTCTATTTCAGTCATGCCCGCGCTGTCCATCGCATCGCCACACAGATGCTCGACGAGGCCTTGGCTACGTGGTCGTCTCTTTATCGCCAGTTTGAAAGCTGGCGTTCGCGTGTTTCCAACGCGGATTTCTCTGTGGTGCACGGCCTGGTGTTCTTGCAGCAGCCATCTTCGCTCGGCGAGCCAGAGATGCTTCTGCGTCTGTTCCACTTTATGGCGCACCACGGAGTGAAGCTGAGCACGACCACCGAACAAAGAATTGAACAAGTGTTGCCCTCGCTAGCGGCGGCGCCGCCGCGCGGCGCCGAACTGTGGATCTACCTCCAGGAAATCCTGCAACAATCCCACGCCGCCAATGCGCTCCGGGCTATGCATGCTCTACGATTTCTTACGCTGGTGCTGCCTGAACTCAAGGTCATCGACGCTCTTGTAGTCCGTGACTACTATCACCGGTTTACCGTGGACGAGCATTGTTTCCTGGCCATTGACAGCTTGCACCGCCTGCGCCAGTCGCCTTCGGAGTGGGACCAGCGTTACGCTGAGCTTCTGGGTGAACTCGAGCAGCCCGAGCTCTTGTATCTGGCGCTGCTGCTCCACGACTTGGGTAAGGGCGCGCCCGAACAAGCCGAGAATCACGTGCAAGCAGGGCTGAAGATCGCTGAAAGCTGCATGGAGCGTTTGGACCTCGCGCCGCAAGAACGAGAAACTGTCACTTTTCTGATCGCGAATCATCTGGAGATGTCGGCCGCGTTGCGTCGTGACATCTTTGAGCCGGAAACAGCGCGCGAGCTGTCTGAGCGGCTGCAGTCGCCGGAACGCCTGAAGATGCTCTGCCTGCTGACGTATGCTGATATCAAGGCGGTGAATCCGGAAGCGTTGACGCCGTGGAAGGCGGAGAACCTCTGGCAGCTCTACATTGAAACCGCGAACGTCATGAACCTGAGCGCCGACCAGCGGGTCCACATGGAGTCAGAAGAAGAGAACCAATTGGTGCGAACCCTCGCGCCGATGGCTGGCAAGAAACTCAAGCCGTTTTTGGAAGGCATGCCGCGGCGCTATCTCGCGACGACCTCCGCTAAGGAAGCGCTGGCCCACCTTGAGATGGCCAGCCTTCTCAAGACCGAGCCGGTTCAGCTTGGGTTGGAGCGCGGCCGCCATTGGTACGATTTGACATTGGTCACGCTTGACCGCCCATTGCTGTTTGCGACGGTGACCGGCGTATTGTCCGCATGGGGTATGAGCATCGTGAAGGCTGGTGCATTCTCCAATGCTGCCGGCATCGTCGTGGACACATTCCACTTCACCGATCGCTTTCGCACACTGGAATTAAACCTGCCGGAGTGGGAAAGATTCAAACGGAGCATCCGCGACGTGCTGGCCGGTAAAGCCGATCTGGACAAAATGCTGCGCGACCGTGCGCGCAGCGAAAAATCTGCTTCGGCCCGAACGCGGGTCGCAACACGAATCGATTTCAACGACGCGGGTTCCTCGCGCTGCAGCATCTTGCAGGTGATCGCTCAGGACCGCCCAGGGCTTCTTTATCGCATCAGTTCGCGGCTGGCCCATCTCAAGTGCAACATCGAGATCGCCTTGATTGACACTGAGGGCGAGATTGCAATTGACGTCTTCTATCTCACCAGCGAAGGGTCGAAACTCAAGGAAGAACACCGTCAGGGGGTAAGGCAGGCACTGTTCGAAGAGCTCAAAGAAAGTTGAAAATTGAAACTTCAATTTTCAAATTCTTGACTATCATGTGCCCATGCCGCCAGAGACCATCGATGACATAATCCGCGCCCTCGACGGCATTGTTGACTGGGCTTGGGGCCAGAAGAGCCGTATTGGCTATTTTGCTGCGCTGTACCGCCGAGTAACGCGCGCCGTGAAAGATGGCATCGCGCAAGGGCGCTTCCAGAATGGCCCCCGCATGGAAGCGCTGGACATTCATTTCGCCAATCGATACCTGCAAGCGTTCGAGCAATTCCGGGCCGGGCAACAACCGACGTCAAGTTGGCAAGTGGCGTTCGATGCCGCCTTCCACTGGTATCCAATCGTGGTACAGCAGTTGGTGGCCGGCATCAACGCCCACATCAATCTTGATCTCGGCATCGCCGCCGCTCAAACCTCTCCTGGAGACGAACTTCCCAGCCTTCAGGCAGACTTCAACACCATCAACACTGTTCTGGCCGAACTCGTGGGAACAGTGGAAAAAGAGATTGGTGAGATCTCGCCATTGATCGATCTGTTGCAGAAGTTTGGCCTGCGCACGGAAACCCAGATCATCAACTTCAACATGACCATTGCTCGCGACGCCGCGTGGAACGTTGCGGTGAACCTGGCTGCGACCTCGAGGGATCTCATGGACGCGGCCATCGCCGATGTGGACCTGCGCACCAGCCTGCTAGGTAAGCTGGTGGTCTCGCCTCCGGTGCTGATCAAGCTGCAGCTTTTTCCGATCCGGATCTTCGAGACCGGCAATGTGCGGCACGTACTGGATGTCCTTGCCGGAAAACCGGCTGCCGCCGCAGCATCTGCAGGTGAAGGGAATTAGCGCCGCGCGGCGGCTCCCGCCAGGGCAGGCGAGATGGCCACCAGCGATTCGTCCATGATCTTGATCGCTTGGTCCACATCGCTCTTCGAGATGTTGAGCGGCGGCGACGTGCGAATCACGTTACCATAGAGGCCGCCTTTGCCCACCAGCAGTCCGCGCTTGCGGCATTCTTCCATGAACTGGTTCGTGGCTTCCGGTGCGGTTTCTTTCGTGCCGCGATCCTTCACCAACTCCATCGCCTGGAGCAGGCCCATGCCGCGGACGTCACCGACCAGATCGTGTTTGTCCTGGAGCGACTCCAGGCCGGCGCGATAGTAAGCGCCGACCGTAGCTGCGTTGTCCATCAGGCGGTCTTCTTCAATCAGGTCAATCGTGGCTTTCGCGGCGACGGAGGTCACCGGGTTACCTCCGAAGGTTGAGATTTGCAGACCTTTGAAGCTGGCTGCGATCTCTGAACGTGTTGCGGTCAACCCCACAGGGACGCCATTGGCCAGACCTTTCGCGGCCGTGATGATGTCCGGCGTGACTTCCCATTGTTCGATGCCGAACCAACGTTTGCCTGTCCGCCCCCAGCCGGTTTGCACTTCGTCGGCGATGAACAATCCGCCGTAGTCCTTCACGATCTTGAACACGATCTTGAAATACTCTTTGGGTGGAGTAATGAACCCGCCTACACCCTGAATCGGCTCAGCCAGAAACGCTGCAATCTGCCCGGATGTGGTGGTCTGGATCACGGCTTCCACATCCTTCGCGCAAGCCACTTCACAACTGGGATAAGTTTTCCCCAGCGGGCAACGATAGCAGTAAGGGTTGAGCGCGTGAACGAAGCCTGGAGCGGCCACCGGCAACGATTTGCGCCAAGGCCCATGCCCGGTGAGCGATTGCGCCATCTGCGAGCGTCCGCTGTAGCCGTGGCGCAGCGCCACGACTTCGTAATGGCCGGTGAACATGCGAGCGATCTGCACCGCGGTCTCGTTCGCTTCGGTCCCGCTGTTGGAAAAGAAGCTGCAGCTGATTTCGCCGGGCGTGATCTGCGCGATCTTTTCCGCGAGCGCGACCACGGCTTCGTTGGGAAACACGGTGGAGGCGTGCTGCAGCTTGTCAATCTGCGCCTTGATCTTGGAAGTGACCCGGGGATTTGAGTGGCCCACCGAGATGGTTACAATCCCGCCGAAGAAATCCAGATACTTGTTACCCTCCACGTCCCACACGTACTGCATGCTGGCGTGATCGGTGACCAGCGGGTTGCTGTAATACGTGCTAATGGAAGGGAACAGATACTGCTTGTGCTTTTTGAGAATCTCTTCTTTGGTCATGGTGGGCTCCCCGGGAAAGCAGCAATGAATTAGGTGATTGACGGCACAATTCTAAACGTGCGGGCGGGTCCGAAGGAAACTTTCTCAGCCCCACCGCGCGCATTTCCAAGCTTGCTCCGCTCGCCATCCCTCGACTACGATGTCCCCTGATCTCGCCACCTTCTGCACTGCCTTCCAGGCGGATCACAGCTGGGCGTCACTGAAAGCTAACTTGGACATGAAGAAGCGCATTTTCTCGCTTTGCGTCGTTGTTCTGTTGACCGGTACAGGGCTTTTGTGTGCTCAGCAGACTGACTCGTGGAAGGAGTACGTGTATAACGACGACGGCTTTGCCATCTCTGCTTCCGTCGAACCACAGATTGTCAGGAATCCCAAAAGCCACATCTATGTAAGCAAGGGTAGCAGTAAGGAAAAGCTGGCTGTTTTGGTCATGAATGTAAGCGGACCGGAGGAAGAACTGCGGGACATGATAAAGCGAACCTTGACGGCAGCCGCCGGTGTTGTGCCCTCGTCCATTGAAGAGATCAAGTTTGCCGGCGTTCCAGCGTTTCGCGCGCAAAAGCAAGTGGGAGGCCAACTCTATACCATGCGTTCCTTTGAGGCTGGTGGACGCGTTTTCCTCTTGGAGGCCCCCGATGCTCCGGAGGGCGAACGCTTCATCAATTCTTTCCGCCTGGTCGACCAGCAATGGAAAGAGTATTCCTACGCAGACGACGGATTCATTCTTTCGTCACCGGCCGAACCGCAACTTGAGACGATTTCTTCGACCAGAACCTACACCATCGATCTTCCCCATGGCGATGGCTTCAAAGTAATGGTCTTGCCTGCGCCCGCGCGTCCCGATGGTGGCGGGGCGAAAGACACACTTCGTCGTTTTCGAGACCGCTTCCTGAACGATATGCGCTGGAAGCTGATCACTGAGACCGACGTCCCCGGAGAGGTTCCTGCAATTGCATTTGAGCTTGAGACGCCGTACACGGGCGCCGGTGCGCACATGCACGGTCGCATGTACTACGGAGAAAGCAAGATTTACTTCCTTCTCGCGAAAGGCCATCCGGATGCTGCTCGCTTCTTCGATGCCTTTCGGCTGTCCCACTCGCATTAGAGGCCGGAGAAAACTTTTACATGGGCCGATCTGGAATTCGGACTCGAGGCTACTTCTTTACCTCCATGTTTGCCACCACCCAGTAGTCATCTCTAGGCGGAGCGGGGAAGCTGGCCTTTTCCAATTGTGGACGAAAACAGTCCGCAGGCGCGTTGAACGGAGCCATGACAACCTGTCGCACCGATCCGTCCTGCGCTAAGCGCATCAGCAGTCCAACCATTGGCAGCTCGTAATTGGGCGTGGTCTTCATGCATTCCATCAGCTTCCCTTGGTAATTCTTCTTGAGCGATGCCATCAGAGTTTCATCAAAGAGATGGCCTTCCGGGGTTCTGGAGTTTTCCTGGGCCTGCGCAAACGCCCGCCGCAAGGGCGCGCCCTCGACCCTCGCTTTTGCATAAATGAAATAGTCATGTTCCCGCCAAGTGTCCTTATCCCAGTTGTCTCCGATCTGGGTGAACAACCCCTTTGCGTAATCATCATCACCGGCCATTGAGGCCATGTAGGCCATTTTGTTTAAGTGGAAGATCGAAGTGCCGTAGAGCTCCACCAAGGCTGCGTAGCCTTGCTTGAGACGCGGCCAGGACAGCTGGTTGAGCTGACGGTCATTGTCGCAGGCGCAGTTTAGGAAACTTCCGATCTGGTAGTACATCAGGTCGCCTTTCTTTCCGCCGATACGGTCAGCGATGGTCCAGGCGAACTTGGCCACGTCACCTTCCTCTCCGCCCCACTTGGGTAAAAGCGAGTCGGCCTGCGTTCGATGGTAGTAGTAATAGTCGGAATCGAAAGCGGCGGCCTTCTCGAATAGCGCATTTGTTTCAGCGCTCTCCCATCCTTCTGAGCGGGCAACCGCCAGCATGGCGAGAAACCATTCCGGACATTTTGCCGGCAACGTGCTAGCCTCTTCCAGAATTTTTCTTGCCATGTGCGCTCGTTCCTCCAGCAGACCCCAGCCCTCTTGGGTGACAGAGTCGGCGTAGCCGGTGCCTCGCGCCTTCCACCCGTAGCTGTTATAGAACCAGGCGAGCGCTACGCGGGCTGTAATGGAATCTGGCTTTTGCTCTTTCCAGTGCTGGAGGTGGCCAAGCTGCTGCGTCCAATCAGCCTCACTCGCCTGCATGCCCCCGGCCGGTTCCTTGAGCGCGGCGTAGATGAGATGTATCTTCCAAAAACTTCCGGGAAATGTGGCTCTTGTGCTCCGCGCTTCATTCGCGATCTGGTCGAGAGCTTCGAACTTTTCCTGCAGCGCGAGTTCCCGGATTGCCGCTTCATATCTGTCGGCCGCGTGGAGGTCATTGATAAAATCGGGATGCAGATCCGGTTTGATTTTTGCGTCAGCTGCAACCACCGGAGGCGTGGCGACAGGACCAGGCGCGGGCAACCTCTGATTGGCCTCCTTTTGGTCTCTGATCTTACGGGCAAGGTCTCCCAGAGACTGCCCCTCCTGGGCCAAAGCCGGCATGGACAGCAAGCAAGCCATCATTACGGGCAAGTATTTGCGGATCATCATAATGGGGGACAGCATAGCCAGGAAGCGAAGGGAGGAATAGTTACACAGGTTCTAGGGCGTGAGGTTCGGCAGCGGCAACCGAGCGGCAATATTCTAGGTTAGGCGAGCGACATGTGGACCGTCAGACCACTCTTTCAGATGGTCGTGATCCAATCGCCTTCAGCAAGTCGTTGGGGTCGGCATTATCGCCAAAGGTCTCGCTCACGTGGGTAAACAGGTCCTTGTTCCCGGGCGCGAAGACGAAACTTCCCCCGAGTTGGAACGGATCTTTGCCCAGCTTGTGCTGGCGATGTCCGCCGGCCTTGGCGCGCTTTCGCGCTGCAGTGTTGTCTTTGCGGAAAATGTGAAGCACGCTTGCGGTGCCCAGGCCCAAGGCCTTGTAGGCTTCCCGTTTTTCGTCAATGAGCAGGGGAAACTCGATCTTGGCGTCTTCGCGAAAATGGCGGGCGTAGGCGGCGTCGCCCAGGCCGATCGCGACAAGCTTCGCGCCTCTTTGTTTGAAATCGCTCTCTCGCTCGCGCAACTGCGCGACATGCTCACGGCAGAAGATTCAGCCGTAGTGGCGCAGAAAAACGACCACTGCAGGACCGCCGGACCACAGGCTGCCCAAACGCACGGAATTCCCATCCAGATCGGGTAACGTGATGCCGGCTAGTCTGCTCGAAAAACCTTCCGCCATGGAGGACATTTTCCGGGGAAGAGAAGGCCGTGTCAAGTCAGGCAGTCGTTCATCGCCGCAGCCGTGAACCGGCGTACCCGCGATGTCTCTTCAGTTGAGCCTGACCCACGACACGGAAACTGTCTGTCAAGCCGCGCGGGCTAGATCGTCGCACCAGCCATGCTAGACTCGTCCTGCGTCGCCGGAGCGGCGTGCAGGAGTTGTAACCATGAGCGAAATCAAAGGCGCGGTCGCGGTTATCACCGGAGCCGGTTCCGGCATTGGCCGGGCGCTTGCCATGGAAATGGCGCGGCGCGGAGCGGCGCTGGCGCTGGCCGATGTGAACGTAGCAGGTCTCGAAGAGACGCGAGCGCTCCTGAGCGCTCAGGCGGCGCGGACTTACACCGTCGACGTTGCTGACCCCTCTTCCGTCGCCGATTTTGCTGAGGCGGTCCAGAGGGATTTTGGCCGGGCGTCGTTGTTAGTGAACAACGCCGGGGTCGCCCTCTACGGCACGTTTGCCGAGATCTCGTTGGCCGATATGGACTGGCTCATGCGCATCAACTACTGGGGCGTAGTGCACGGCTGCAAGTTCTTTCTGCCCTTGTTGGAACGCGAGCCGGATGCTCGCATCGTGAACATTTCCAGCGTGTTTGGGCTGTTTGGCCCGCCTGGACAATCGGCGTACTGCTCCAGCAAGTATGCCGTGCGCGGCTTCAGCGAGTGCCTGCGCGAGGAGCTGCGAGCCAGCAACGTGAAGGTCACCTGCGTGCATCCCGGCGGTATCGCCACGCGGATCGCGGAAAACGCGCGCGCCGGCTCGGCCGCCAACACAACGAAGTTCGCTCAGGACCGCCAGCGGTTTGCCAAGGTCGCCATCACCACTCCGGAAGAAGCGGCACGCGTGATCGTGAAAGGAATTACTGGGAATAAGGACCGGGTGCTGATCGGCAGTGACGCGAGGCGCATCGCCTTGCTGCAAAGGATTTTCCCCGTGAGGGCCACCGCCATGTTGACGGCATGGCTGCAGAAGCAGCTTGCCTCGGCCGATCAATCGCCTGCGGAGTTGGGCGACAGCCACGAAAAGGGCGGTTCCAAACCTTCCCGAAGCCATCTATGAAGCATTTCGTTTGGCTTTTTGAACAATTGAGGATGGAAGTCTGAGTGGTCGGCGGCAAGTAGCCTTACAAAATCAAAGCTTTGACAATTACTACCTTCCGATACATAATTCCTGTCCGTTTCTCCGGGGGCCATCTGGACTTCGGCCATTCAAGCATTGCAAAAAAATTGATGCAGTTCCATGCGGATTGCCATAAAGTATCTCCGCCTGGTTCGGCGAGCGACGCGGTTCAAAGTGTCGCTTGGGTTGCAATTGAAACTACGAATGAGATCAAAGAATTGGTGAGCGAGAAAAAGCATTTGAATGAAGATTCATTCAAATTTGATGGCGCTGTGTGTTCCTAAAGGCGGAGACCTGGGACCCGGCGCGGTGCGCTTCTGATTAGGAGGATTGTATGAAGTTGTTCAACACGTGCAGAGTGTTCGTTGCTACCTTGTTGCTCGGCGGCTTGGCCTACGCTCAAGGCGTGGGGGCTTCCGGCGACATCAAGGGCACGGTGACCGATCCATCAGGCGCTGTGATCACCAACGGGACGGTCACCGCCACCGATGCCAGCAAGGGCATCAAGCATACGGCCACGACCGACAGCGATGGCCAATACCGCATCACCGCCCTGCCTCCTGCGGCCTACGACATAAGTGTGGCCCACGCCGGCTTCCAGACCTCGCTCCAAAAGGGCGTGATCGTCAACGTCGGCGAAACGATGACGCTGGATTTTCACTTGAAAGTATCTACGGTCTCGGAACAGGTTGAGGTCACGACAGCGCCGCCGCTGGTCGAAACTGAAAAGTCCGCGCAGGCGGATGTAATCAGCCAGCAGTACATTCAAGACTTGCCCATTAACCGCCGTGACTATCTTACCTTCACGCTACTCGCGCCCGCAGTTTCCGATTCCACGCGCCTTGCAGGAGACCAGGACTTCCGCGTAAAGCAGACACCTCAGAGCGGCCTCTCTTTCTATGGCAGTAACGGGCGCGGCAACAGCGTGACGGTAGACGGCGGCGAGACTAACGATGACGCCGGCGGCGTGCGCTTGAACCTCCCGCAGGAAGCGGTGCAGGAGTTCCAGATCAACCGCAGCAACTACGGCGCGGACCTCGGCGGAGCGGGCGGCGCTTCCATCAACATCGTCTCTAAGTCGGGCGGCAACAACGTGCACGGCAGCTTGTTCGGGCTGGTCCGCAACGACAATTTGGACGAGTCCAATCCTTTTTCCGCTACGCAAGCGTTGGCTCCCGGCCAGCCGTTCAATTTCGCCGCTCCCGATCTAAAGGAAACGCCCGCCACGGACGTGCTCAAGCGCTATCAATTCGGCGGGTCTGTGGGCATGCCCATTACCCGCGATAAGAGCTGGCTCTTTATGGCAGGGGAGGGCCTGGTGCAGGATGCGCAGAACTCGGTTCCGCTGATTCCCACCACCTCGATGTTCCGTATCTCATCCCCCCAAAGCAGGATTATTAACGACCTAGCGACCCAGAGCCCCGGCAACGTGCCTTGCCTGACCAATCACCCGGCAATCGCTTCACCAGTTTGCGCCGGCATTCTCAACAACGTTTTTAGTATCAATCCCGTCACGAGCCCCTTGAACGCCTTCGTCGTCAACCAGTTGGAGAACAACGGCGGCTTGTTCGCGTACGGCACACGCCAATATCTCGCTGATGTTCGCTTTGACCATCAGTTCAGTGAGAGCAACCAGGTTTATCTGCACTACAACTTCGGCCATGATCGCGAAGAAAATCCAGATGTGCAGTCGCTGGTAGGCTTTTCAGCAGGCAGCTCCGTCCGCGCTTACGATCACAACCTCCAGGGTAACTGGTTCCATCAATTCAGCCCCAAGACCTTGAACGAACTCCGCACGCAGTGGAACTACACGGATTTTAACGTGATTCCCAACGCCCCCGGCACCCCGGGTCTCAGCGTGGCCGGATTTGCGTTTCTGAACTCCAATATCTTTCTGCCCAACCTGACCATCATGCGTCGCTACGAGTTTGCCGACAATCTCACGATGATGCGCGGTCACCATACCCTGAAGTTTGGCGCTGTGGAATTGCTGCGTGGCAACCACACCGAGTCGGACACGTTCTTCCCCGGACGCTTTGTGTTCGGCCCATTGCCTGGCGGCGTCGTTACCCCCTGCTTTCAGGTGCCGCCGGTTTGTCCAACTGGCCCTCCAACTCCCGCTAGTACCGATTTAGCCTCGGCCGCACCGACCCAAATCAGTGCGCTGCAGGCGTTCGCTTTGGGCCTGCCCCAGTTCTATCAACAAGGGTTTGGCAGCCCCATTTACAGGACTACGCGGCCTTTCTTTGGCACGTACTTCCAGGACGCTTGGACGCTCCGGCCCAACTTCACCCTCACCTACGGTGTGCGCTACGAAGTAGACAGCCAGTACGGCAACCTGAAGACGCCCAAGAACAACTTCGCGCCGCGCGCCTCGTTCGCCTGGGACCCGTGGGGCGACCACAAGACCGTGATTCGCGGCGGCTACGGCATCTTTTACTCACAGATCTATGGCCAGATCCCCAACGTGATCCAGACCCTTGGCCTGGTGAACGGCAACCAGCAGATCGCGCAGGTATTCGTGCCGCTCACTGGACTCGCTGGAATTACGTCTCCACTCTGCGTTGACCCCTTTTCCGATCCCACGGGAACGGTCAACTCGGGGTGCATTTTCAAGACCTTGTTTGGTCAGGGCAAAATAACGTGCACCGGACCCGCGGCGGGGCAAGCCGCTTGTATCACGCCAGCGGACCTTGCGCAGTTCGGCATTGTCCCCAAGCATGACGGCACCGCTCCGCTCAGCGTGTTCTTCAGCGGCGAGCCGAATTACCGGAGCCCGTATTCGCAGCAAGCCGAATTTGGCATCGAGCACCAGATCGGTAAGGACTTTTCTGTTGCCCTCAGCGGCGTGTACGTGCACACGATCGGACTGCCGACGTCAATTGACAAGAACGCGCTGCCCACCACGCCCACTACGAGCGTGCCGTTGCAAAACGGAAGCATCGCCACCTTCAAGACGTGGTCATCCCCTGCATGTGGCGTGCTGGTCAACAACCCCTGCTTTGCAAGGCTAGGTGTTCTTCAGGACAACGTTTATTCCTCAGAAGGTGCGGCGCTGTATGAAGGCGCGATTCTGGAAATCAAGAAACGGTTCAGCGACAAGGTTAGCCTGATGGTGAACTACACTTTCAGCAAGGCCTTCAGCTCGTCCACGGATTTCAACAGCGACTTCGGGCCCCAAGACAATACCAACCTGGCCTTGGAACGCGGTCTGTCAGACTTCGATCAACGCCACAAGCTGGTCATCGCCGGCGTGCTGGAGAGCCCCTTTAGCGGCCAGAGCCCGCACACCTTGGCGCGCATGTTCGCTAACTTCCAACTGGCGCCAATCATCCGCTATAACAGCGGACATCCATTCAACCTGCTGGCCGGCGCGGACGTCAACGGCGACCGGCACTCCACGAACGACCGTCCGATCGGTGTTGCCCACAACACCGGAGTTGGTCCGGACTATAGCTCCTTTGATATGCGAGTTAGCCGTCGCTTCAAGCTGACAGAACGCGCCAATCTGCAGGTGATCGCGGAAGGCTTCAACATCTTTAACACCATCAACTACGCCGCAGTGAATAACGTGGTAGGCCCGAACTTCCTGGTAGCGACGGCCGCCGGCGGTTTGGGTAATCCCACCGCCAACGTGCACGGCAGCGCGACCATTGCCCCCAACCAGCCGCTGGGCTTCACTTCAGCTTTCCCCATGCGGCAGATTCAGTTGGGCGCTCGCGTCGTTTTCTAAATCCTCGGGGACGGCGAAGCACAACGCTTCGCCGTCCTCGTTGCTTTTCCGCTGACATTTGTTTTCACCCCGCACCACGAGGATTGCATCGCACTTGGCGTGAAGAAATGTCGCCCGCATCCGAGACAGCCCGGCCCACCGCATCTCCCATGACAGGTTCCCAGGCTGTGATCCAAGGGTTGTTGGCCAACGGCGTTAACTGCGGCTTCGGCATCCCCAGCATCCACAACATAGCGCTGTACGAGGTTCTGCGCACGACCCCGGAGTTCCGCCATTGGACTGTGCGCCACGAACAGGCTGCGGGTTTTGCGGCGGACGGTTACTACCGCCGCAGCGGACACGTCGCTGCGGTCTTCGCCTCGACCGGCCCGGGCAATCTCTTCACTCTGGTGCCGCTGTTGGAAGCGCTGCAAGCCGGCACGCCGCTTTTGGTGATCGGCACCAACATAGCCTCCCATCTGAGGGAGAAGAGCGGGGGAGCGCTACACGAGACCCCGCAGCAGATCGAGATCGTCCGGCCTTTGGTTCGCCTGGCCTATCGAGTAACCTCGCCGGATGAAATTCCTGAAGCCATCGCAGCTGCAACCGCGGTGCTTCACGGTCCTGCGCCCGGCCCGGCGTTCATCGAAATCCCCCATGACCTCCTGTCCGCTCCGGTAACAAGAGCACTTGCTGAAGCACCGAAGACCCCGGCGATAAGGCCTGCACCACAGGACATTGCAGCAGCCGGCGAACTCATCGTGCAAAGCCGGAGGCCCGCGTTGCTTATTGGCGGTGGGGCGAAGGCCAGCTCTGCGCCGGTACAAAAGCTAGCGGAGATCCTGCAAGCGCCAGTTTTTTCGGCCACCAGCGGTAAAGGCTTGATTCCCGACGACCATCCGCTCGCCATGGGCTGCATTTCTCGCCAGGGCTTGGTTCGCGAAGTGCTCGACCAGAGCGACCTGCTCATCTCATGCGGGGCGCGTATCACAGAGTTCGATACCGGCAGATTCCAGTTGCGGTTGCCGGCACGTCATCTGCAGATCGTAGCCGACCGCGCTTATCCCGGCGACCGGTTCGCGGCAAGCCAGCAACTCGTTGGGGACCTCGGGGCCATGGTCGAACTCTTGTCAGCGCAGATGCGACCACGTGCCGGCTGGTGCGATGTTACAGCGTTGCGAACCGCAGAAAAATCGCGGCTCGAGAATTTGAAATCGGAAGCCTACGCCGCGATTCAGCTCCTGCGCAGCGGGCTGGACCGCGATGATGTCGTTGTGAACGACCAGTCCATCCTGAACTACTGGGCCTCCGCTTTTTTCCCGGTCTTGGCTCCGGAGACGTTTCTCTATCCTCTGGGGTCGGGAACCCTGGGATATGGACTGCCTGCCGCTATTGGCGCTGCGTGCGCGACACAACAGTCGGGAGGGAGGCGCAAAATTATCTGCGTCGCGGGCGACGGCGGCTTTCAGTACACTCTGCATGAGTTGGCTACATTGGCGCAATACCAGTTGCCGGTGAAGGTGCTTTTGGTGAATGACAGCGCTTATGGGATCATTGGTTTTCTCCAGCGCACTATGTTCGGCCGCGAGCATGAAGTTGCGTTGCGGAACCCTGATTTCTGCCGCGTCGCAGAGGCGTACGGCGTTCGCGCCGAACGCGTGAGCACGCTCGAGGAATTGCAGCGTCGGTTGACCGGCTGGCTTGAGGGCCCCGGGCCTGCCTTGCTCGAATGGCGCACCCAACTCAAGTCGCCGTGGGAGAGCGGTGCCATCCCACCCCCGTCCGCGCAAAAACCGGCGCGGCCCGGGGACGCCGTCATCGCGCCGCCGGTACGACAACAAGACTGACAGTTGAGGAAACTATGGCAAGCTCTTCGCAAGGCAGTGCATCGCAGCCGACAAGAAGTGTGAAGCAGCTTTTTGATCTTCATGGCCGGGTGGCCCTAATCACCGGTGGATCCATCGGCCTCGGGCGCCAGATGGCGGAAGGCCTGGCGGAAATGGGCGCCAGCGTGGCCTTGGCCGCGCGTAAAAAGGAACGCTGCGAGCAGGCCGCGCATGACATGGAGAAGCTCGGGGTTCGCGCCCTCGCGCTGGCATGCGACGTGAAGGATCCGGCCAGCGTGCAGCAAGCGGTGGAGGCCACCGTCGCCCAACTGGGACGCCTTGACATTCTCATCAACAACGCGGGCATCTCCTGGGGCGCGCCCGTCGAGCAGATGACCCTGGCGGATTGGAACAAGGTAATGGAAACCAATCTGACGGGGACATTCCTGTGTTCGCAAGCGGCAGGCAAGGTGATGATCGAGCAGAAAAGCGGCGGCAAGATCATCAACGTCGCTTCCGTGGCCGGATTGAGCGGCGCGCCGCCTGAAGCAGTCCAGGCCATTGGATACCATGCCAGCAAGGGCGGTGTGATCTCCTTTACCAAAGATCTGGCCTGCAAGTGGGCGCGTCATAATATACAGGTCAATGCACTTGCTCCGGGCTGGTTTCCAACCCACATGTCAAGTTGGATCCTCGAACACAAGAGAGATTACCTGCTTGGCCACATCCCGCTGCACCGCTTCGGTACTGACTATGATCTGAAGGGCGCGGCGGTCTTCTTGGCGTCGGATGCTTCCGCTTACGTGACCGGCCAGGTGCTGGTAGTGGATGGAGGCCAGTCGGCCTGGTGAGAACGGAAGATCATGAACATTCCTCTTACTCCAATTCGTTTTCTTCGCTATGCGAGCCAGCAATATCCCGGCAAAACCGCCGTGGTGTGTGGGGAGCATCGGCTGACCTACGAGCAATTCTCCGACCGGGCGGCGCGGCTCTCTGGGGCTCTCAAGAAGATGGGAATCCAGACCGGCGATCGCGTGGCGTTTCTGAGCGGCAACTGCCACAGGCTTCTGGAGGCCTACTACGGTGTGCTCGCGGCCGGGGCCGTCCTGCTGCCACTGAACATTCGCCTGGCTCCGCCGGAACTTGCTTACATCCTGAACGATTCCGAAGCGCGCGCGCTCTTCTTTGAGCGCCAATTCTCGCCGCTGGTGGATTCGTTCCGCAAAGAGCTCAAGTGGGTAGGTTCTTTTTTCCAGCTTGACTCCACGCCCGGCGAAGATTGGATGGCGAAAGACAGCTACGAAGACCTGCTTACTGTGGCGACTCCGTTCCACGCTGACATCATGCAGTTCGACGAGAACGCGCTCGGTGAACTTTTTTATACCAGCGGCACGAGCGCCAACCCCAAGGGGGTAATGCTGACGCACCGCAACATCTACCTGCATGCACTGAGCGCGGCCCTCAATTTCAACACTGGCAGCGAAACCGTCGAGTTGCACACCATCCCGTTGTTTCACGCCAACGGCTGGGGTGTCGCGCATTCGCTGACTTTCGCCGGCGGTACGCACGTGATGGTGCAGAAATTTGATCCCCCGGAAGTGTTTCGTCTAATCGAGCGTGAGCGCGTACACGCATGCAGCCTGGTGCCCACCATGGCAACGGCGCTCGTCAATTGTCCGGAGCGGCCGAAGTATGACTTGAGCAGTTTGAAAAGGATTACGATCGGCGGGGCGGCTTCGTCGCCCACACTGGTGCGCGAAGTCGAACAGAAGATCGGCTGCGCCTGCTACTCCGGCTACGGGCTCACCGAAACGGCCCCGGTACTTACCACCGCACGGATGAAGGAAGGGGTGAACTGGGAAGGCCAGGAACGTTACGAAGGCCAGGCCCGCACCGGATTTGCCATCCCTGGGATTGAAGTCCGCGTGGTGGATGCGCAAGGTAAAGACGTGCCGCGCGATGGCAAAAGTATCGGCGAGATCGTTGCCCGCAGTGATGGTGTGATGGCGGGCTACTGGAAGCAGCCTGAGGCCACGGCTGCCGTCATGAGCGATGGTTGGTTCCACACCGGCGACATGGCCACGATCGATGAGCATAACTACCTCCTGATCGTGGACCGCAAAAAGGACATTATTGTCAGCGGAGGCGAGAACATTTCTTCGCTCGAGGTCGAAAAAGCTCTTCTCGCGCATCCCGCGGTGTATGAAGTTGCGGTGATCCCGGTGCCCGACCCGCGATGGGGCGAAGCGCCGAAAGCGCTTGTGGTCCTCAAGCCCGGCGCTTCTGCCACTGAAACTGAGTTGCTCGACTTCTGCCGCGGCCGCCTGGCTCATTACAAGTGTCCGCGGTCGATTGAATTCACGGATACGCTCCCAAAGACCGGCAGCGGTAAGATCCTAAAGAAAGAGCTACGCAGGAAGTACTGGTCAGACACCGACAGCATACGGCCGGAAATGGCGACCAAGAAATAAGAGAAAAGGAGCGGCCGATGCCCAAACGCACGGTGAGTTCTCTGGATGTGTTGAAGGACCTTGCGGGTCAGGAAGTCGCTGTCACAGACTGGTTCACCGTCACCCAGGACCGCATTCAGCAGTTCGCCGACGCTACGCTCGACCACCAGTGGATCCACGTGGATGTTGAACGCGCCAAGCGCGAATCTCCTTTCGGTGCTCCCATTGCCCACGGCTTTCTCACGTTGTCCCTGCTGCCTCACTTCATGCACGAGGCCCTTGCGGTTCAAGAAGGCGTTCGCATGGGAGTCAACTACGGACTCAACAGCCTCCGCTTCGTCTCGCCAGTGCGGTCAGGGACGAACGTCCGAGCGCGGTTTGTCCTGCAAGCCATCAAGGAAGTGCCGCCCAAAGCCGTTGAAGTCGTGTATAACGTCACCGTGGAAGGCGAAAACAATCCCAAGCCCTGCTTAGTTGCTGAGTGGGTGGTGCGCTACTACAGGTAGCACGCGCATTTCCCGCCAATGCTGCACACCCGCTCCCCTCTCAATCTCTACAATATTTGAGGTCGCCGTTCGTCTACAGCAATGGCAGGAATAGATGGACGAGACGGCGAGCATCACCTCGATGACTGAGCAAGATCGTCAAATCTCCGAGATCGTCGCGAAAGAACGGTCCCGGCTCCGCAATTTCGTCCGCAAGCGGGTGCCCGATCCCTCTGATGCCGAGGACATCGTGCAAGACGTCTTCTACGAACTGGTTGAAGCCAACCGCCTGCTGATGCCGATTGGACAAGTCACCGGCTGGCTTTTTCGTGTCGCGCGGAATCGCATTATTGACCTTTTCCGTAAGAAAAGACCTGAGCTGTTCAGTGACCAGGCGGTCGAGGACGAAGCAGGCGAGATGCTCGAAATCGAAGATCTGCTGCCATCGCCCGATGCCGGACCGGAAGCGCTCTACTTTCGCAGTGCGCTTCTTGATGAGTTGGAGCTTGTGCTTAACGAACTCCCGCGTGAGCAACGCGAGGTTTTCGTCGCTCACGAACTGGAAGGGCGCAGCTTTAGGGAGATGGCCGCGGAGACCGGCGTCAGCGTGAATACGCTGCTCTCACGCAAGCGCTACGCGGTGCTCCACCTGCGCGAGCGATTGCAAGACATTTATGACGAATTTAAGAGAAGATGAGAGGGACAGATATGAGACCGAGAGCGAAGAAACTGTTTTGGATTGCCCCGCTGGCGATTGTGGGCATTGCGGTATTCATCTTCATCGGCGGCTTTTTGGTGATGAATCTCTGGAACTGGATGCTGCCGGGGTTGTTCGGCTGGCACCAGATTACCTTCTGGCAGGCTCTTGGACTTCTGGTGCTCTGCCGAATCCTGTTTGGCGGATTCCATGGCCATGGGGCTGGAGGGGCAAGCTGGCGGCGCCGGATGCGGGAGCGAATGGCCGAGCGCTGGGAGCGGATGACGCCGGAAGAGCGGGAAAAGTTTCGTCAGGAGTGGCGAGGACGCTGCGGCCCAATCGAACCGCCCGGTGCCAATCCCACAGCCTGAGCCTAGTCGTTTAAATGTGACCGCGTTCCGTCGCCAACGAACTCACGCGCAGTAGCATCTTGGTCACCTCTCCTAAGGAAGCAAACCGCGCGTCCTTGGTTAGCCCGTGATGGTAGCGGTAATAGATCTGCTGGATGATTACTGCAACCTTGAACAACGCGAAGACATAATAAAAAACGATGTTACCGACATCGCGGCGAGTCTTCTGGTGGTAGCGCTGGACTAACTCGGCGCGCGTGAGGCTGCCGGGGATGGCGGTTGGCCCCCAACGCACCATCTGTACTTCAATGGGATCATCCGCTTGCACCCAGTAGGCCAAAGCCGTGCCCAAGTCGGTCAGCGGATCGCCCAGCGTGCACATTTCCCAATCGAGGACGGCGCGAATGGTCGTGACGTCAGCAGCATCGAGCACCATGTTGTCGTACTTGTAATCGTTATGGACCAGTGTAGCCCCGCTCTGCGCCGGCATACGGTCTTTCAGCCATGCGGCGATGGTTTCCACCTCGGGCAGCTCGTGCGTCTTGGAGCCGTAGTAACGTTCGATCCAGCCTTTGACCTGGCGCTCCAGATAGCCTTGCGGTTTGCCCAGCTCGCCCAGGCCGAGCGCGTTGTAATCGAGCTGGTGCAGAGTAGCCAGATTGTCGATGAATGCTTCGCTCAAGCGGCGCGCGGTCTGCGGCGCGAGTTCAAGGCCCGCAGGCAGATCGCGGCGCAGGATGATGCCTTGCACACGTTCCATTACATAGAACGGCGCTCCGATCACCGACTCGTCAGCGCAATAGAGCAGCGGCCGGGGCGCAGGATAGGCGGCGTGGAGCTTTTCTAGCACTTGGTATTCACGCCCCATGTCGTGTGCACTCTTTACCTTGCTGCCGAACGGCGGGCGCCGCAACACCATTTCTTTTTCACCGAACGAAACCGAATAGGTCAGGTTGGAGTGACCGCTGGGAAACTGCTCGAGCCGCAATGCACCGGACAGATCAGGGAAACGGTGGCGTAAGTAAGGATCGAGTTTCTCCAAATTCAGCTCTTCGCCCGGACGGATTCGCCCGGCGTGGTCCCCGAGATCGCCGGCGCGGGAAACGGTTTGTGCCATCGGCTAGTTCCTCAACGATCGCGTTAGGTGGAGATTTGCACGCCGTACTTCTTGATGATCTGCCGCGCCACGACCATCTTGTGGACTTCATCGGGGCCGTCATAGATGCGGGCGCCGCGTTCCGCAGCCCAGAAGGCGGCCAGCGGCGTCCCTGGAGTCAACCCCATGGCGCCATGAACCTGAATGGCGCGGTCCAAAACTCGCAGCAGGACCCCGGCAACGTAAAACTTGATGCAAGAGATTTCTTCACGCGCGCCCAGTTGGCCCAGCTTTTCGATCTTCCAGGCAGCCTCCAGGACCATGAGGCGGGCAGCGTTGATCTCAGCTCGGCTCTCTGCAATCCACTGCTGCACGATCTGGCGCGTGGCCAGCGGCTTGCCCGGCGCCAGTTCGCGTTCCGCTGCGCGTTTGCACATGAGATCAAACGAGCGCTCGCAGATGCCAAGCCAGCGCATGCAGTGATGAATGCGGCCTGCACCCAGGCGTTCCTGAGCGATCTGGAATCCCGCGCCCTCTTGGCCGAGCAGGTTGCTCTGCGGCACGCGGCAATTGTCAAAGCGGACCTCGGAGTGACTGGAGTAATCTTCGCCCGCGTGCCCGAGGACACTGATGTTTTTTACGCGCGTGAACCCCGGTGTAGTGGTAGGGACAATGATCTGGCTGGCGCGCTGGTGCGGGGGAGCGTCGGGATTGGTCACGGCCATGGTCACAGCGAACGCGGCGCCGTCACAGGAAGATGTAAACCATTTGTGCCCATTGATGACGTAATCCTTGCCGTCTTTTACAGCTGCGGTATCCAGCCACGTCGGATTGGACCCGGCGTGCTCGGGCTCGGTCATGGCGAAACAACTGCGGATGTCGCCTCGCAGCAAGGGTTCTAGATATGTCTTCTTCTGCTCCGGCGTGCCATGCTCGATCAGGATCTCCATGTTGCCGGCATCGGGTGCCTGGCAGTTGAAGACGTAGTGGCCGAGGAGCGTGCGGCCAAGCACGGCGCTGACCATGCCGTGTTCCATCAGGCTTAGTCCCACGCCGCCATATTCTTTGGGAATCTGCGGGCACCAGAGGCCCATTTCCTTGACTTTGTGCCGCGCGGCCTTCAGGCGTGGCAACACGGACTTGAACCCGTGTTCGGCCACCTGCGGTTCCAAAGGAATGATTTCTCTCTCAAGAAACTGCTGAATTTCATTCAGCGTCTTCTGCAGTTTGGATTCGACGGCAAATTCCATAAGCGCCTCTTGTTCACCGGTAGGTGAAGAAATCGGGATCGATCAGGTGCGGATAAGAATTATACGAGCGGAGGGTAAAGCGGTCGCCGGAGAATAGAAATTCGCTATAAGCGCAGTTGGGAACCATCCAGGCGGAACGCAGGGTAGCCTCGGTGGAAAGGCCGAGGGCCTTCTGCATGGCCACGGCGATGGGGCCTCCGGAGCTGAAGACGGCCACTCGCTGCCCGAGGTTTCCATTTTGCGAGAGTTGTTGCAATGCATTCTGGACGCGTGTGCAAAAATCCGTCCAAGGCTCAATGCCTGGGACGGGGAGCTCGCCCGCTGCCCAGCGCCCAACCACGACTTCGAAGACTCTCTGGAAGGTCTTGAAGCGTTCGGCTTGGCCTTCCGCCCGCTCGAAGGCTTGATGCAATTCGCGGACTCCGTGATCACGCTCCAGCAGTCCCGGCAACGCGCGCTCTATCAACGCTTCGGCTTGGAACTCGTCAAAGGGCGGCAGAACGTCAATCCGCGGCCAGCTCAGCCCAGCTAGCGCGTAAGTCTCGCCAACGATGCGCGCAGTATCGCGCTGCCGCGCCCGTGGGCCGGAATAAACACGATCAAAGCCGATCTTATGCGTGGCCCAATACGCGCCGAGGAGACGCGCCTGCGCTTCACCCTTGGCGGAGAGCTTGTCATAATTTGCTTCCAGGAATGAAGCCTGCCCGTGCCGCACCAGAACCAGATAGCTCATGAAATGTGTTTGTTCCTCGCCCCAGTGGAATCGCACCACTATCGTCGCACGAAGATTTATTCCGCGCGAGGGGGTAGCGGGTCAGTTTAAATGAAACTGCCCCGCTACGCGTATCAGCGTCCAGCGGTTCGCTTGCGAATCGTGTGCCTTCAGGCAGACGTTCATCGGTGACGCAAAGTATCGAGCGGGAATGGACCCATACAGTTGTAGGAATAGGGGAATTAATGCTCGGGTGCGGGCTCCGGCAAGCGGAGTTCGACGCCATTTGCAGCGTTGGCCTGCTCGGTTGCGGCGCGGTCCAGATCGGCCAGCCGGAACTTCCTGGCCTGATTTTCGCTGAAGACCCAGATCGTCTGGCCGGCAACGGCGTAGTTGTGCGTGGTGATGCGCGTGCCGTCGTGGAAGATGAAGGTTGCTGCCGGCCCTTCAGTGGCAGCCTTGGGGCCTAAAACCACTCCTGAACCCGCTGGGCTCTTCTGCTCATTCTTCATCGCTTCGACTTCGTCCGTCAGCTTCTGCAGCATCTGCGCCAGGTAAACGTCATTGGCGTTTTCCTGAGTTGAGGTCTGCGGCGCCGCGTTAGTGTAGTAGTCCGGAGGATAGTACGGCGGAGGTGACGAGTAGTCATAGGGATAATAAGGAGCAGGGTAATAAGGGTAACCTGCTCCCACACCAAATCCGAACCCAGTGCCGAATCCGAATCCGGGGAAGAACGGGAAGAACCCGTTACCGCAGAAACCGTTGAAGCATTTGTTGAAGAAAAATGGAGAACGGACTCTGAAGAAAAATGGAGAACGGAATCGGGTCACCACGACTGGTCCATGGGAAACCACTACCGGCCCACGCCGGACCACCACGCCGGCTGGTGTTACCGTCCTGACGCCAACGACGCCGCCGGACACAAAACGGGGAGCTACCGCTGGGCCCACGCGCGGAGCCACAACCGGACCACCTCGCACCGCTACGCCGCCGCGCGCGGGCGCGGAAACACGTCCTCCGCCGCCCATGCCGCGCATCTGCGATTGTGCGATCATCGGCATCAGGCCGACCGCCGCAATTACCGCGATGGTGAATAGCCGTCTCACAAACCTATTCTAGTCCGCAAATGGGCGTCCAGAGCCGAAAGATTTCTCCCGTGTTTTCAAGCATCAAGACCGCTTGTCG
The DNA here is from genome assembly GCA_035263765.1 of Candidatus Angelobacter sp. Lineage (GTDB taxonomy): Bacteria > Acidobacteriota > Terriglobia > Terriglobales > Acidobacteriaceae > Angelobacter. The sequence continues at coordinate 3,905 of DATFQZ010000047.1, read as the reverse complement.
CGTCGCGTTTATAATTTTGCGCCATGAAAAGAGTATGGCTCGTATTCGCTTCGTTGTGCCTCATATTGCCGGCGGCGGCCCAAACCAGGAAGGCAACCGCAACCTCCCCTCTAGCCAATTCCAGCGTGTATCGGATGGAAGAGGGTTTTGTGGACGCCAACGGCGTGCTCATCTATTACAAGATCCTAGGGCGCGGTGCGCCGCTCATGATCGTCCATGGTGGTCCCGGCGCTTCGCACGACTATCTTTTGCCGTACCTGCTTCCTTTAGCGCGCAGACACAGGCTCATCTTTATTGACGAACGCGGTTCCGGCCGTTCAGAGCGCCTGGAGAACGCCGCCTTGTACACGGTCGAGAATATGGTGGAGGATGTCGAGGCTGTCCGCAAAGCGCTAGGCCTGGGGAAGGTCAGTCTGCTGGGACACTCTTATGGCGGCGTGCTGGCCCAGGCGTATGCGTTCAAGTATCAACAAAACCTGACCCACCTGATCCTTGGTGGAACCTTTTATAGCACGGCAGAGATGAACAAAGTCCTGGCCCATGAAAAACAAGCCATGCCGCCGGACGAGTTCAAAAAACTTGACGATCTTGAAAAGGCCGGGTTGTTTGACAAAGGCAAGCCCTGGGAGAAAGCACGGTATCCCGACGACTATGCCAAGCTGGCTTGGGGCGATGGATATTTTCCATTCCTCTATCAGCACCATCCCGATCCTAACTACGATCCGGTGTCGGGAAACACCAGCACGTCATGGGACCTCTACCGGGAGATGTGGGGCTCGCACGGCGAGTTCATCATTGACGGTAATTTGAAGTCGGTGGAGTATGCGGACAAACTGCCCGGCATCAAAGTGCCAACGCTTGTGATCTGCGGAGATCACGATGAATCGGATCCCTCACTCTCACGCTTCATGCACGAAAAAATCGCCGGATCCAAACTGGTGGTGCTGCCGCAGTCAGGACATATGGCTTTCGTTGACCAGCCCAACCTGTACATCAACGCGGTGAACGATTTTCTGCAAGGAAAGTGAGTTATTTTGCGCTTAAAACGCCTTCGTTAGCCACAGCACTCTGGGCTCCGCGCTTGATCATGTCTGCGGCTTTCTCGGCGATCATGATCGTGGGCGCGTTGGTGTTGCCTCCGGGAACCACGGGCATCACGGATGCGTCCACCACGCGCAGGCTGTCCACTCCGCGTACCCGCAGCTCGGCATCGACTACGGCTGTGGCGTCGTTGCCCATCTTACAGGTGCCCGCTGGATGGTAGAGCGTTTCCGCATATTTCGCGATGTGCGCCCCCAGCGCCTGGTCATCTTTGGCGTCCGGCCCAGGACACAATTCGCGCCCGCGATATTTGGCAAAGGCATTGGCTGAGGCCACCGTGCGCGCTACCCTCACTCCGGCCACCATCCGTTGCAGGTCGCGGGGATCGGCCAGGTAGTTGGCGCAAATCACCGGAGCGTGGTGAGGATTGCTCGAGCGCAGCGTGATGCGTCCCCGGCTGTAAGGCCGCAGCAGCGTCGGGCCCAGCGTGAAACCATGTCCCGTGATTTGCTGGAACCCATGCTCTACAAAATAGCCGGGAGCAAAGTGATATTGCACGTCGGGCGCAGCAATGGCCGATGAAGTCCGGATAAAGCCGCCGGCTTCGCCTACGTTCGAAGTCAAAGGACCGTTCTTGAAGGCCATGTAACGAAGTAGGTTCGCCAGGCTCTCGGCACTCGCCAAAGTCACAGGCTTGGTGCATTCGTAAGCTACCGGCACTGCTGGATGGTCCTGCAAGTTCGCGCCTACGCCAGGCAGATCGCAGCGGACGGCGATGCCGAGCGAACGCAGATCATCTGCCGGCCCAATGCCGGAGAGCATCAGTAACTGCGGCGATCCGATGGCCCCGCCGCACACAATGATTTCTCGTTCCGCCCGCTCTTGACGGCTCGCCGTGCCCTCCTGAAAGCTGACAGCGCTGGCTCGCTTGCCTTCCAACAAAATGCTGGACACCTGGACACCCGTGAGCACCGTGAGGTTGGCGCGCGACATGGCGGGGTGCAGGAACGCCGCAGCCGAACTGTGACGGCGTCCTTGCCTCTGGGTTACCTGGTACGGTCCGAAGCCGTCCTGGATGGCGCCGTTAAAGTCCGGATTGCGCTTGAACCCCGCCTGCTCTGCTGCTTCCACAAATGTTTCCGAGAGTGGATAAATGGAACGCAGCTCGGCCACGTGCAGGGGTCCACCGGCCCCGTGATACTCGGACGCCCCGCGTTCGTTGTCCTCGGATTTCTTGAAATAAGGCAGGACGTCGTCGTACCCCCAGCCGGTGTTGCCCAGGTCTCGCCAGTGGTCGTAATCGTGACGATGGCCGCGAATGTAGATCATGGCGTTGAGCGAACTGCTTCCGCCCAACACCTTGCCCCGCGGCCAGTACAGACTGCGGTTGTTCAATTGCACTTCCGGCTCGGTATAGTAGGCCCAATCGCACGGTCCCTTGAAGAGTTTGGAGAAGGCCACCGGCATTTCGATCTCTCTGGCTGTGTCCCGTCCGCCGGCTTCCAGCAGCAGGACCTTCACGCTCGAGTCTTCACTCAGCCGAGCTGCGAGTACGCATCCCGCTGAGCCGGCGCCGATAATGATGTAGTCGTACATGCCTCAAGCTCCCTGAACAGCGCATTGTAACCCTAAATTCATTGGATGATCGGGTGATCGGGTGATCTGTAGAAAACCAAAAGCAAGAGCCAGAAGCCAGAAGCTAGGAGCCAGAAGCCTTCCTACATCGCAAACAGCATCTGCGTGACTTCGCTGCCGGACTTCTTCTTCCACAGCAGAAACAATTCGGCATAGGACGCGGTGATGTAGTGCCGGTGGGAGACACCGAGACGTGCGGCCACGGAGTCGATCCACTGGGGCGAACCCTCGATCTCGGCGAAGTTGCCGATGGGCGTTTCGTCGATGACCACGTTCCCGGCGCCGTCGCTCCACTGGCTGCGGAACTTCTCGTAGGCGAAGCCCGGCTCGAAGCCACACGAATGCAGGATCTCGGCCAACGCCTGGCCGTTTTCCACCGGCGTTTCGATTTCCCGGCGCGATTTGTGGCGACCAGGTTGAACAGCACTTTTGTCCTTGTACGTGACTGTCCAGCTCGGACCGTACTGGCGGATGCGCAGCAGAGCTCCACGGCGGCGCAACGGGCTGCCAGGCAGGTCGTAGAGCGTGTTCATCTCGTGCGTCCGCGGCGTGACTTGGCGAAACCCGGCGGCTTCGAGGCGTGCGGTGAGCGCAGGGATGTCCTCAACCCGGAACTTGATCTCAACTTCGTGCCTGCCGGACATAGAGGGGGTTGGGTAATTGGGTAATTTGGTAATTGAATAAATTTTTGAAACCCTTGAATCGTCTGCTTTCAATTACCCAATTACTAAATTACCAAATTACGCAATCCTTATCAGGTCCGTTCCAAGGCCAAAGCCATGCCCATGCCCCCGCTCACGCACAACGTGGCCACGCCGCGCCGGGCTTGGCGTTTGCTCATCTCGTGCAGCAAGGTGGCGGTTATGCGCGCCCCGGTGCAGCCGATAGGATGTCCCAGGGCAATGGAGCCTCCGTTGACGTTGAGCTTGGCGGGATCCATGTGAAGTTCGCGGTCGCAAGCGATGACTTGAGCGGCAAAAGCTTCGTTCAGCTCAATCAGGTCGAAGTCCTGAAGCTTGAGCCCATGTTTAGACTGCATCTTGCCTAACGCGGGAACCGGGCCCAGGCCCATGGTCCGCGGATCAACACCGGCGGAGGTCACGGCCAGGATCCGGGCCAGCGGCTTCAAGCTGTGGCGCCTGACAAAGTCTGCGCCGGCCACAACCAGGGCGGCGCCGCCATCCGTGATCCCGGAAGAATTGCCGGCGGTGACAGTGCCGGTTTTCGAA
>DATFQZ010000046.1:0-7671 GCA_035263765.1 Candidatus Angelobacter sp. | reverse complement strand
GGGTTCTGCTTTTGCGGCATGGCGCTCGAGCCCGTGGAGTATGCTTCCGGCAGGCGGATGAATCCATATTCCTGCGTTGCAAACAAGATCAACTCTTCCGCCCAGCGGCTCAAGTGAACGCCGAGGAGAGCAACGACGTTTACGAATTCGAGGGCAAAGTCGCGGTCGCTGGTGGCATCGATGCTGTTGGCGGTGGGACGGTCGAAGTCCAACTTCTGACTCGTGAGTTCGCGGTCGAGAGCCAGCGGTGCGCCGGTGACGGCTCCAGAGCCGAGAGGGCATTCATTGGCGCGGCGCCGGCAGTCGGCCAACCGGCCGGCGTCGCGGAGGAACATTTCAAAGTAAGCCAGCAGCCAATGCGCAACCAAGACGGGCTCGGCCCGTTGGAGATGCGTATAGGCCGGCATGGCCGCCAGCTTACTTTCTTCTGCGCGCGTGAGCAGAGTCTCCAGGAACTCGCCCAAAGCGGCGCGAAGGTCGTCAATGCTCTCGCGGACAAAGAGTCGCAAGTCGGTCGCGATCTGCTCGTTGCGGCTGCGACCACTGTGGAGCTTTTTCCCGGTGTCCCCGATGATGGCCACCAGTTGCTTCTCCACAAAATGGTGAACGTCTTCCGCTTCCGGGTCGGAAAAGAAAGACGGCTCTTTGTGGCTCTTGGCTTCAATCTCGTCGAGGCCGGCGAGAATCAGTTTCTTCTCTTCCGCCGAGAGCACTTGGGCGGCGCTCAGGGCTTGCGCGTGGGCGCGGCTGGCCGCCAATTCAAAGCGCAGCAGTTTCTGGTCGAATGGAAATGACCGCTGCCACTCTTCGAACTCAGGGTCCAACGGCTGCCGGAACCGTCCTGACCACATCTTCACTTCGCCGTCTCCTCCACTTTCTTCTGACGCAAGTTGGCTCTCGAACGGGCCGGCAAGCCGAGAATGCGAATGAAGCCGGCGGCGTCCTTCTGGTCGTAGCTCGAGCCCATGGTGAACGACGAGAGGTCGGTGCGATAGAGCGAATACTCTGACGCGCGGCTGGCCACATCTACGTTGCCCTTGTAGAGCTTGAGCGTGACCGTGCCGGTGACTTCCTTCTGCGTCTCGGTGACGAAGGCATCCAGAGCTTCGCGCAGCGGCGTGAACCACAGGCCGTAATAGACCAGCTCTGCATATTTGAGTGCGACCTGCTGTTTGAAGTGCATAAGGTCGCGCTCCAGGCACAGAGCCTCGAGCTCACGATGCGCGGTTAGTAGAAGCGTGCCACCTGGCGTTTCATAGCAGCCGCGCGATTTGATGCCGACAAAACGGTTTTCGACAACATCGATGCGGCCTATGGCGTTGCGCCCGCCGATTTCGTTGAGGAGCTCGACCAGAGAGACAGAGTCGAGCTTTTGCCCGCCGACCGACACGGGAGTGCCCGCCTCAAAGCCGATGGTCACAGTCTCTTCGCGATCCGGGGCCTCTTTGGGCGAGCGTGTGAGCTGCCATGTGGAATCGAGCGGCGCGTTGGCCGGATCTTCCAGTTCCCCGCCTTCGTGGCTCAAATGCCATATGTTGCGGTCGCGGCTGTGGATCTTCTCACGGCTGGCGGTCACGGAGATGCCGCGCTGCTCGGCGTAGTCCAGGCAGTCTTCCCGCGACTTCAACTCCCACTCGCGCCACGGCGCGATGATCTTCAATTCGGGAGCGAGCGCCTGGAAAGCATGTTCGAAGCGTACCTGGTCGTTGCCTTTGCCGGTACAGCCATGGGCTAGAGCCGTGGCGTTCTCGCGCAACGCAACTTCCACTTGATGCTTAGCGATCACCGGCCGGGCCAGCGATGTGCCGAGAAGATACTTGTGCTCATACACCGCTCCGGCGCGCAGGGCGGGGAAGACGTAATCGCTGAGGAACTCCTCGCGCAAATCTTCGACTACAACTTTGGCGGCTCCGGTCTTGCGGGCCTTCTCCACCACCGCGCTAATGTCATCGCCCTGGCCAACGTCGGCGATCATGGCGATGACTTCACAGTTGTAGTTTTCCTTGAGCCAGGGAATGATGATGGAGGTATCGAGGCCCCCAGAGTACGCCAGTACAACTCTCTCACGCATGATTACTCCTTGAATTCGTGGACGCGGGACGCACCGCGCCGCTCAGCAGGGACAGCAAAATGGCCTTCTGCACGTGCATGCGGTTTTCCGCCTGGTCGTAAACCACCGAGTGCGGCGAATCGATCACCTCAGCCGCCACTTCCTCGCCGCGGTGCGCGGGCAGGCAGTGCATAAACACAGCGTCGCTCGCGGCCAGTGCAAAGAGTTTCTGGTTGACCTGGTAGGGAGCGAAGATCCTCTTGCGCTCCGCAGCCTGATCTTCCTGACCCATGCTGGCCCAGACGTCGGTATAGATAGCGTTGGCGCCGGTGGCCGCCGCGGTTGCATTTTCCGTAATCTCAATGATGGCGCCGGTCTGCTTGCCGATTCGACGGGCCGCGTTCACGATCTCCGGGTCAGGCGCGTAGCCGTGCGGTGTGGCCACGGCAATGCTGCTGCCCAGACTGGCCGCGGTCAGAAGCAGTGAATGCGCCACGTTGTTGCCATCGCCGACGTATGCAACGTGGACCTTGCTGAGGTCGCCGAATTTCTCCTGCAAGGTGAAGTAGTCGGCGAACGCCTGGCAAGGATGTTCGACGTCGCTGAGCGCGTTGATGACCGGAATGCACGTGTGTTGCGCCATCTCGACGATAGTCGTGTGCTCGTAGGTGCGGAGCACCACGGCGTCAACCCAGCGCTCGACGTTGCGGGCAATATCGCACACCGGTTCGCGTTCGTTGAGCCGCGAGCGCGTCTGGTCCACGAAAAGCGACGTGCCGCCAAGGCTGGCCATGCCGGCTTCAAACGTCAGGCGGGTGCGCAGCGAGGCTTTCTCGAAAAACAGCACCAGCTGTTTGCCGGCCAGCGCGCCGCGGAAGTCCGCGGGGCGGGCTTTGATCACGCGCGTCAACTCGAACAACGAGGCGATCTCCTCCGGCGAGAAATCCTGAACCGAGACGAAATCCCGGCACGCTGCCCCCGGCTGTGCCGGAGCGCTTATAGGCGCATAGTCGTAGGTCTTGGCTTTGGCTCCTGCGGGCATCATTGCTTCCTCTTTTCTGCCGTCAGGGCTAGCCCGGCGGTGTTCTTGGCCAACGCCTCATCCAGCTGGCGGATGGCGTGGTCCACGTGTTGCTTCTGGAGAATGAAAGGTGGTAAGAAGCGGAGCACGGTTTCGTCGGTGCGGTTAAGCACCACGCCGCGCTCCAGCATCTGCTTGAAAATTGTCTTGGCCAGGTCGGCTGACTTTAACTCCATGCCGAGCATCAGGCCCAGCCCACGAACTTCGCGGATGGAGTCATGCTTGAACTGCAATTCCTGCAACCGGCGCAGGAAGTACGCGCCAATTTTCTGCACGTGTTTGAGCAGCCTCTGTCGCTCGATGGTATGGAGCAACTGCAAAGCCACAGCGCAGGCCAGCGGTCCTCCTCCAAAAGTGGTGCCGTGCATTCCCGGATGCATGCACCCGGACACTTTCTCGCTGGCCAACAGCGCGCCCAGGGGCAGGCCTCCGGCGATCGGCTTGGCAACGGTCACCAGATCAGGCTGGATCCCATAGTGCTGGTAAGCGAACCAGCGTCCGGTGCGGCCCAGGCCACTCTGGATTTCGTCGGCAATCAGCAGCGCTCCGTGCTTCGCCGCAAGCGCGTGCGCCTTCTCCGCGAAGGCTTTGCTCACGGGACGGATACCGCCTTCGCCCTGGATGAATTCGAATCCGATGGCGCAGACCGTGGCGTCGAATTTCTGTTCCAGGTCGTCGACATCGTCGAACTTCACGAACTCCACGCCGGGCACACCGGGCTCGAACGGCGCGCGATATTTTTCCTTGTGCGTGGTGGCCAGCGCGCCGAACGTCCGGCCGTGAAAGGCATGCTCCAAAGCCAAAATTCGCCATTTGGGCTGCTGGCCTTCGGGGCAGTTGGCGCGCGCATAGGCGCGAGCCACTTTCAACGCTGCTTCCCAGGCTTCTGTGCCGCTGTTGGTGAAGAAAGCCCGGTCCATGCCCGAGACTTTGGTCAGGGCCGCAGCCAGCCGGGCCTGGTACTCGTGATAGAAAAGGTTGGAAGTGTGCACCAGCAGCTTGGCTTGCTGGGCCAGCGTCCTGGTGAGCGCGGGATGCGCATAGCCCAGCGCGTTCACGCCGATTCCGCTGAGCAAATCAAGATACCTCCGGCCTTTATGGTCGTAAACATAAACGCCGCGGCCCTTGTGCAGAAGGACGGGATAGCGCTCGTACGTCGAGAGCAGCAGCTGAGATTCGAGTTTTTGGATCTGCTCCAGGTTCACGCGACCAGCACCTCAGTTCCAGATTCGATCCTGGTCGAATAGAACTCAGGCAGCGCTTCGACTTCCTCCGCGGGCAAAATGCGCACGCGGTTCACGCCGCGGAGCAAAGCGTTACGGCAAGCTTCGAGCTTGGGCAGCATGCCGCCGAAGATGACCGATTGCTGCGCCAGTTCGTTGGCGCGTTCCAGCTCTAGCCAGCGGATGACCAGACCGTTAGCGTCTTTCACGCCGGGCACGTCCGTAAGGAAGATAAGGGCATTGGCGTGGCAGGCCACGGCGCAGGCAGAGGCCATTTGGTCGGCGTTTACGTTGTAGTACTCGCCATCACAACCCAGAGCGACGCTGGAGATCACCGGCACGCAACCCTGCTGCCAGATAGCTTGAATCCAGCGCGGGTCGGCGGCGGAAATCTCCCCGACAAAGCCCAGATCGTGCCCGTTGGGCGTCTTCTTGCGGGCACGGAAGGCCATGCCGTCGCCGCCGCAGAGGCCGACGGCGGGCTGACCCGCACCGGCCAGTGCCGCTACCAGTTTCTTATGCATGTGCCCAGCCAGGACCATTACCGCGAAATCGCGGGTCTCAGCGTCGGTGACGCGCAGTCCGTCGATAAACTCGCTGGTCTTGCCCATTTGGCTGAGCATGCGCGTCAAGGCGGCCCCGCCGCCGTGGACCACGGCAACCTGGTGCTCGCCGGCCAGTTGCTTCACCGCTTGCGCTGCCCGCTGCAGTAACGCGGCGTCTTCCAGAGTGGCGCCGCCGAGTTTTACGACGACTTTCACCTTAAGCCTTCCTCCTCATTCCATCCGAACATCAGGTTCATGTTCTGCACTGCCTGCCCGGCCGCACCCTTCATAAGGTTGTCGAGGCAGGAGACCATTACCATGCGTTTCTTGTCCGCGGCCAGGGTAAAGCCGATGTCGCAATAGTTGGTGTGCAGCGAATACTGAATTTGCGGCAGATTGCCGTGCGGGAAAATCCGCACCCAAGGCGACACCTCGTAAAACCGGCGCAGGCAATCTTCGATCTCTTCAGGCGCTGCGGGCACATTCAGCCGCAGGTAAATGGTGGACAGGATGCCACGCGGGATCGGCAGCAAGTGCGGGGTGAATATCAGTTGCTCAGGCAACAGCCCCAGCTGCTCCAGGATTTCTCCGGTGTGGCGATGATTGAAAACGGAATACGCCGAAAGATTTGCCGCCACTTCAACGAAGTGGGTCTTTTGAGTGGGCTGTTTGCCTGCGCCGGAAACGCCCGACTTGGAATCGCAAATGATGCCATGGGCCAGGTCCACCAGCCCGGAACGCACCAGCGGCGAGAGCGCCAGGATGACCGACGTGGCATAGCATCCCGCGTTGGCTACCAGAGGAGCCTCTTTCAGACGGCTGCGGTGCAATTCCGGAATTCCGTATACCGCCTGAGCGGTTAGCCGGTCGGCGAGCGCAGGGTCGGAATCGTGAAACTGGTAAACTTCGCGCGACGCCGCGCAAGCCAGCCGCCACGCGCCGCTCAGGTCGATCACGTGCACGCCGTGCTGGAGGGCCTCCGGGGTCCAGGCGCGGGAGATTTCGTGCGGCGTGGCCAGAAACAGCACGTTTACGCCCTTGGCGGCTAGCGCTTGCCAGCTAAAAGGCTCCAAAGGAAAGCCGCCGTTGCCGCTGAGATGCGGATAAAGTTCGTCGAGGCGCGAAGAACCGCCCTCACCTTCGCGCGCGAAGAGAACCGGCTTCTTCACCCGGGGATGGCGCAGCAACAGGCGCGCCAGTTCAAACCCGGCATAGCCGCTGGCGCCCACGACAGCAGGTTGGATCGTCGGCTGCATTAGGCGCGCATTCCCTCCAACCGCGATTGCAGTTCCTTCGCTTTCTTGCCGTTTCCGGAGATGATCAGGATGGTGTCGTCACCGGCCACGGTGCCCACCACTTCGTCCCAACCTTCGGCGTCCACAGCCACAGCCACCGGCTGGGCGCTCCCGGAGATGGTCTTGATGACCAGCAGGTTCTGGGCCCGGCGCACTTCACGGACAAATTCCCTCACCACCCGTGAGACCGCAGGCAGAGGCTCGGCTGCCGGCATTTCATCGCCCGGCAGCACATAGCCTTCGCTGGTCTTGACCAGACGAAGCTGGTTCAGATCGCGCGAGAGCGTTGCTTGGGCCACGGGAAACCCGCGCTTGGCCATCAGCTTGCACAACTCCTGCTGGCTCGGCAGCGGCCCCGTCTGGGCCAACTCGAGCAAGGTTTGCTGTCGCGCTAATTTGGTCATACCCAGCACCGAATAATTATTCACCCCAATGAATAAATATGCACTGTCGATTCAGTCTATGTCAACACAAAAATGAAGAAAGAGTTACGCGGGTAACGCTGCAGGCGGTAGGACGAATGGGAGCAAACGGCGCGGCGACGGTTAGAATGCCGCTAGTGGAAAAAGATAGAAAACATAAGCCCGTGCTGCAACGGTCGCGGAGCCAGATGGAAGAGATGTTGCGCTCCGGCGTCCCTGAACAGATTGGCGAGGCGCTGTGGAGCGCCGCTTATTACGATCCTGACTGGCGCTGGGTGCAGACGCAGTGCCTCCTGGCACTGAGCCACAGCGATGTGTGGGTGCGACGCAATGCGGCCACGTGTCTGGGACTGTTAGCCGTCTTTCACAAGAAGCTTGACACCCACGTGGCTGTGCCCGCGCTCAAAAAAGCCGCCGAAGATCCGGAGATCAAGCCCTGGGCTGAAGACAGTCTCGCTGATATTGAACACTGTATGGGGACGAAGTGAAGTTTTTTGACAGCGTGAATTAGGTAATTCACAGCGAATTGATGTTAGGGTAGGGATGCTTTGTGCCCCTCGATACTTCAAGCGCCGTCAGGTGCGACTAGAGGGTAGCCCACCCTGGAGGCGAAGCCGGAAGGGTGGGTCAGGGACCCTACATGAATTTCAAGCCCCAGCGGGGCGACACAAAATTTGTTCGGCGCAGTCGATCTTTGGTGCGGCACATCCAGTCCGTAAATGTGAATGATAAGGCGGCGCACCGAAGGCGGGCTTCTTTACCTCAAGTCCGTGGAACACGCCGGAATCGCCTTCTTCCTGTGCCGCCCCTCCGGGGCTCGGCCTGCATTTGGATACCTACCCACCCTTCCGGCTCACGGCTTTCGCCGCTCCGCCTCCAGGGTGGGCTACCCTGTTTTCGCGCCTAACGGCGCCGGGGGTTCGTTGGCAAGGCCCGGTTCTCGCCTCAGAACCATTCGTCGCAAGGATGACGCCAGAAATGGACCCCGTGCCGACATGTCCTAGTCTCTCTTTGAAGAGTCTGAGGGAAAGGTTACCCCGCGGGCGCGTACATAA
>DATFQZ010000045.1:0-9195 GCA_035263765.1 Candidatus Angelobacter sp. | reverse complement strand
CGGCCGGAGCCGGAAACGATTCTTGGCCACAGAGCCATTACCGGCAATTAGACAGCTTTCATCCACCTAAACCCACGACGTGCAGCAAACCCTTGATAATCCCGCTGGTGTCTAAGCATGCAAATCTTTGTGAGAACAGCGTTCTATGGACAAGGAGGCGCTGGGCGGACGAATGCAATCTCGCCAACTGACCGTACTGGCGTCTTGTCTGTTTACCGTTCTTTGCTGTCCCGCATTTACGCAATCCGTTTCACCGGATGCGATCTCAAATCAGCCTACCGATTTGCACCTGGTTCTGACCACCAAGGACGGTCGCACCCAGTTTCATTTAGGCGAAATCATTGAGGTGGAGCTGACATACTCATCGGATGTTCCCGGCAAGTATCTCTTGCTCTCGTTGCCGCAGAAGGTCAAGGGCCATGCGGCGCAGACGATCATCTCGCCGAGCCAGCATGTAATCGATCGGTTCAAGGACAACGGACGCAGAAGCGCATCTGCCATCTTGCATGTGAACTGCAAGGGGGGAACTGGGGGTGGTTCCAGCGGCAGTTGCGGCGATTGCGATCGCGCGTGGCCGCTCGATACAACTCCAATCCGCTTTGCTGACTCCTTGACGTATCGATTTCAGATCACGGAAGCTGGCCGCATTTCACTGCAAGCTGAGGCTGCCAGCGTGATCGTCGCGCCACTGGATCTGGAAACAAGCCAGCCCATTGCGTTTACATCGAACGCTCTTGAAGTCACAATCATGGATGACCCTTCATGGGCTCACGCACAGCTGCAGCAAGCCATTTCTGCCTTTGAGACGGCTCATTCCAAATACACCGGCGCGGGATGGGACGTGCTTCCGGAAGAGGGGATGCCACTCGAACAACGCGGAAAACGATGGGACCTTCAGTTTCAAATGCAAAAGGCCGCGGAGACCATCCGAGTGCTGGATACCGAAGAATCGCTGGCGGAGGCAGTGAAGCTCTATGACGGAATTCCACAGAATCCGGATTACTCCAAACATGTTCTGTGGAATGCCATCATCCAGTCCAAACACCAAGAGCTTGCCGTAAAGCTCCTCGCCGCGCGCACCGTGGATCCCGATTTCGCGGTTACCCCAGAGTTGCTGGACCAGCTCACGGCAATGGCGCTTGAAGTTGAGTTTCCCGGGAGCCTGGCCAGCGAGGATGACGCCTCGCTTCGCAGATACTATCCGGCTACCCGGAAATTGCTTCAGGACTACGTCGTCGATGTAGGCAGGAGTCTTGAAGAAAAGCGTCCGGGTGCGCTCGAATCGAGCTTGCAGGCGTTCAAGAAACTCGCCAAGGAAGATTTCTGCGATGGCCAGCCCTTGATTCCAGAGAGCGCTTTCAATCAGATGATTCGGTCCGTACAGGCTTTTGACGATGAAGAGCACTAGGGACACGGAAGCAATTGTTGCCTCCGTGTTCCCCCGTGTGCTCCGTAGCGATAGGGCTCCCTCGCTCCGCTCGGGATTGCAGAAAGACTACTGCTACTGACGGCTAGCCGGCGGCACGATGCCATTCATACGCAGATATTCGACCATCTGGCCATACTCGTCGGCGGCATGAATGATGGCGCCGGAAGCTACGTACAACCGCGCTGCCGGTCCCCGGAAGAACTGGACTTGCTCAAGGGCGTTCTCGGGCGTCAAAGTCTTGGCCGCCTTGTGGCCGAGAGCAAAGGAATCCTTCAGAAACTGGATGATCTCGGCCTTGGTCTTGAGCTCATCGGGACCGTTGGCGCTTTTGATGTTGTCCGGCATTTTATCGCCGGTCACGGTGGTCCAGTAGCGATAGTTGCCCGTCGCGGTGTGCTTCACAAGTTGCGCAAACGTGCGGACGTCTTTGTAGGCGCTCCCGGGAATGTTGAGGCTGGCCGGCGTGAAATCATATTTCTCGGCGGGCATGGCCTCGGCGGCGTCCACCACGTTCTTTTCGTACTGGCTGACCTGGCGGTCCACCAGCGCGGCAAAGCTGTTCATGGGTTGCTGCGAAGCTTGCGTCTGCGGTGCGGGCGCCGGCGATGCGGCGGCAGGAGCGCCGCCCTTAGCTTGTCCCAATGCGCTGACCGCAACGCTGAGGACTATCAAAAGACATAATGTTCTCGCGTATTTCATCCTTCTAAATCTCCTGTTGTGTTGGCTGAATCGGCGCAGAAAACGATATCACAGAGAGGGCTATCGGGTGATCGGGTCATCGGGTGATCGGAGAAGCCAAACGCATTCGATCGCCCGATGAATCAATGGCCCGATTTTCTCCGTGCCTCCGTGTCTCGGTGGTGGTCTCCACTCGCTCCGTTATTGCGGGGCCGGCGGCAACCCCTCCCTCATTGGACTTGCGCTCCCCTGGTCTGGTGAGCGGCAAACGGCCACTCTTTGCGGCGCAGAGAACGGACTAAGTAGCTCACGAGCCCGGCCACGATGATGACCAGCGCGTAGCTGATCTCCTTCATGAAGTCCGGCCGCTTAAAGAGCACAAACAGGAAGCCTGCCATCGCCAGAATCGCCGGCACAGGGTACAGAAACATGCGAAACGGCCGGGGGAAATCCGGACGTCGGGCACGCAGCCAGAGGAGCCCCAGAATCTGCATCAGAAATTGCACAATGATGCGAATCACCACCAGCGCTGCGATCACATCCTGCAGGCGGAAGAGACAAAAGACAGTGGCAAAGAACGCCAAGGTCAGCAGCGAGACGTGCGGGAACTGATGCTGAGGATGCAGCTTGCCGTAAGCGCGGAAGTAGTTGCCGTCGATGGCCGCGGCGTAGGGCACGCGCGAGTAGCCCAGCATCAGGGAGAACACGGAAGCAAACGCCGTCCAGATCACCAACAACGCGCCTAAGTCCCCGGCCCACGTTCCCCAGGCGCGCTGCAGCACGGTCGAAGCCACGTAGAACCGCGTCTCGCCGGCAGCCGCGCGGTCGAGGTCCTGCCACGGAACCACGCCCAGAATACTTACGTTCATCACCATGTAAAGCGCGGCCACCAGGGCGATGGAAATTAGTATGGCGCGAGGGATGTTCCGCTCCGGCTGGCGAATCTCCGCGCCCAGGAAGCAGACGTTGTAGTAACCCCAGTAGTCGTATGTCGCGACGAGCATGGCCCCGCCCAGGCCAACCAGGAAAGCGTCAGAAAGATGAAACGCACCTGGAGGAAAGGAAAACGCTTGCGCAGCGTTGAAGTGGGTGAGCCCGGCAACGATGACCAGCAGCACCGTGCCTATCACGCCCACCCAAAGATATTTCGAAAGCCGGCCGATCGCAGAGATGCGGCGGTAGAGCAACCACAGCGCCAAGAGACATCCGGCCATCGCGACGAACGTCCCGTTGGTGACCAACACGCGAAGCTGAAAAGCGCCGAGCAGTGGTAATGGAAGCGACAAGGTGCGATCGGCGAGAACGCGTCCTAGCGGTTCCCAAAGAAACGCCGCGTAACGGGCGATGCCCAGGCATCCGGAAGCGATCGAGAGCGGCGCGCTGAACAAGAGCTGCCAGACGAAAAGGAACGACATCATCCGTCCCAACTTCTGCGCCCCAAAGCTTTCTTTTAGATACTGGTACGAGCCGCCGGCTTGCGGCATGGAGGCGCCCAACTCGGCCCAAACCAGGCCGTCGCTCATCGCGAGAAGCGCTCCCAGCACCCATCCCAGCATGGCTTGCGGGCCATGCATGGCGCTGATGATCAGCGGGATGGTGATGAACGGTCCCACGCCGATCATGTCAATCATGTTGAGCGCAGTGGCTTCGCGGAGACCGATTTCGCGGGCGAGGGCGGGTTGGTCGGCCCGAGTTGGTCCGGGGGGCGAGCTCATCAGTGTCCCGCGCTCACAAGATTCACAAACAACCGAACTGCCCCGGGTACTCCGGCCGCCAGCTGCCTGGAGAAAGCATAACCGGAATAGATGTAAATGCCTTTGCCGTAGTGCGCTAGCAGCATGCCCCCTTTCTGCGAAGGCTCGCCGGGATCGTTCGAGGCCAGCAGCGCCTTGAACTGGGGATCCCATTGCGACATGAAATAAAGACCACGCTCCTGCACCCAGCCGTCAAAATCCTGCGCCGTGATTTTGTTGGGATAGGAGAAGACACGGTCTTCCGGCGCCAGGATTTCGACCGGCTGCTCTTCCACGGAGACGCGTACGTTGGCGGCCGTCGCGGGATACGGAGTGTAATGCCCCTCGTTGAACAGGCCCGTGCTCTGGTTGTACTGGACGATGAGCGTTCCGCCCTGGTGTACGTAATCGAGGAGGCGCCGGTTTTGTTCACGGATATCGGTGCGGACGTCATAGGCGCGGATACCCACAACGATCGTGTTGTAGCGGCTGAGATCGCCTGAGGCCAATTCCTGTGGCGAAATCAGGCTGACATTCAGGCCCACGCTACGCAGCACCTCGGGAATCTCATCACCCGCGCCCATGATGTAGCCGACTTTCAAGCCCGGTGGCAACTTCACGTCCACCGCCTGTACTTTGTCTGTCGCCGGACGGTAGGCGTAGAACGAATCTAGATCGGGCCGGGTGATGACCTTGAAGCCCTCGGAATACTGTTTGCCGTTGTACTCAGCGCGTGCCGTGACCTGGTACGTGCCTTCTTTCAAGTTTTGCGGCGTAACTAGGAACGTGTAGTTGTTGACGTCGCCGTCGTGATCGAGGTTGACTGCGAAAGATTCGGGCTCGGTCTTCCATCCCGGCGGCGTTTCGAGCTTCAGCGTGGCGTGTACCGGGCCTTGCACGTTGCTACGCACGCTGACGTCAACATCGGATTTCCCCGCTCCGCTGACCGGCGCCACGATCACGGGTGACGTCAGCAGAACAGAGATGGGCGGACCCACAGCTAGCGGCCTCTCAGACTGGCCCAGGGTGGGATCGATGAACTTGATCTTGGCGATGGCCCGAGCTTCGCCTTCGCCAGCGTTTGTGGTGAATCTTGCGTAGCCCTTGACTGGGTACGGCGGCCAGGGCTGTGTCACGTACTTGGGATTGCTGATGGTGTAAGCCGTCTCGTTTTCAGGATCGCCTCGCGTAAAGTAAGGCTTTGTGTATTGGGCATCTTCTCCCACCGTAAGTTTGAACTGCATTGCAGAGACGTCGCCTGGCTTGAGAGGTGCATAAGGGTCTCCCTGGGACGCGAGGCGTTCGATTTTCCAGCCGTCAGGCACCTCCACCCCACCTCCCCGCGGAGTCAACACGGTCTTGCCGCGATTGTAGAGCTTGGATGTAACCGTGAACGTTTGTCCCGGCACAGCCAGACTGAGGGTTTGCTCCATCCGAGGGAAATACGAAGGAGCTTGGGTAGGTCCCGGTGGATCCACGGTAACTTCAAAGAAGACGCCCAATGATTCGTTGGCAGCCTCCGTGAATTGGTCAAGTTTGGTTCGCAACGCAGGCAGCAGCGCACCTTTGTCGATCGCAGAAAGTTGTGATTCCTCTACCTGGTGGATGAGATGAGCCGTCTCCTGGCGGCCGGCAAGCAAGGCGGGCGCGCTTGCAGCAGGGTCGCTCATGGAAAAAAGCTTGCTCGCTTCATCCACACGCTTCTGGATCGACACCAGCGCAGCACGAAGAAACGGCGCCTTCGACTGGTCTGCGCCGATGCGCGCCGCCAGGCCGGGCAGCGAAGTTTCAACCTCCTCGAAGAAATCGTCTTCGTGTTTCGGCGGTTGCGGCAGCGTGGAGTCCATCAGCTTGTAATAGGTATAGCGATGTCCGGGAGGCACGCGGATGCCGCCGGTCCCTTGCGAAGTCTGGTGGGCCAGGCCTTCGAGCGCAAACTGCGCGTAGGACATGCCGAGAACGGGTGAGTACTCGCCGGTGTCGAGCTTTACCGTGTAGTCTTCGTCGGCGATGTTTCCGCCCTGGAACATGCGCGGCGGATTGCCCAGGTAGAGCTTCTTTGCCTGCCAGGGCAAGAGACCTTCCTTGATCTGTTCGGGAAAACGATTGGGATCGGCAGCGGCGCGGAAAGCTTCGTGCGCCAAAATGGCCGAGGCCTGATGATGCCCGTGACCGTCGCGCGGCGTGCCGCTGAAGCGGCTGGTCAAAACGTCAGGCCGGAAAGTGCGGATCGCGCGCACCAGATCGGCCAGAGCAATGTCGTGCCCGTGCCATTTGTTGAAGGTCTCTTCCGCGGTCTTCGAAAAGCCGAAGTCGGTGACGTGGCTGAAGCGCTGCTCCACGCCGTAATACTTGCCGGCCTCCAGCAGCTCGAGGGTGCGCAGGATGCCGAGTTCGTCGGACGTCTCAGTGCCGAACTTGTTCTGCCCGCCTTCGCCGCGCGTCACGGTGAAGAGCAGTGCCGTCGCGCCCTTGCCCCGGGCTTCCAGTGTCAGCATGCCGCCATCTTCATCGTCCGGGTGGGCCACCACCTGCATCAGGCGTGCCGTGGTCTTGAGCTTGGTGAGCAACTGGTAAAGACGGACTGCGCCCTGGTCTTGAGGCAGCGGCCGGGTGTCCGATTGCAATACCTGCGCAAAAAGCAAGAGAAGGCAAACAACGGCGCCCGCGCGCCAGGGGCTGAATTGTCCGATTCGCATGGCAGACATTGTCGCTTTTGGATGACGGTTGGGGCAAACGGTTTCATCTTCAGAGGGCGCTTCGCACGGGATGCCTCGAAACCCTGCGGTTCTCTGCCCTCTGCCCCCCTGGTCTCTGCCCTTGTCCCCGAGCGGCAGACTAGCCAGTTCACGAGCGTGCTTACGCGACCAGACACCATTCCGAGGGCTCGCGGGGAGGGGCTCACCCCCTAAAGCATTAGTGCTCGTCAGTTTCAAATCTACGGCAAATCTCTTCTTGCATCGACGTGCGAAACCGACCTATGATTTCGCAAATTTTCCTTGTGAAATCCACTATCTGCCCTCGGATCTTCAGCAATCTAAGCAAGAAGAGCGCCCTGGCTGTGCTCGCCTGCGCGGCGCTCTTTGGGCTTCTTCCCGCCCAGCAGATCTCGCAGCAAGCGCTGTTTGCCGAAGCCTCATTTGACCGCTGGCAAGCGGAGGGCCAGCGCGAACAGGTGCCATGGAAGGTTAAGCTGTTCCCCGTCACGCTGTCGGTGCACCAGCGTTTGGAAGCAGGGATTGAAGTCCATCTGCCCTTCCAGGAAATCGCTGCCCGCCGTAACCATCGCATCTTTCTGCTGCTCCAGGTGATTGATCCGTCTCGTCGACGCTATCGCACATGCCAGGTCTTGGATCTGGACCAAGCCGCGCCGGACCCAGCTCGCGGCAAACGACAGCCTGATGTGCCTTTCTTCTGGGGGATGTTCGTGCTTCCTGGAAACTACGACGTGGAAGTAGGGCTCTACGACCAGGCCACAGGCGAGCATAATTTGGAGCGCCACAAGCTGGAGGTCGCTCCACTCGACATCGACCCGCTCCCCTCGGCCTGGCGCGAGCTGCCAAGCGTGGAATTCCTCTCGCCAGCGACCGGCGGCCTTGATGGCCTCTACCGGTCTGATGTGGAGGGCCGGCTCAACCTGCCTTTGCGCACGGGACGCCCACTGCATCTGGAGATTCTCGCCGATATGACCGCTTCCGAGGCTTTCTTCAGCGACACCGCGGGCTACGAGCGCTATCTGGCCGGTATCTTGCCGATTGTGAAAGTGCTGAGCCAGATCAGCCCGTCCAAAGGCTCGGTCAGCGTGGCGGCCTTGGATCTGGATCGCCGCCGCGTGACCATGGAGCAACCCAACTTGCACGAATTGCGTTGGCCGCCGTGGAAGGAATCACTGGTCTCGGGCGGACCGGGCGTGGTGTCAATGCGGAGCTTGATGGAACGGCGGCGCAGCCCCGAGTTCTTACGCGATGAACTGGTGCGCCGGTTGAAGGAGGCGCCCGACGCGCCTGGACCCGCCGGCGATCCTGTGGTGGTATTTGTCGTCGTCGGCGGACCTATGGATACCTACTCCTTCCCCGACCTTTCTCCAATCTCCCTTTCCGGCCAGGCGGATTGCATGGTCTTTTATCTGCAATACGATGCCAAGGCAAAGGCCAACTCGAAGGCTGCGGCTGGCGGCAGCAAAAATGTGGAGAAGATGCTGCGCCCGCTGCGCGTGAGAACCTTTACAGTACGATCTGCGGAGAGCATCCGCCACACGCTGGCCAGGGTAATGGAAGAAATCTCGCGGATGTAGCCCGCCAGTGGGCCGAAGACCCGCCAGGAATGATCCTTCACTCTTGATATCGCATCCTTTTTCGAAAACCCCCTCATTCTGTCATCTCGACCGCAGCGCCAGGAACCAGTTGCCACAGACAAGAAAGTCTCTGGCGCGGAGTGGAGAGATCCCGATGGATCATCCCTGACCGTGCGGCGTCAGGGAATTCTCCCCGCGGAGTGTCCCAGGAGGCCTCGCCGTCGTTAATTCTCTTCTTGGACCCGGCTCTTGCGACTGGCTGTTTGGGGAGAACTCCCTACAGCAGCAAGGTGGCAGACGCTTTCTCGGGGTCCCTCCACTTCGCGCTAAGAGATTTCTTGAACGGATGAGATTCGCGTGGCGCTTCGGTCGGGATGATAGACCCCTTACAGCCTCCGCAAACCCTCCTTCACATTCTTTTAATCACTCCTTAACTATTCATTCACACCGCGCCGTTAAATTTTCCGTGCTGAAAATTTTGCCACTCAACGAGTAAGGAGAGCTATGCACCTGTCACGACGACTGTCGTTTTTTCTCTCGACTGCCCTTTTCCTGATAACACCACTCACCAGTTATGCCGCCGGCCACGATGACGACTCTGACGGCCGCATCCAACATGTGCTCCTGATCAGCGTTGACGGCCTGCATGCACTTGATCTCACCAACTACGTTGCGGCTCATCCGCACTCCACCCTCGCTCAGCTCAGCGCCCACGGCAAGACCTACACCAATGCTTCCACCTCGCAGCCTTCCGATTCCTTTCCCGGACTGGCCTCGCTGGTAACCGGCGGATCGCCGACGACAACGGGCTTCTGGTATGACGTGAGCTTCAACCGCAAGCTCTCCCTGCCCGCGGTCGCCAATACGGTGATGGGAATGGCTTCCGGACCGTGCCCGAGCACTGGCGGCGCAGTCGTGGAGCTGGACGAAGGCGTTGACTTTGACCTGACGCAGCTCAATGGCGGCGGCGGGATCAACCCAGACTTCCTGCCTCGCGATCCCGACAACGGCTGCCAGCCGGTTTTCCCGCACCAGTATCTGCGCGTGAACACGATCTTCGA
>DATFQZ010000044.1:0-14678 GCA_035263765.1 Candidatus Angelobacter sp. | reverse complement strand
AGCTACCCTCACCCATCCCGATTACAACTGCCTAATCCTGATGTATGACAACGAATCTTACGCCAACACCGACATCCAGCTTTCCGGCAGCACGCCCTGGGGAGCGAACACCACGTTCAGCTCGCCCGGCAAAGTCAAACGGATCATGCACCATCGCTGGAAGAAAAACATGGCGGGAATGATGGCGGCCGGCCATCCTGAGTGCAAGTACGTAGGCACCATTTCGATGTCCTACGGCCTGCATGCCATGAACTCCATGCGCAAAGCGCTGGCCATCGGTGGGCCAACATTCATTCACTCGCTCGATCCTTGCCCCAAGGGCTGGGACTACGATCCTTATCTGTCGCACGAGATGGGCGAGCTGGCGGTGAACACAGGCGTGTGGCCGTTATATGAAGTCGAGAACGGAGTGCTACGGCTTACCGGTCGCACCGAACAGATTGCGGCTGGGCGCATCCGCCGCCTACCCGTACGCGACTATCTGGTCAAACAGGGAAGGTTCGCGCACTTCACGAAAGACGATACAGATTACTTCCAGAGCAAAGTGGACGAGATGTGGACCAAGTGGCTGATCCCCGGCGTGATTCCGTTCCACAAGGATCTGGAAGCCGAGAAGCCTCCGGCGAGCTAAAGGGTTTTGGGTGGCGGGCGGGCTGTAGCTTAGCTCGCGAGTCACCCTTGTAAGACAAAGAAAACAAGCGTGTTGTTTGTATTGCTTGGGAGACAACTTAGGGTCTATAGTGTGTCTCCCAAACCTAGGAGGTTCCCCCTATGGCGGTGCAACCAGCCGTAACTCCTGGATCCGAAGGATCTGACTCCTCACAGCTCGTTCGGTCCGAATCAATTCTTTCAAACCGCTGGACCATTCTGTTTTTCAGCGTGGTCAGCATGGTGGCGGTAGCGAATTTCCAGTACGGTTGGACTTTATTCGTGCAGCCGCTACAAAGACACCTGAACGCGACTACAGCCGCCGTCTCCGTCACATTTACAGTCTTCGTTCTCTTGGAAACTTGGCTGGTGCCGTTTGAAGGCTGGCTAGTGGACAAGTTCGGCCCTCGTCTGCTGGTCATGGCTGGTGGCGTCTTAGCCGGACTTGGCTGGGTTGGATCCGGCAAGGCTGAAACGCTGACCGCTCTGTACCTTTCCTACGCGGTCGCCGGCATCGGCGCGGGCATTGTTTACGGCACCGCCGTGGGCAGCGCGCTCAAGTGGTTTCCTGAGCATCGCGGTCTGGCTGCTGGACTCACAGCGGCCGGCTTCGGCGCCGGATCTGCAGCCACGGTAATCCCTCTCACCAGAATGATCGCCGGTTCCGGCTACCAGCGCACGTTCATCGTCTGGGGCATCATCCAGGGACTGGTAGTTGTCGTCTCAGCTATGTTTCTCAAAGCGCCGCCGGGCAACTGGATGCCGAAGACTTGGCGCAGCATGGGCAGCGAGCAAGTAAGGACTCGCCAGACCGCAGTCTCGTTTAGCTCCACCCAAATGGCCGCTACTCCGCATTTCTGGTTGATGTATTTCATGATGGCTATGGTGGCCACCGGTGGTCTGATGGCGACGGCGCAACTGGCCCCCATGGCAGCGGCCTTCGGCGTGAACAATGTCAACTTCAACGTCTGGCTTTTTGGGACGATGGCGACGGTTACTTTTGCTCTCTGGCTGGACCGCATCGTGAATGGTCTATGCCGGCCCTTCTGGGGATGGGTCTCCGACCACATCGGGCGTGAGAAAACCATGACTCTGGCGTTTGGGCTGGAGGCGATCGCGATTTTCGCTCTGATCACCTTGGCCCACAATCCGGTCATGTTCATCCTGCTGAGCGCATTCACCTTCTTCGGCTGGGCAGAGATCTTTTCGCTCTTCCCTGCGCTATGCGGAGATTTCTTCGGGCGCCAGCACGCCACCGAGAACTACGGGTTCCTCTATACAGCCAAAGGTACGTCCTCGATGTTTGTGCCCGTCGGCGCCGCTCTGGCCGCTACCACGGTCGCGGGCAGGACCTTTGATTTCCGGGGAGACATTCTGCTGCTTCTGGGTGGAGCTTTTGTCTTGTTTACCTTGTTCCTGGCTCCGACCGTTTTCCGGATCAAGCTGAATGCCGCCGTCAGATCGGTGCTGCTTACAGTCGCATTGGTGCTCGTTACCTACGGGATCATCGTGGTCTTGCTGCCCGGCAGAATAAAGACGCCATTCTCGGCCAGCTTCATCATGCCGCAAATTGGATGGAGGGGCGTGTTCTCCGTTGCGATCGCTTTCGACCTGATTGCGGCGGTGCTGGCGTTCTTCGTCCTGCGCAACATGAAAGCTCCGGCCCTGCCCGCGGCAGCCGAAGCCAAACCCGGCGCCAAAGTCGCCGCTTAAACTCAAATTGCGTTGGGGAGTATCGAACGCCCTCCCCCGGACTTCAATTCCCCAACCCACGGCCCCCTTAATAGGGGGCCGTTCTTATTCTGGGGTATGTGGCACTGGCGCCCTCGCCGGTGGATGCATGCACAGCCGAGGGCACCTCCACCCCAACAGGCCAACAGCGGGCCTGCCGGGGACCCCGGGGGCTGTGCCACATGATCCTGGCAGCCCCCAAAATACCTCGCAAGCCTGGGAACTTTTCCCGTACTTCTGACATTACAGCTTAAGAAGGCGATTCAAGGTGACAGTGAAACCATGACCAGCGATGAAGCCCTGATGCTGGAATTCCAACGCGGATCGCGCGCGGCATTCGAGGAGCTGTTTGCCCGCTATAGCGGGCCGCTCTACGGCTTCTTCCGCCGGCGTCTCAACCGCCAGGAACGTGCCGAAGACCTGGTCCAGGAGACATTTCTGGCGTTGATCAGCGCCACCTCGCGCTATGAGCCAAGATCGTTGGTGCGGACCTATCTGTACGGGATCGCGCTGAACCTTCTGGCAGCAGAACGGCGCAAGCGGGCGAGGTATAAAGACGCCGCTGTGCCGGACTCGGCCGCTGAGCCTTCGGCCGAAGATCCATCGGACGCGGTGCTGTGGGTGCGTCAAGCTCTCGACCGGCTCGAGGCAGGCGATCGCGAGGTGCTGATGTTGCGCGAATACGAGCAGCTCAGTTACGCCGAGATCGCGCAATTGCTTCGACTTCCCGTGAATACCGTGCGCTCGCGTCTGTTCCGGGCGCGGATGGCGCTGAAAGAAAGCCTGCAGCCGGAACCTGAAATGAACCCAAAAGGACAAGTTAAAGCACGAAGCGCAGCAGTAGCCATCCGGCCGCAAACCGCCGCCGAGAGTGAGGCATGACCATGATTACCACCACGCAACATCCCGTCGCACCGGAAGAACTCATGGCTTATCTCGATGGCGAACTCTCGCCGGACCGCGCTGCGGAGACGGCTTCGCATCTCGAGAGCTGCAAGGAATGCCAGACGCTGGCTGCCGACCTCGGCGGGGTTTCGCAGAAGTTGATCCAGTGGCAGATTGAAGTGCCTGAACCGAACTTGACTGAAAGCCTGGTTGAAGAACTCAGCAAGCGAAAAGAGGGAAAGCAGGCAAAGTTTGTTGCGCAGCATAGATCGCAGATGAGCTTCTTGAAACCTAAGCTGCTTTGGGCTGGAGGAGTGGCTGCGGTTTTCGTGCTCATCCTCGCGATAGCGACGCCAAATCTGATGTACCGGAAGGCCGCTGACGAAGCTCCTCGGGCGATACGAGAGCGGCAGCAGGCCAGTGCAGGTCAAGGCAAGATCCCCGGCGTGACGGTGGCGGATGGGAATCTATCGGCTAATCTGTCGCCTCCACGGTCTACCACCGCTTATCTCGCTCAAAATTCGCTTGGGAAGTTGGAGAAAGAACAAATCGAAGCAGAAGAAAGCAAGGTTCCGGCCAACAACGGCCCCATGATCGTTCGCACGGCCGAGCTGTCTTTGACCACCAACAAATTCGAACAGTCCCGGGCTGCCGTAGAAGAGATTCTCAAGCGGCACAAGGGCTATGTGGGCGAGCTGCACGTTGATACCGCAACAGGTTCGGCGCGGTCCCTGAGGGGAGAGTTGCGCTTGCCCTCGTCGCAACTCGATGCCGCGCTTACCGACTTCAAAGCCCTGGGCCGCGTGGAAGGGGAAACACAAGGTGGCGAAGAAGTGACCCAGAAATACGTGGACCTCGAAGCCCGGCTGGCGAATTCCAAGCACACCGAGCAGCGGCTGAGCGATATGCTTCTCAACCGCACCGGAAAGCTCTCGGATGTCCTTGCCGTCGAGATGCAGATCAGCCGGGTACGTGGCGAGATCGAGCAGATGGAAGCTGAACGCAAACAGTTGAAGAACCAGGTAGACTACGCCACATTGACCATCACTGTGAACGAAGACTACAAGGCTGAACTGAAAGTCGTTCCTCCCTCCACCAGCACACAGATCCGCAACGCCGCCGTCAACGGCTATCGCAACCTCGTCGATGGATTGCTCGGAGTCTTCCTGTGGCTGCTCTCGGTGCTGCCGGCATTGCTGGTGTGGTGCGGTCTGCTGTTCTTCCCGGCGCGTTTCGCTTGGAAGAAGCTGCGGCCCAGGTTCGCGCGTGAGATCGGACCAGTTTCCGGGATGTAGTATTACCGAAGAAAACAAGCGGTTACGAAATCATGGCGTAGAGACGCGGCATTGCCGCGTCTCACATTTAACCCAGGGACGATTTTGAGTGGAGCATACCGGATTGTGTCCGGAAGTTATCTACTAGAACTACGCAAATCGGCGGAAGGGCCGCCTTGTTTGTAGAGTAAACATTGAGACGTGGCAGTGCCACGTCTCTACGTCAGAACCCGGTTTCCCTGGACCATCTACGAGGGAACCACTAATCCTCCAACGTCGACAAATCCCCCACATCCCGCCCCAGTTCCTGTGCTTTGAGCAGGCGGCGGATGATCTTGCCGCTGCGCGTCTTGGGCAATTTGTCCGGGAACGCGATCTCGGCCGGGACGGCGATCGCGCCCAGCGTGTGCCGCACGTGGTCCTTGAGTTTGGCCTCGAGTTCGAGCGACGCGGTGTGTCCCACGCGCAGAATCACGAACGCCTTGATGTTCTCGCCTTTGATCTCATCAGGACGCCCGATGACCGCGGCCTCAGCTACGGCCGGGTGGCTGACCAGCGCGCCCTCGACGTCGGCGGTGCCGATGCGATGGCCGGCGACATTCAGCACGTCGTCGGCGCGGCCGACCACGGTGAAGTAACCGTCCTGATCGCAGATGGCCACGTCGCCGGTAGTGTACGCATTCGGCACTTTACCCCAGTCCTGCGCGTAGCGCGCGGGATCACCATAGACAGTGCGGAACATGTGCGGGAACGGCCGCCGCAGGACCAGTAACCCGCCTTTGTTGGGCGGCATTTTGTTGCCCCGCTGATCCACGACCTCCGCGACCACGCCGGGCAGAGCTTTGCCGGCCTTCGCCGGACGCTGCGGGAACGTGCACATGGTGCCCAGGCACGGGCCGCCGGTTTCGGTTTGCCACCAGTTGTCGGCTACGAAGCCGGTCTTGCCGTTGTCACAGATCACGCGGCTCGCCCACTGCAGAGCCTCAGGATTCAGCGGCTCGCCGGCGCAGGTGAACAGGCGTATGCTGCGCAGGTCATATTTCTTCGGCAGCTCGTCGCCATGGCGCATAAACATGCGGACAGCGGTGGGCGCGGTAAAGATGACTGACGCGCGATATCTTTCCACCAATTCCCAGGCGACCGCGGGGTGCGGGTAGTCAATGGCGCCTTCGCGGAACAGCGTGGTCGCTCCGGCAAGCAGGGGTGCATACACGATGTAGGAATGGCCGACCACCCAGCCGATGTCGGACGTGCAGAAGAACACGTCATCGTCGCGGATGTCCCAGAAGCGCGTCATATGGTAGTAGATCCCCACCATGTAGCCGCCGTGAACGTGGACCACGCCCTTGGGCTTGCCCGTGGTTCCGCTGGTGTACAGGATGTAGAGCGGGTCTTCGGCGTCCATCACTTCCGCCGGGCACTCGGCTTTCTGGCTCTTGACCAACTCGTAGAAGTCGACTTCGTGCGGGCTGAGCTCGATGGCCGGCGTGCCTCGCCGCCAAACCACAACTTTGTCCACGATCTCCAGGCCGTCGATCGCCTCTTTCACAATTGATCGCAGCTCCACGGGCTTGCCGCGGCGGTACGTGAAGTCCGCGGTCAGGATCACGCGCGCCTGAGCGTCTTCAATCCGGCTGCGGAGCGCCTGGACGCTGAAGCCGGCATAGACCACGGAGTGCACCGCGCCGATCCGCGCGCAGGCCAGCATGGACACCACGCCCTCCAGAGCCAGCGGCATATAAATAATGATGCGGTCGCCTTTCTTCACCCCCAGCGACTTCAGCCCGTTGGCGGCGCGGCTGACAAAGTCGAGCAACTGGCTGTAGGTGACCTGCCGCTCCGTGCCGTCTTCTGTGGACCAGGTGTAGGCGACCTTGTTTCTGCGCCCCGATTTAACCTGTCGATCGAGGGCGTTGTACGTGATGTTGCATTTGCCGCCCAGGAACCACTCGAACGTCGGATACTTCCAGTCAAACGTTTTCTTCCACGGCTGGAACCACTCGAGCTCTCTGGCCACGGCGTCCCAAAAAGCGTCCGGACTCTCCACCGAGCGGTTGTATTCGGCGGCGTAATCGCGGAGGCGGGCTTGCTCCGCGAGAAACTTGGGCGGATGCAGTTCGACTTCCGCGCGCAAGAGCTGTTCAATTCCGCTTTCGGGTTGGACGGGGGGCGGCATAAGTCCTCCTGGCGGTCGTGTGGACTTGCGGGCCGGCGCAGAGTGCGCAAGAACAAGGTCCGATGGAGCGTGATGATAGCACTTTCCCTGCACACGCGGGATGTGACTGGGCTCACAGGTGTCCGTGGCACAGGGCGCTACGGACGGCCCTTACTTGGATGGTCGTTGCGGCAGCCGGGATTGAGCTGCCGGAGGCATTGCCGAGGTTCTTCGGCAGTGCCCTTAATGACATATAGTCCAGGGCGCTTCGGAATAGAGAACGTTGTTATGATTCTCCCTTAGGCTCGCAGAACCATATTCAGCATGCGCGTTCTCATTGCCGGTGGCGGCACCGGCGGACATGTGATCCCGGCGCTGGCCATCGCGCGCGAACTCAAGGCGCGTTACGGCGCAGAATTGTTGTTTGTGGGAACGGAGCGCGGCATGGAGAACCGCCTGGTCCCGCAAGCCGGCTTTGGTCTCATGAAAATCAAAGTAGGCGCGCTCAAGAATGTAGGCTTGGTCACCCGCCTGCGTACCATGCTGGGGCTCCCGGGAGCGATTGTTGCTGCCCGTAAGATCACCCGTGTGTTTGCGCCCGACGTTGTGGTCGGCGTGGGTGGATACGCTTCCGGCCCGGCCATGGCTGCCGCGATTATGGCCAGAATCCCCACGCTGGCCTTCGAGCCCAACCTGGTTCCGGGATTTGCCAACAAGGTTGTCGGCCAGAGGGTCTCAGCTGCGGCGGTTCATTTCGAAGAGACGAAAAAATATTTTCGTAACGCACAGGTGGTGGGTGTGCCCGTGCGCCCGGAGTTTTTCAAGGCGACGGCGCCGGAAGGAAGCGGCAGCCGCACGCCGACTCTGCTGGTGTTCGGTGGCAGCCAGGGCGCGCATGCCATCAATGCCGCAGTGACCGGAGCCATCGGGGAATTGCAACAGGAGATACCGGGTCTCCACCTCATTCATCAGACCGGTGAGCGCGACTATAATGAGGTACAAGCCGCATACGTGCAAGCCGGAGCTTCGGCGGAAGTCTCCGCCTTTATCGACAACATGCCCCAGGCGTTCGCGCGGGCAGACTTGCTGGTCTGCCGTTCGGGCGCCAGCACCGTGGCCGAAGCCACGGCGGCGGGAAAGCCGGCGATTTTTGTGCCCTTCCCGCGGGCAGCGGACGATCATCAACGGCGCAATGCGGAGGCCATCGTGGCCGGCGGCGCGGCGCTGCTGATCCCGCAGCCGGAGCTGACGGCGGAGCGTCTGGCGAAAACTGTGGTTGACTTGCTCGGTGATCGCCAGCGCCTGAAGGAAATGTCAGAACGAGCGAAAGCGCTCTCGCACGTAGATGCGGCCGGACGAGTGGCGCGGATGGTTGCGGATTTGGCAAAGACTGGTTTAGCCGCGAATGATCGCGAATAAACACGAATTGACATTTGTTGATTCGTGTTCGTTCGCGTTGATTCGCGGCCAAACAGAGGTTCGGGATCAGCCGGGAGGCCGACTTGCGCGCCGAGGGGCCTGCTAGCAGTTGCAGAAGGATTTCAAAGCGAGAAGTGGCCCCAGCGGTTTGGAGCGAAGCGACATAGATAATGTTTGCCAAGATACAAAGAGTCCATTTTGTCGGCATCGGCGGGATCGGCATGAGCGGCATTGCCGAGGTGCTGCTCACGCTGGGCTTTCGGGTTTCCGGATCGGACCTGAAGCAATCGCCAGTCACCGAGCGTCTCGCCGAGTTGGGCGCCATCATCTTTGAAGGACACCGCGCCGAGAACGTGACCGGAGCGGAAGTGGTGGTGACCAGCTCGGCCATCAGCCGCGACAATCCGGAGGTCGCTGCCGCCCGGGCGCAGCATGTCCCGGTGATCCAGCGCGCGGAGATGCTGTCTGAGCTGATGCGGCTCAAATATGGGATCGCCATCGCCGGCATGCACGGCAAAACGACGACCACCAGCATGGTGGCGTCGGTTTTGGCCGCGGGTGGCCTCGATCCCACGGTGGTCGTCGGTGGCCGCGTCGACACCATGGGCTCGAACGCGCGCCTGGGCAAGTCGCACTACCTGGTAGCGGAAGCCGACGAAAGCGACCGTTCGTTTCTCAAGCTTTCGCCGATCTTGGCCGTGATCACCAACATCGACCGCGAGCACATGGACTGCTACTGCGACATGGCTGACGTGGAGGAAGCTTTCGTCGAATTTGCCGACCGTGTGCCTTTTTACGGCATGGTGGCGTTGTGCAATGACGACGAACGCTTGCGCAAGCTGCTGCCGCGTTTAGCGCGCCGCGCCGTTACCTATGGGACGCGCGAAGGCTCGGACTTCCGCGTGTTGGGCAGCGCCATCGAATGCGACAACCACCAGCACTCGTCGCATTTCATGGTGGACTATCGCGGCAAGCTGCTAGGCGATTTCCATCTGCACGTCCCCGGCGCCCACAATGTGCTCAATGCTACCGCTGCGGTGGCCGTGGGCGTGGGTCTGGATATCCCCGCCGACCTTATCCGCGAGGGGCTGGAGAATTTCCGCGGCGTGGACCGCCGGTTCCAGTTACGCGGGTTCGCTGCCGGAGTGAGCGTGATTGACGACTATGGGCATCATCCCACCGAGATCCGCGCTACGCTGGCGGCGGCTCGCCAGTGCGGTTTCCGGCGTGTGCACGTCGTTTTCCAGCCGCACCGCTACACCCGCACCCGCGATCTGCTCGAGGAGTTCGGCGGCGCTTTTGCCGATGCCGACAGCATTTTCATCCTGGACATTTACCCGGCCAGCGAGGCGCCGATCCCCGGCGTGACCAGCGAAAACGTAGTCGCGGCGATTGCGAAGCTCGGCCGCAAGGCCGCGCGCCACGTGGTTTCCTTCGAAGAAGCTGCGCGGGAAGTTGCTGCGCTGGCCGAAAATGGTGACATGATCCTCACGCTCGGCGCGGGCAACGTCTCCCACCTCGGCCCACAAGTCCTCGAGCGGCTGAAGGCACGGGAAAAATCCCAGAAGATGCGCGCGTGAAAAATCTGGCGTTGTGACACGGCCGCTCTCGCGGTGGCCTTTTCACGGCAACACAGGCGAGGACGCCTATGCCACATGGGTCTTCTCCGGTCCATACCCTAAAAAAATCGTCCTTTCCCATAAAACTTCTCTCAAAATAGGTAAAAAACAGGTATATTGACTTCTGGCGACACTCCGTAAACAGACTCATTCATGGCGCGCGAGCGTATTGAGTTGAAACACGAGGATGAGCCTCGCAATTCGACCCTCAGCCGCGAGGACATTCCCACGCGGGTGATGGACATTGAAAATGACGAAGAGGCGCTGTTTCTGCGTACGGAGAAGCGCGTACCTGTTCGCCGCGGCGCCATCGCCAAAAAGACCGCCAACCGCCTCAAGACGGTCTGTATTTTAGCCATGGTGGCCGCTTTCACGGGCTGCCTGGCCTGGAGCGCGTATCTCTACGCAACTCAAGCGGCGCGTTTCCGCGTCGTTTCGAGCGACAACATTGAAGTCACAGGTGTGGCCAACGCATCGCGCAGCCAGATCATGGACGTGGTTAGGGACGACGTTCGAAATAAGACCAACATCTTCTCTGTTCCCCTCGAACAGCACCAGTGGCACCTAGAGCAGATTCCGTGGGTAGAATCGGCCAGCGTGATGCGCTTACTACCCAATCACATTTCATTGACCATCCGCGAGCGGACTCCGGTTGCGTTCGTGCAAATGGGATCGAAGATCAACCTGATCGATTCCAGCGGCGTCGTGCTGGGCTTGCCCGCGAGCCGGCAGACGAAGTTTTCTTTTCCCGTCATCCACGGCATCGCCGAGTCCGATCCACTGCCCTCGCGCGCCGCGACCATGAAGCTCTACAACCGCATGTTGGGTGAACTCGACTCCGGCAGCGGGGAGAACGAACACTATACCCGCCAGATCAGCGAAGTGGACCTCGCCGATCCGGAGGACGTCAAGGCCACGGTGAACGACGCCGGAGGTACCGTGCTGGTGCACCTGGGGGATGAACACTTTCTCGAGCGTTACAAGATGTTCGTAACCCACATTGGCGAGTGGCGCCAACAGTTCCCAAAAGTAGAGTCGGTGGACCTGCGCTACGAAGGACAGATTGTCGTAAATCCGGATACAGCCCGGACGGCGCAGCCGGAACCGGCGCCAGAGATGAAACCCGCGCCGAAACCTGCGGCGAAGGCGCAAGCCAAGAAACCGCATCGACACAGGAAGCGGAAGTGAATCAATCGGGTGATCCCGCAAAGCGGGATCGCGCGTGATCGGGTGACCGGGAAATCGGCCATCCGATCATTGGAAGATCGGATGTTCGGGCAGGAAAAGAAGCAGAGGGCCAAAGGCCAAGAGCCAAAGGCCGCAGCCAGAAGGCAAAAGCTAATTACTAACTACTAAATACTAATGACTCAGGTAACCATGACGAAGGATCAAACCAGGACGATTACCGTGATCGACGCCGGCAGCGCCAAGACCGCAGCGCTGATCTGCGATGCTGCCGATGCCAGCCTGCGCTACCGCGGGCACGCCGTGGTGGAAAGCCGGGGCTCGCGCAAGGGCGTGATTGTGGAGCTGGACAAAGCGGTGCTGAGTATTCAGCGCGCGGTGGAAGAAGCCGAGAAAATCGCTGAGTGTTCAGTGGACAATGCCGTCATCGCCGTGGCCGGCTCGCATATTAAGGGTTTGATGAGCCGCGGCGGTGTCGCGCTCGGCTCGCGCCCGCGTGAGGTGGCGCGGGACGATATCCGCCTTGCCGTCGAGAAAGCGCGCTCCGTGAGCTTGCCGGACGACCGCGAAGTGCTGCACTTGCTGCCCCAGGAGTTCATTCTTGACGATCAGGCTGGGGTGCGCGACCCCGCGGGCATGATGGCGCGCCGGGTGGAAGTGAATCTGCACATGGTGACGGCTTCCTCAAGCGCCACGCAAAACGTGGTGAGCGCGGTCAATCGCGCCGGCCTGCACGTGGACAACATCGTGTATGAAGCGCTGATGTCGGCCGACTCGACCCTGCGCGCCGAGGAAAAAGAGCTAGGCGTCTGCCTGGCTGATATCGGCGCCGGGTCGACCGATCTGATTGTCTATTGTGACGGCATGGTGGCCCACACCGGCGTGGTCCCCGTGGGCGGCGACCACTTTACCAATGACGTGGCCGTGGGCCTGCGCACACCACTGGCTGCCGCCGAAAAAATCAAGCGCGCGTTTGGTCATACCATCCCCGGCAATGTTCCGGACGGCAATGAAATTGAAGTGCCTGCGGTGGGCGACCGCCCATCGCGACTGATGCCGCAACGCTTCCTGGCGGAAATTCTGGAACCGCGCGGCGCTGAACTCTGCGAATTGCTGCGCGACCATCTGCGCCAGGCGGGCGTGTTGGAGCTTTTGAACGCCGGGCTCGTTCTCACAGGCGGCGGCTCGCGCCTCAACGGGCTGGCCAGAACGTGCGAAGACATTGTCGAACGTCCGGTGCGGCTGGCTTCGCCCGCAGCGATCGCCAAAATGCCGCCGCAACTGACAGAGCCGGAGTTTTCGACTCTGGTTGGGCTGGCCATGTACGCGCATCGCACCACGGCGGCCAAAGTTACCGAGATGCAAGGTTTCGGCTATCGCTTGCGCTCGTTGTTCGCGAAGCTGGGAGCATGAGAAGGAGTTTGCAGAAACGGGTGGAGCAGGGCTTCAGCCCTGCGTTGAAGGGAAGTTGGTCTGGGCTTTAGCCCCTGCGGTGCTGGACCTCAGCGGCTGAAGCCGATGAATTGGAGCAGCTTTAGCGCAGGCCTGAAGGCCTGCTCCACCCTCCGGGTGGACAACGCGATTGAGGAGTCGGTTGACATGAGCGACGACAAAAAGAGAAATCACCACGCAGAGAACGACATTCGCATCCATTTCAACGAAGAGCCGCGCAACAACGCCAAGATCAAAGTGATCGGCGTGGGCGGCGGTGGCGGCAACGCCGTGAACCGCATGATTTGCGCCGGCGTCGAAGGCGTGGAGTTCGTGACGGCGAACACCGACCTGCAGGCGCTGCAGATGTCGCGCGCACCCGTGAAGATCCAGCTCGGCACCAAGCTGACCAACGGCCTGGGCGCGGGCGCCAATCCTGAAGTCGGCCGCCGTGGAGCATTGGAAGACGCCGATAAAATTCTGGAAGCCCTTGAAGGGGCCGACATGGTGTTCGTGACTGCGGGGCTCGGCGGCGGTACGGGTACGGGCGCCGCACCGGTCATCGCGTCGTTGGCCAGCGAAATGGGCGCGCTGACCGTGGCCGTGGTGACCAAGCCCTTCGCGTTCGAAGGCCGGCGACGGCTGGGACAAGCCGAGCGCGGCCTCGCCGAGCTGGTGGAGAGCGTGGATACCATGATCGTCATTCCCAACGAAAAACTGCTGGCGGTGGCGCACAACGCCGGGTTCTTCGAATCGTTCCGCATCGCGGATGACATTCTGCGCCAGGCGGTGCAGGGGATTGCCGACATCATCACCATCCCGGGGATCATCAACCGTGATTTTGCCGACGTGAAGACCATCATGGCCAACATGGGCTATGCGGTCATGGGTACGGCCGTGGCCAGCGGCGAGCGGCGCGCCGTAGACGCCGCGCAGGCGGCGATTTCGTCTCCGCTGCTCGAAGCAGGGGCCATCGACGGCGCGCGCGGCATCCTCATCAACATTACCGGCTCCAGTTCGCTCAAGTTGGCGGAAGTCAACGAAGCTTCTACCATCATCCAGAGCGCCGCGGACCCGGATGCCACCATCATCTTTGGCGCGGTGCAGAGTGACAAGATGCGCGACGATGTGAAGATTACAGTCATCGCTACCGGTTTCCGCGGCCATCCGCAGCGCAAGGATCGCGGCAGCTCCACGGTGCAGGCTGCCATCGCTTCCGCGCGGACGGTTTCTGCGCAGCAACTTGCCGCGACCAGAGGCAGCAACGGAACGCCGGCTGGGCCCATTGTTACAACGCCGGCTGCGACCGCGGTCACGCGGACTCTACCACCGCCGGCTCGCGAGACGCCCAGCCTGGCTACTGTTTCGGAAGCCATGCGTAGCACGGTTGAGCCCGACGATTTGGACGTTCCCGCGTTTATCCGGAAGCGGGCGGAGATCAATTAGGCTGGATGGCTGTTAGCTCAAACAGTCATCAAACCCATCTTTTGCTCCGAGCGCAAAAAGCAAACGCGCGCTCCCGTAAGGGATGGGGCACGCTCGATTTCGTCAACAACAAGAAAAAACACGACAAACAATAGGCTCCATGGGGCGGTCTTTTCCCTGCAACCCCTCCTATACCCCAACCATCTAATGCTTGACAACAACACACTCAACTCTGATAATAGAGTTGCTGTTATGCAGATGTGTTTTTGTTTTCAGGTACTTATAAGCTAGGGAGGCAGTTGCCATGGGGAAAATTATAGGAATCGACCTGGGCACCACCAACTCGGTGGTCGCGGTAATGGAAGGCGGCGAGCCCAAAGTTATCTCGAATGAAGAAGGTGGCCGCACCACGCCTTCGGTGGTCGCATTTACCAAGTCAGGCGAGCGTCTGGTGGGCCAGGTGGCCAAGCGTCAGGCGATCACTAATCCGGAAAACACCGTTTACTCGATCAAGCGCTTCATGGGGCGCCGGTTCGATGAAGTCACAGAAGAAATGAAGATGGTGCCGTACAAAGTCGTCCGGCAGGGCGACCACGTGGCCATTGTGGCGCAGGGCAAGGAATACACTCCGCCCCAGATCTCGGCGATGATTTTGCAGAAGCTGAAGAAAGCCGCCGAAGATTATCTGGGTCAAGGAGTCACGGAAGCCGTGATCACAGTACCGGCATATTTCAATGATGCGCAGCGTCAGGCCACCAAGGACGCGGGTAAAATCGCCGGCCTCGACGTGAAGCGCATCGTGAATGAGCCCACGGCCGCAGCCATGGCTTACGGTTTGGACAAGAACAAGAAGGAAGAGACCATCGCGGTGTACGACTTCGGCGGCGGCACATTCGATATTTCGAT
>DATFQZ010000043.1:0-30167 GCA_035263765.1 Candidatus Angelobacter sp. | reverse complement strand
CATCAGACTGCCTCGACTTTCTGTTTCGGCGACGACGGCGGAGCACTGGCTGATTGCTGAGCCAAATAAGCCTTGGCTAATCCAACGGCAAGATTTCGAATCCGCGCGATCACTCCCACACGCTCGGTGACAGAGATGGCGCCACGGGCGTCGAGAAGATTGAAGAGATGCGAGCATTTGAGACAGAGGTCGTAGGCGGCCAGGAGCGGGAATTTAGTCACGATCCTTTGTTGCCCGGCGTCAACATTCTTGTTGGAGGTTATAAGCTCAAAATCCTGCAAGAGCTTCTTGCATTCCTGCTCGTATGACTCAAGGTGCTTCCATAGAGCTTCGACATCGGCCTTTTCGAAGTTGTACACCGACATCTGCAGCTCTTCCTGATACCGTACGTCGCGATATTTCACTTCCCTGCCGGTCTGTGGATCGCGCGCCCACACGATGTCGTAAATGCTGTCGACATCCTGCAAAAAAGCGGCGATGCGCTCCAGCCCGTAGGTCAGCTCGGCAGAGATGGGATCAAGATCGATGCCACCGCATTGCTGGAAATATGTGAACTGTGTGATCTCCAGCCCGTCCAGCATCACCTGCCAGCCCACGCCCCAGGCGGCTAGAGTCGGCGCTTCCCAGTTGTCCTCTTCAAACTTGATGTCGTGTTTACGCAAGTCAATGCCGAGGGCCAGCAGGGATTCCAGATACAGCTCTTGCACATTCTCGGGAGGCGGCTTCAGGATCACCTGGAGCTGCATGTGCTTGTAAAGACGGTTGGGGTTGTCACCGTAACGACCGTCGGCGGGGCGGCGCGAAGGTTGCACGTATGCGACTTTGTAGGGCTTAGGCCCCAGCACGCGCAGAAAAGTCTCCGGAGCCATGGTTCCCGCGCCGACTTCCACGTCATACGGCTGCTGCAGCACGCATCCCCGGTCAGCCCAGAATTTCTGCAGGGCGAGGACAAGTTCCTGGTATGTAGGGGCGGCGGCGTTGGGCATGAACTTATTAATTTAACAGAAGGAGCGCTCAGCAATCAGCAGTCAGCAGTCAGCACTCAGCGCCGCCAGCAAGTAACATCCTGCCACTCTTACGGCATCATAGGTCTGTACCACGTGGTTGGCTTTGTGACCTGGAAGGTTGGAAAGAACACGGCGACGTTTCTGCTGATCGGAATCACCGCAGGAGCGCTCTACCTCTGTTATCTGCTGGTTCGACCTTACGCTGCGCCGATCCTCTTTGCATTGGTCGTTGCCATTGTCTTTTACCCGCTCCACCGATACTCGCAGCGCATATTCCCCAACCGCAGCGCCAGCGCCCTTCTCACCACAGTTGCTACGCTGTTATTTACGATTGTTCCTCTCACCTTCTTGTTGATCGCAATCAGCAATGAGCTGAGCGGCCTGTATCATTCGCTCGCGGTCAAGAGCGCCGGCGCCGGAGGTGTCACCGCTTATCTGCTGCGCAGCTCGGAAAGGATGACTGCGTGGATCGGTGCGCACCTTCCCTTTCCCACCGTCGACTTCCGCAGTGTTCTGCTGAGCCGGCTAGAGAGTGCCAGCGCTTCGCTTGTAAGCGCTGGCGCAAACCTCGTAGGGAATCTGTTCTCGCTTGCCGCCAACACCGTCATTGCCCTGCTGGTCCTGTTCTTCCTGTTTCGCGACGGAGAACGCGCCTTGGCCAAGGGTATGGCGGCGTTGCCCTGGGATCAAGGCCGGCTCACGAAGCTGCGCACTACCATTAGCTCCGCGGTCATTACCAATGTTTACGGTGGCGTGGTTGTGGGTGCGCTCCAGGGATCGCTCACCGGCATCAGTTTCTGGCTGCTGGGTATCGGCTCACCCGTACTCTGGGGCGTGGTAGCGGGAGTGCTTTCTCTGGTCCCAATGTTTGGGTCGGCAATCGTCTGGTTCCCTGCCGCGATCGTGCTCCTGTTCACAGGCCATGTAACCAAGGGTGTCATCTTGCTTGTTCTCGGGACGGCAGTGATTGGCACGGTCGACAACATTGTTCGGCCGCTGATCATCCACAAGAGCCTGCGTGTGCATCCGCTCCTGGTGCTTTTCTCAATCCTCGGAGGCGTGCAACTGTTCGGCGTTCTGGGAGTGTTGCTGGGCCCGGTGATCTTATCGGTCACGGCGGCACTGCTGGTGATGGTGCAGCAAGAGGTCTCGTCCCGCGATGGAGATCTGGGTTCACACGAGCCTCCGGCGTTACAAGTCGTCAGCCGTCAGAAATGACACGGACGAGCAACGTTGGAACAAAGAGCTACCACTCGTTGAACTCCGGCCTGTGGTCCGGATCAGGATGCGCCCAGCCCGTGCCGAACTCGGCACGCAGTTTTTTCTGATCGGCGGCCAGTATCCGCCAGTTGTGCCAGGTATCGGGTTCCTGAGCGACGCGAACGAAGGGTGTAGGCTTGCCGCCGCTGATGTCGGTCCTGCATTCGATCACCTCGGCCAAGCCGCCGCGAAAGTCGTCGCGGCCGTGGCTCAAATAGAGCGACGTGTCAACGTAAATCACGTCGCCCGGGCGCAGCTCGGGAAGTTCACCGGCATCACATCGGGACTGGATCTCGCGGAAGCGTGCCTCGCTGGCGCGGGCAGCATCGGCGGTGGCGAAGGCACGGCCGGTCTGACTGCAAGTGGTTGAGGGTGTGTCAGGTATAGGCATTTCAGCATTCAGCAATCAGCATTCAGCCGCCAGTACGGCAAATAGCAGTTAGCAAATGGCAATTGGCACAGCTAAAGCTCACGTGAAATGTCTTCTCGCCAAACTGCCTCTCTTCTGCTTTAGCTGGGCTAATTGCTAATGGCCAATTGCTAACTGCTGATTTTCTCCAGCATCACCGCGGTGACCAGCTTTCTCTCAATGTGCCGCTCAATGCGCTGGGCCAAAAAC
Organism: Candidatus Angelobacter sp.; assembly: GCA_035263765.1. Classification (GTDB taxonomy): domain Bacteria; phylum Acidobacteriota; class Terriglobia; order Terriglobales; family Acidobacteriaceae; genus Angelobacter. The sequence continues at coordinate 27,281 of DATFQZ010000043.1, read as the reverse complement.
TTGCGCAGGTCTTGGCCCCGCTGGCGCGGCCAGGCTGCAGAGCCGAATCTCTCGAGCGGCGCGCGAAACATTTCCCCGGCCAAGATCCGCGATTCCGATGAAATCTCCGAGCTGGCAAGTCTCTTGTCTTCCGGGCACAACAAGCCGTCGGCCAGGGCATGAAAGTAAGCGCGGCTGCCGTTCAGCGCCGCGCCACAGGCGGTACAGTGGCTCAAGTCGGGCAGCAGGCCGATAAGCCGGACGATCCACAGATCGAAATAAGTCAACGGCATCCAGACCGGGCCAGCCTCAAGCGATTTCACCACCGAGAGCACGAGACGAAAAATATCGTCGCTGGGTTCGCGATCAGGCAGGAGCTGGTCAATGACCTCGGCTACGTAGCTCAACGCCACCACGCGCGAGTAGGTGAGTTCGGCAGCGAGCGGCGAAGAGATAATGTCGCAGGAATCGAGCCGCACCAGTTCCTGTTTTTCCTTCTCCTCCCAGTGGGCGACAACGTGGGTGAGCAGCTCCAGCGCGCCGCCGAAGCGACGCTTGGACCGTTTAGCGGCTTTGGCCACGCCACGAATCTTCCCTTCCGCGCGCGTGAACAGCGTGACCAGCAAGTCCGCTTCATGCAAGGGATAGGTGCGCAGAATCAGGGCTTCAGACTGCTTGGGCATGGAAGATCAAGCATACACCTGCAGAAAGCAGAAGCGCGCAGCTGGACAGCTGCGCGCTCGAATCATTCCGCCTGGGCGTCAGCGCCCGTAATACTTGGCGTTCTTTTCCGTGTAAGCCTTCCACTTTTCCGGCAGATCGTCGAGGGCAAAAATGGCCGAAACCGGGCAGACCGGCACGCAAGCGCCGCAATCGATACACTCCACCGGGTCGATATACAGCATCTCCGCACCTTCAAATTGTGCTTCATCCTTTTTGGGATGGATGCAATCCACGGGGCAGGCGTCCACGCATGCCGCATCTTTCGTCCCGATGCACGGCTCTGCAATCACATATGCCATAAGGGTCTTGTTCTCCGTAATGGATAAGATGTTTGGGTTACAGATGATTCTAATCAGCTATCGGCGCTCGTGCAACGTTTTCCGCTGAGATGCGCATTTCCAGCTGTGAACGGCGTTCCGCACAGCTGGGAGGTACTCAGCCCTGAGCTGAAATCAGCCGCTAACGCCGATGCCTTTCCTCAAGCTCCAACCAGCTCTCTTTCCGCACTGGCCTCGTACTCGACGATGTGTCCAGCTACGGCGCTGGCGGCCACGGTGTACGGGCTGGCCAGGTACATCTGTCCAGGACCGCTGCGTCCCGGAAAGTTCCTGTTCTGCGCGCTGATCACCACCTGGTCGGCGCGCGTGGAGACGCCCGGACCGGCGTTGATGCAAGCGCCGCAACTGGGTTCGATCACGACCGCTCCCGCTCTCTTGAAGATGTCCAGATAGCCGTTCGCCAGGCAGTACTCGCGCGTCTCCTGCGAACCGAACTGAATGTAGAACTTACAAGAGTCGGCTACGCGCTTGCCCTGCTTGAGCGCGTCGGCAAGGACCGCCGCGTACATGTCCATGTCAGCGTTCTTGCCCGCGGTACAGGTGCCGCCGTAAGCGATCTCCACAGCCACAGGCTCGCGAAGATCGCGGACATACTTGCCGTTGCCGGGATCTCCTGGCGCGGCTACCATGGGCGTGATCTCATCGGCGTTCAACTCGATCACGTGCGCGTACTCGGCGCCGGGATCGCTGAACAAACCCTGGCAGTATTTCTCGGCGTCGGCGCGTGGCATTCGGCGCCGCTCCATCAGGAACTCGACTGTTTTCTGGTCCGGCGCCACGATCCCGGTAAAGCCGCCGATCTCGGCGGCCATGTTGGTCATGGTAGCGCGCTCGTCCACGCTCAATTCTTCGATGGCGTCGCCGCAATACTCCATCACTTTGGCCAGGGCCTTGCCGCTGCGCACGTACTCCAGGCTCAGCAGTAGCAGGATGAAATCCTTCGCCGTCACGTTCGATTTGCGCTTACCGCGCACGATGACTCTCACCGACTCCGGTACCTTCACGCGGACGTCCTTCGTGATCCAGGAATTGAACACGTCGGTGGTGCCGATGCCGAAGGCCACGCAGCCCACGGCGCCCACATGCGGCGTATGCGAGTCCGAACCGACGTTGAGCTGCCCCGGCAGCGCATAGGTTTCCGCGATCACCGAATGGCAAATGCCTTCCGAGCCTTTGCGGTCCTTAAGTTCACCATGCAGCTTGATGCCCTGCTTCGTGGCGAAATCTTCCTGCTTGAGCTTGAGCTGTCCCGCGAGATCGAGCAGCCCCATCTTGCGCTTTTCTTCCGACAAGACTTCGTCGAGAAAGGTGAGATGGTCCCGGAAAAAAATTACGCTCGAAGGATCGTTGACCTTGGCGTCTTTGCCGACGAAGTGTTCAAAAAAGATCGACGCCATGGGCGTGACGTATTCGTGACTGAAGCGCAAGTCGGTACGGGCAAACCCCGTGTCGCCAGGCTTCACGAACGGCACGCCGGCTTCGCCCTTCTCATTGATCATGTGCCGGGCAAAGATTTTCTCGGCCAAAGTCATCGGCCGCCGGGCGGTGGTGATCGGCGGCAGGAAAGTCCTTTTTTGCATCCGAGCTACGTTGAACGGGAACAGCCCGCCGTACTCGATCACTTGCCGTGTGATGTCGTCTTCGCCGCGGGTAAATTCGCTCAGCGAGATCTCCTGTCCGGCGCGGACCCGGTCAATCAGGCCGAAATCGGTGGACGTAAGCACGCCCAGGTTCTGGCAATTCTGTTTGTAGATCCTCTCGATGTTTTCCGCGATCACCAGCTTGATGCCGGCGCACAGCTCAGCATAGGGCGACTGCTCGCGACTCGAGCCTTTGCCCCGTCGTTTGCCGCTGACCGCGGCCACAAAGCCGCCTTTCTTCACGTCGCCGCGCTTGATCGGGACCTCGCTGCCGCACTTCAGTCCGGTGTAGGGAAATTCGCCCAGCGTCTCGTCGAAAAAGAAGCAGATATGCGCCGGCGTGATCTCGTCGGTAGAGATGTCGTCGCGAAGCTTGGGATTGTTCCCGGGATTCTTGGTGTCCCAGGGCAGATCTTCCCCGGCAAGCTGGCGGCGGATCAACTCGGGATCTTCCGTCAAAAACAGAATGCGTCCTTGGAGCTTGACCTTGTCGGGACGCTTTTCGATCTTGCGGTTGAGTAGAGAGGCTTCCACAATCACGATTTTATCAAGAGTAACTGTTCGCAAGCGACCCGACACGTTCGTTTCATGCTTTTGAGGGTGGTTTGGCTTACAATATCCGGCAATTTTCCCCAAGAAGGAAGGACCTAGCTTTGGCCAATTGCAAGGAATGTGGCACTCCGCTGCCGTCCATGACTTTCGGTGAAGTTTCTGACTACTGCAAGAACTGTCAAGCCCAAGCGCCGCCCAAACCGAAGAACAGTCTGGAGGAGGCCCTGGCTCCCGTAGCCATGCCGATTTCACAGTGGGCCACGGCGACAAATGCTCTCATTGCGGTGAACGTTGCGGTCTTTCTGGCCATGTGCGCCACCGGCATTGACTTGTTCACTCCCCACAGCGAGCAACTGATCCGTTGGGGTGCGGACAGCGGTCCCGACACACTCGGCGGGCAATATTGGCGGCTGACCACGTCGGCTTTTGTCCACATTGGCATCGTTCATCTGCTTCTCAACATGTTTTGCCTGTGGAAGCTGGGAAGGCTGGCCGAAAGACTGGTGGGACCGCTGGCCATTTTGGGAATTTACTTAATCACGGGAACCGGCGCGTCCATCTTTAGCCTGAGCTGGAATCCAATGCAGGTCTCTGCCGGCGCGTCCGGCGCAATCTTTGGGATCGCCGGCGTCCTGGTGACAACGCTGTATTACGGAAAACTCGATCTACCGAAGGAAAACCGGCACAAGCTGCTTGCTTACGTCGTCAAATTTTCCCTGCTCAACTTGCTTTCCGGGTTACGACGAGGCCATATCGACAACATGGCCCATGTCGGCGGCTTGGTCGTCGGCCTTATCCTCGGTCTTTTTCTGGCACGCTCGTTTTCTCTTGAGGTGAGTGAGCGTCCTGCACAGCGTCGTGGCGTCATTCTTGCAGGTGTCGTTGGCGTCGTGTTGCTCTTTCTGCCAGTGATGAAGGCAAAAGCCTATGTGGTTGCGCTGAATCGCGGCCAACAGGCCCTTGAGAAGGATGATTTCAAAGGCGCCGCGGAAGAGTTTAAGAAATATGTTGCGGCGGCGCCTGATGATGCCTACGGTCACGCTATGCTCGGGTTTTGCTACGACTCCACCAAACGCTACGATGAGGCCGTGGAGGAGTACAAGAAGGGCCTGGTTCTGCGGCCAAGCTATTCCTTCATCGAAATAAATTTGGCGGAAATTTATTTGCACCAGGGCAAGCCTGCCGAGGCCGTGCCGTTGTTCCAACACGCGATCGACGAAGTCGACCCCGATGCAGAAACCTACTACTTTTATGGACGTGCGCTAAACGACACTGGCAGATTCCCGGAAGCAGAAGAGGCTTTGCGAAAATCCATCAGCTTGAATGACAAAGATGTCGATGCACACCGCTCCCTCGCTGAAGTGCTGCGGGGCCAAGGTAAGCTTGCAGCAGCTCTCCATGAAGAAAAACGTGCCCAGGATTTGATAGTGCAAGATAAAAAGAAGGACGCGAAGCTCTCACCCGGCAAGTAACAGCATCGACAATTTGCTCTTCTGATGTGCGAGCGTAATGTTGTGCAAACGGGTGCCGCTTGCCTTCAAGTCGGCAACTCCAGCGCCCGATTGCAGTAGCCCACGAGGTATTTCCAGACCAGGTAGTACACGATTAGCGCGACAAACGGGAGAATACACAGGTACCAATAAGGGATGATGTCCAGGTACCCTCCTATGTGGAAGACCAGGGCGCCGCGGTCGACGCTGGCAATACCGCTTGCGGCAGCCACGGCGAACCCGATCGGGCCGATAAAAAAAGGCAGAGCCATCCCGTGCAATCCGATCGGATGATGCCAGTGCGAATGCAGCTTCACGTACAGCATATTCCAGAGACCAAAAATGCCGGGCACCAGGGCCATGGGAAACGGAAGGATTCGCTCGATGGGAAACGGAACCTGCCAGACGAAACGTACGGTGAAGTACACGGTTAAAACTAGCAACAGCCACAGCGAAGGCACAACGATCCCCGCCATGTACGCCCGCAAATAAAGATGCCGATTCATAATCACCTCCACTCACAAGTGAAAGGCAAACAACAACGCAATCTTCGGGAAGAACACCGCCACCGCCAGCACGCCTCCGGCTAAGACCCAGTCGTACCAAGGGACCGTGGGACCAGGTTGCTCTTCCAAGCGGCGCAGCATAGACGGCCACAAGTCGCGGCGAAGTTCGGTCTCCCCCGCCGGGAAAGTTCTCTGTAAGGCCGCCCGAACCTCTTCTTGTTCACGATCCTCTGGTTTCATGTGTGCACTCCCATTCCCTGAAGCTGTTTGCGTAGAATGCGTACTGCCCGAAAGACGCGAGATTTGACCGTGCCTTCGGGAATCCCCAGCATGTCAGCAATCTCCCGGTACGGCCGTTCTTCAATCAGCGCCATGGTCACCGCGACCTGGAGCCGCGAAGGCAACCTGGCGAACGAGCGCTCGATAAGTTCACGCTCTTCCCTCCGCAACGCCGGATCGGGGTCCCGGCCCCCGGTGGGCGCCAAGTCATCCGGCAATGGCTCCTCCCGACGCTTGCGCCGCACACGAGTCAAAGCCAGATTGGTGGCGATCCGGTAGGCCCATCCCCCGAAATCCGCTCCCGGGTCAAAACGGCCTCGCGCACGATGAATTCGCCAGAAGGTCTCCACGGTCAGGTCCTCAGCGATGCCCGGGTCGCGGACGATGCGTACAATCCAGGCGTAGACGCGCCCCTGAAACTGCCGAAACAGCGCCTCAAACGCATCCAGATCACCTTCCCTGAATCGTGTCAGCAGGTCCATGGCGTTTCTATTCTCTTCTACTTCCCCCGCTTGAAATCGGTTCACTTTTTGGGTAGTGGGTCAGTTGAAAAAACTGACCCACTAGCAGTATCAGCGTCTAGTGATCCTGGCGCGCCGGGATCGCGGGCCTTTAGGCAGACGTCATCGCGATAGCGATGAATCAAGGCGAAAATGACCCACCGGCCACTTTTTGTCGGTTTCGACACAGCGAAAGATTCCTGCCTTCGCGGCAACCTTGCTATCCTTTTAATGCCTATGCCACAGTGCCTGAAATGCGGAGCCGAGCTTCCCGTCAACGAAGAAGGGGGGGCGCCCGTCCTGTGCGATCGCTGTGCCGGCCGCGCCAGCAGCCGCGCTAGCCGCAGGCTCAATGCCGGCGTGCTGCTCCAGTTCCCGGCCACCACCCTTCTCATGGGCATCAACACCGCGGTGTTCTTGGCGATGATCCTCAGCAGTGGGGAGTTGATGGGCTTCGGCCCACAGACTACGCTGCACTGGGGTGGCAACGTCGGACAATATACTCTCAGTGGAGAATACTGGCGCCTGGTCACTGCTGGGTTTGTTCACCTCAACCTGCTGCACTTTGCTATGAACATGTGGTGTCTTTGGAGCCTCGGTCAGCTCTCCGAGCGGCTGTTCGGCAGCTCGGTAACGCTTGCCATTTATGTGCTGACTGGCGTCGGCGGCGCTCTGTTGAGCGTGGGCGTGCATCCGCTACGTGGCGAGGTCGGGGCCTCGGCAGCAGTTTTCGGAATCGCGGGCGCGATTCTCTCCGGCATTAAATTCGGCAAGGTTCCCATTGCCTCCATCCACAAGCGGCAAATCTTCAGCAGTCTGATTTTTTTCGTGATCTTCAATCTGTCTTTCGGAATGCTGCCTGGGATCGACAATATGGCCCATCTGGGGGGCCTCATTTCCGGCTTCCTGTTCGGGGCGCCTTTGGCAAGCGCCGCCGCGTCCGGCAAGAAAATTTTTGAGTGGGGTACGATTCTGCTGGCAGTTCTTGTCCTAACGGCGGCCGGATCACGCGTGGTGCAATCCCATGGCCACATCAGCCAACTCCGTGTCGGCGCCCAAGAGATTGTCGACCACAACTACGCAGGCGCGATCTCCATGCTCGAACGAAGTGTGGCCTCCGACCCCAACGATCCCCTCGCGCATGCCTTGTTGGGAATTGCTTACGAGAAGAATCACGAGACTGACAAGGCCAACTTGGAGTTCGATCGCGGGCAGCAACTTGATCCCAACTTTGCCGCCCTTAAATTGAGGGTCCAGGCACAACTGGAGGGGTCAGACTAACGTCGGCGCATACTCTGAGATCAAGAGGACGGACTGCGCTTCGACACGTATTCTTTGGCTGAAGGCAAGCCTTCTACTCTTCCCGCAAAGATTTCTGCGAATTCTTTCAACATTTCATCGTGTACCAGAACGTTGGAGGCCAGGACCTCGCGGCTATCGATCGCGAATGCCCCGCCGCTAAAATTGGTAACGTTGCCTCCCGCTTCCCCGACCATCAGCACTCCCGCGGCGGTATCCCAGGGATTGAGGTTGAACTCCCAGAAGGCATCGAAGCGCCCGCAGGCCACGTAGCAGAGATCCAGCGCGGCCGAGCCGGCTCGGCGGACGCCGTGCGAACGCAGCGTGAGCTGGTGATAGAAATTGATGTTCGGGTTCTTGTGCCGTTTGTGGCTGGGAAAGCCGGTGGCGATGAGGCTTTCCGCCAGCCGGGCCGTCTTCGACACGTGAATCGCGCGGCCGTTGAGTGTTGCACCTTTTCCCTTCGCGGCGGCAAACATCTCGTCGCGGCAGGGATCGTAAATCACGCCGGCGATGCGTTCGCCCTTCGATTCCAGCGCCAGCGAGACGCAGAACACCGGATAGCCGTGCGCAAAGTTCGTGGTGCCGTCGAGCGGATCGATATACCAGCGAAAGTCGCTGCCGGTCTCGCGACGGCTGCCTTCTTCACCCAACAGGTCATGCTCCGGCCATTGCCGGCGGATGCTCTCCACGATCAGCTCTTCCGAGCTGCGATCGGCCTGGGTAACCAGGTCCACGTCACCTTTATATTCGATCGATACCTTGCCGAAGCAGGAAAGCAGGAGCGAACCGGCGTCCCGCGCCAGCTGCTCCATGGGAACGAGATAATCCTGCGGCTCGCCCATCAGCGCGCGCGGCGCCCGTTGTCTTCAGCGATGTACATGATCTCGTGCTTGAAGATGAATAGATTCGGGGCGTCCTCCCGGGTAAGGCGCACCATGGCGACGTCGTAGTATTCAATCCACCCGCGCACGACCTCGCCGGAGAGCAATTTCATCAATACCGGAGTTTGCTTTTCGCCTAGCGATTTCAGATACGCAGCTTCCATGCCGGTATCTTCGGGCGGCGGGGCTTTCGTCGTCTTCTTGTTGGAAAAAGCAGATGGAGCCGGACGGAAAGGCATGAGGACATTGTACCAGCACTCAGCCAGCAATCAGCTTTTTCTGAAATCCCGAACGAAGTGAGGGATCCATATGGTCATCCAGAATCATGAGGGGGATGGGCTCTCTGGGATCGCTAACCTCTAGAGCGTCGAAGATTATATGGATCCCTCACTTGCGTTCGGGATTACAGAGGCAGCTTATCTTGCCGGCGCCGTGTAGTACCCAGCGCGATGGCGCACCTGCACGCCGTCACTGTCCTTTTTTGTCACCTGGACCTCGATGCGCCGGAAGGGCGAGTCCGCGACCTTGCGATTGGGGTAATAGGCGATCAGATACTGGGTGCGCAGCTCCTCGCTGATCTGGCGAAAGGCTTCGTCGAGCTGCCTGAGGTTCTCGGCGTAGTAATACTTGCCCCCGGTATCTTTCGAAATCTGAATGAGCGCATGCTCCCCTCCGGTGTTGCGGCCGGCATCATTCGCGATCGGCACCACGATGATGCTGTACACGATGGCTTCCGCCTGCTGGGCCCGGCGTAGAGCGCTCGCGTACCCCGCGTGGCTGGTCGTATCGCCACCGTCGGTGATGAGCACCAGGACTTTGCGGCCTTCGCGGTCCATCAGCTCGTCAGCGGCGAGGTAAATGGCATCGTAGAGCGAGGTGCCCGCGCCGACGCGCAGATTATCGATGCCTCGGTCAATCCATTTCAGATCAGAAGTGAAGCCTATAACCCGGTCCACATTCTCCGTGATCTGAAAGATCGCCAACCGGTCCACCGGGCGCACGACGGAGTGCACGAACTTCTTGGCCGACGCAACCTCCAGGTCGAGGTCGCGGCGCGTGCTCTCGCTGGTGTCCACCGCCAAGGCGATGCTCAGCGGCAGCTCCGACTCGCGATCGAACACGCTGATGGTCTGCGGCACGCCATCTTCCAGCACGCGAAAATCGTCCTTGGTGAGATTGGCGATGGGCCCGCCGTGCGCGTCCGTGACCGTGGTAAAAACGTTCACCAAACGCACATTGACACGAAATGTCGGCTCCTGTTTCTGGGGCGTTTGCGAAAGCTGTGGGGAGCTTTGCTTTTGTGGGGCTTGCGGCGTGGGGTTGGCGGGCTCTTGCGCCCTCGCCGGAATTACCGGTGACAAAAGCAAACACAAAACCAAACTCCAATGCTCCAACCCAGCCCGAGCTTGTTTCATATCTGTATTCGACGGATATTTCTGTCCTGCTTAGATGCAAGCTGCGGCCAAAGGTTATTTCTGGCCGCGAATTTCTTCGGGAAAAGGTTCACCGTCAGCCCATACCGCCCCGTCTTCAAAGTACTCCTTCTTCCAGATCGGCACCGTCTTTTTCAAGGTGTCGATCAACCAGCGGCAGGCTTCAAAGGCCGCTGCGCGGTGAGGTGAGGCCACGGCGATGACGACGCTGGTCTCGCCGATCTGGAGGCGCCCCAGGCGGTGAACCAGGGCCACATCCCGCACCGGAAAACGTTCAAGTGCTGCTTGAGCAAGCTTCTCCATCTCATTGAGAGCCATGGATTCGTAGGCTTCGTAGTCAAGGTACAGCGTGCGCCGTCCCCGGCTGTTGTCGCGCACTACACCCTCGAACAAGAGGGCCGCGCCGTCGCCTCGGTCTTCCATGTCTTCCCTGATCTCGCGGACATCAATGGGCTGGCGCACGATCGAGCAGTGAGCGGAGCGCAGTTCACCGGCAGGCGTTGCTTTGCCGCCGCTGACCGGAGGCAGAAGAGCAACCTCGTCGCCATCGCGCAAGGTGGCAGTGACCACCGCATACTCCTCGTTCACGGAGCAAGCGATCGAACTGGAAAGCGCCTGAAATTTCGGGAATCGGTCCGCATAGCGCGCCACCAGCGAAGCCAGCTTTGTGCCCGGCTCCATTTCCAGAATCTCTTCGCGCTGTCCGACGATGTCCTTGAGCTGCCCGAAGAGCAGCACGCGAATCCGCATGTTCATAGCTTACTGGAAAAGCTTAATCCCCAGCGCTGGTCAACACCTGGTCGCGCGTCTCTTTGTCCTGCCGCGCCTGCCGCTTGGAAGCAGGCAGGGCGATGGCCAGCACTTCCTCGATGGTGGAAGCGTAATGGATGTTGACGCCTTCCAGCTGTTCCGGCGTCAAATCTTCTTCCACGTTCATGCGGTTTTCAGCGGGAAGGATCACGTCGCGCACGCCGGCGCGCTTTGCCGCCAGGAACTTTTCCTTCACACCTCCGATGGGCAGCACGTTGCCGCTCAGCGTAAGCTCTCCGGTCATTCCCGTCAGCGGACGCACCGGACGGTCTTGCAGCAACGAGACCAGCGCCGTAGCCATGGTCACCCCGGCCGACGGACCGTCTTTCGGGATGGCGCCCGCGGGTACGTGGATGTGAATGTCGTGGTCTTTGAAAAAATCATCGTTGATATGCAGCTTTTCGGCATTGGACCTGACCCAAGTCAGCGCGGCCTGCATGGACTCCTGCATCACCTGGCCAATCTGGCCGGTCATGGTAAAGCCGCCTTTGCCTTTCATCTGATTAGCTTCGATGAACAGGATGTCGCCGCCGGCCGGCGTCCAGGCCAGGCCTACGGCTACGCCCGCGCGCTTCGTGCGTTCCGCGATTTCCGTATCGATGCGGATCTTGATCCCTCCCAGGAATTCCTGCACGACCTGCGGCGTGACCACCAGCTTTTCGGTCTTCCCTTCGGCGATGCGCCGCGCCTGCTTGCGGCACATCGTGCCGATGTTGCGTTCCAGATTGCGTACGCCCGCTTCCCGCGTGTAATGGCGGCTGATGAAACGCACGGCGTCCTCGGGAATCTCAATCTGCTCTTTGGTCAACCCGTTCTCTTCGATCTGCTTGGGCACCAGGTAACGCTCGGCGATGTGCACCTTGTCGTCCTCGGTATATCCCTGCAGTTCGATGATCTCCATGCGGTCGCGCAACGGCTCGGGAATCGTGTCGAGCATGTTGGCGGTGCAGATGAACAGCACTTTCGACAGATCGAACGGGACATCGAGATAGTTGTCACGGAAGGTGGAGTTCTGTTCGGGGTCGAGCGTCTCCAGCAGCGCCGACGAAGGATCGCCGCGGAAGTCGCGTCCCAGTTTGTCCACTTCGTCGAGCACGAACACGGGATCGTTGGTCTCAGCGCGGCGGATGCCTTGAATGATCTGTCCCGGCAGAGCGCCGATGTAGGTGCGGCGGTGCCCGCGGATTTCCGCTTCATCATGCACGCCGCCCAGCGACAAGCGCACGAACTTGCGTTCCAGCGCCCGGGCGATCGAACGTCCCAGAGAGGTCTTGCCTACGCCCGGCGGTCCGACGAAACACAGGATGGGCCCCTTCATCGTGGGCTTAAGACGGCGCACGGAAAGGTAATCGAGGATCCGGTCTTTGACTTTCTTCAAGTCGTAGTGGTCGGCGTCGAGAATCTCGTGCGCCTTGGTGATGTCGACCTGCACGCCACTCGACTTCGACCAGGGCAGCACCGCCAGCCATTCAATGTAGTTGCGCGTCACCGAATAGTCCGCGGCCATCGGCGACATACGGCCCAGCCGCGTGAGTTCCTTCAACGCCTCTTTCTTTACCTCTTCGGGCATGCCTGCGGCTTCAATCTTCTGGCGCAGCTCTTCTACATCGCGCTGGGCTTCGTCCTGCTCACCCAGCTCTTTCTGGATGGCCTTCATCTGCTCGCGTAGGTAATACTCGCGCTGCGACTGTTGGACCTGGTCCTGCACTTCAGTCTGGATCTTGTTGCGCAACTGCTGGACTTCCAGCTCCTTCGCCAGGTGATGATTGATTTCCTGCAGGCGCCGGAGCACGTCAGAGGTTTCCAGGATTTCCTGTTTGTCCTTGGTGGCCAGAAACGGCAGCGACGAGGCTACAAAGTCCACAAGGCGGCCAGGCTCTTCGATGTTCATGGCCACGGTCTGCAATTCGTCGGAAAGCGTGGGCGATCCGGCCACGATCTGCTGGAACAGGGTCAGCACGTTGCGCTGCAGGGCTTCTGTTTCCGACGATTTCGCGGGTTCGGCGTCCGGCACCAGGTCCACATTGGAGCGCATGAACGGCGTCAATTGCGTGAATTCGGCGAGCTTGGCCCGTTGCACGCCTTCGGTGAAAACGAAGAGGCTCTGGTTGGGCATTTTGACAACTTTGTGTACCGTAGCCAGCGTCCCGATGCTGTAGAGATCGGAGGGTTGCGGAGTGTCCACACGGGCTTCGCGCTGAGCCACCACCAGAATGGTCTTTTCGTCGCCCAGAGAATTGATGAGCTGGATAGAGCTCTCCCGGCCCACCGTCAAGGGCAGGACCGCGTGGGGGAACAACACGGTGTCACGCACCGGCAGCACGGGAACGTCTTTGCGGTTCGGCTCCAGTGCCGGCTGGTCCTCTTGCGCCGGTTCCATTGGTATGACTTTATTACGAGATGCCATGATTCATCCTTGCTATGAGTACGCTCAGATTTGATGACCAGGGTATAAGGAAAGATGCAGAGTGAGCGTTCGCCGATAACTGGGATTGTAAATAAATGTTTGGAAAGGGAGCAAATTACGGACGTGTAATCTCTTGGGGACGCCGGTGTTACGCCATTGAGGTTAGACGCGGCGGTGACGCGTCTCTACGTCAAGGAATTCGTGCCAACGTCCCATGCCAGCGTCGTTGCACCCCATTATCACTTCGCCCCGCGATAGACGCCCAGCACTTTCACAAATCCGGCTATTTCTTCCAGATGCCGCAGCGCCAAGCGCATGGCGGGGTCGTCGCCGCGCCGAAAATCAACAAAGAAGCTGTACTCCCAAGGCTTGCCGCGTACCGGACGCGACTCGATCCTGCTCAGGTCCAGATCACGTAACGCAAAAACACTCAGAGCTTTGAACAGCGCTCCAGGAACGTTGTGCAGCGAGAAGGCCAGCGAGGTTTTATTGGCCCCCGGCACTATCTTGCGATTCTTCTCGACGAGGAAAAATCGCGTGTAGTTTTTTTTGTCGTCTTCGAGGCCCCGCATGAGCACCTTGCCACCGTACTCCTGGGCGGCGCGACGGCTGGCGATGGCCGCGGTGTCGCGCAGCTTGCCGGCCATGATGTGCTTAACCGCTCCCGCCGTGTCATAAAACGGCGCCACCACGAGGCGGCGGCGACGGCGGAAGAAGTTGCGGCATTGGTCGAGCGCTACTGGATGCGACATCACGTAGCGGAGATTCTTGAGTTTGGCGCCGGGAGCGACAATCAAATTGTGTTCGATGCGCAGGTTGAGTTCGCCGTGAACAAACACGTTCCGCTCCAGCAAGAGGTCCAAATGCTCGCCGACCGAACCGGCAAGCGTGTTCTCCACCGGAACGACCGCGCCGCGGGCGCGCCCAGAATCAAGCGCATCGAACACATCCACGATCCGCGCGCAAGGCACAATGCCCGCCCGGGGCAGCAATTCGAGCGCTGCCTGATGACTGAACGAGCCCCGCTCGCCTTGAATGGCAATTGTCTTCATTACTGTCGCTTCGCTCCAAACCGCCAGAGAGCCTGTCTCCAGCGACAATCTCCTTGCTCCTGATGCACGCAGCTCGGCGGCCCCTGGGCCTCGCCGCGAAACTTGCCACAACAGCTTACCCGTTGCCGGCTCCGGCGGCTAGTTGCAGCGATGGCTCGTCGTTCCGCTGGCGTTTCCCATCCATCTTTGTGTCCCAGCAACACTCTTGGCTAATTCCACCTCGGCCCTCCTTACGAGACCTCACCCCGAACCCGCGTAGCCCCGCCCAGCGGGGCGAGCGGCGTGAGGGACCCGCTCTGCTGTCGTCTCGCGTGAGCCTCGAAGATCATTGTGCGTGGCGGGCGTGCTCTCCTTCGCCCGTCTGGGCGTCGGGGAGGGCAATTGTGAGCTCGACGACGCAGGACATCCACTGTATGGATTCAACTCACCCTCGGAGGCAAACGGGAACGAAAGCCCTGCATCCCAGTCGATATCTCCCCCTTACTAACGCCAGTCCAGGAGCACACCAATGCGCAAGCCGTTTTTTGTTCTTCTCACAATCCTGATGTTCTGCGCGGTCGCAGCCTTCGCGCAAAACAACCCGAGTTCACCACCAAGTTCCGCGCCACAGTCGGCTCAAGGTACTAGTCAAGCTGGAACGTCAGCCGGAGAGCAAACGATCGATGGCTGTATCATTAAAAAGGCAACAACCTTTTACATTCAGCCGAGTAGCGGGTCGCCACAGAAGCTGAGCGAGTCGTCAGACGTGGCCTCGAATGAGGGACATCATGTCGTCGTTCACGGATCGCAGCAATCGGGTAGCGCCGCGAACGCAGGAAATACCAACCCATCGTCCGCTGCCGGCGGCCAGGCGAGCGGCTCGTCTGGTGAGCAAACGTTTAATGTGACCAGAGTGGATTCGATCTCTTCGAACTGCCCGGCCAATATGAAGGGAAACGATACTAGCAACCCGAAATAGAACCTTTTCGGCGATTGCCAAGCGCAGCATGTCGCTGCGCTTTTTTCTTGAGCTGTTACGCCCAGCCAGAATGCATTAGGGTTTCTGCGTCCCGTCCTTTGCCGGCTTCTTCCCAAGGTGGAGCGCGCGCCTCACGTCGTGCCAGTATTCAGCGACCAGATTGGCCCCCACCCCAAAGATCGCTTGGGACAAAGCACCGTGGGCGCCGAGGTGAAGCAGATCGTGGTTCGGCGTCCAGGAGCCCGCGACCACTCCTGCACCGAACGCGCCGGCGTAGAGAGCAAGCTGCGGGCGCAACTTGTTTTCCGTCCGGTTGTAGGTCACAAAGTTTCTGCCCACGGCATGGCCGGTGCGCCGCCAGAAGCCCTCGCAGCGGCAAACGTCGTAGCGGGGTTCGTAGCCGAGTATGCCGTTACCCAGCGCGCTCAGCGAATTCTGGACCACGAACTGGCCTTGGCGCGAGGCCACGCGCTTCCCGTAACCGGCCCACCCATCGCCCCAGGCTGAAGGATGATTATTTGCCTGATCGTTAAGAGAAAAGAGTGCTGTCTTGGCGTAAATACCGTATGTAGTGAAAGTCGCCCTCACCCAAACCTGTATGCGCTCATGGCCGCTTAGCGGTTCGAGCGGCACGTCTTTGGGGACGAACGCGCCGTAGAGCCAGTTAACTTTCGTGTGATCGCTGGGCTTTGGGGTCGGAGATGGCGATGCTTGCGACGCTGGGATCGTTTGCGAACCGGAGGCTGCTGACTCCTCTTGAGCAAGGACAGAGCAGCCCAGCAGGGCAACGACCATCATCACCATCGCGAGCCGCATGCGCTCACAACTTCTGATAATTCGAGTTCTGCGTCGCTACCGTGAGCTTCTTGCTGGTGCCGTTGACCATCATGTTGGCAACGTGGTTAGTGCCGTCGGGCAACTGCGCGAACTGGGCTGAGATCTCCACGGCGTCCTTGGGGTCCTTCAGGTACGACGCAACCTGCACGCTCTTGATTGCTTTGGTCTGCTGATTGAACATCAGCGTTACTTTGTCATTAGGCTTAATGTAGTTCTTGATCACCATCTGAAGTTCACCCGCAGCGCCGGCTGAGCCCACAGTCACATTTCCCTGCTGAAAGGCTTCCTGCAAGCGGGTGGGATCCGGCTGCGCGTACTGGTGAGCCAAGGCCGCAAGCTGCTGCCCGTATTCTTCAAACTCTTGCTTTTTCTTTTCCTTGACGTGCTCTTTGACCCGGCCTTCGCGGCCCCCGCCGGACGATTGCGGCATCGCGGCAACCTCTGTTTTCTGCGGTTGGCCGTCCGGGCCGAGGCGCACTTCATACGTCGTCTGCTTTTTGACTTCGCCTTTTAAACTGATGGTCTGCCGTTCGGTCCAGGCATACTGGGCCAAAGCTTGTTTATTTTTCGCGGCGGCCTCTTTGACTGCAGCCAGCTTCTGTTGCGCTTCGGGATCCTGGGCTACGGCGAACTGAGCCACCAGCGCCACTAACACAAGCATCGCGGCCGCGATCGTGAAGCCGTCAGGCATTCTCTTCGCGAGATATTCCTTATTCATAAGTCTCCTTACTCCTCGAGGAGAGGCTGGACAGTTTAGCGGAGTCGATCGGTGCTAGTTGAGATGTATCGCATTTTTTGCGGGTTGGCAGTGGGAAAGCGGGATGTAGGGGCAGATTCGTTGATCCTGTCCCCGGGTGCTTCGGTTCAAGGCGCCTTGGGCTTCTTGGGATACAGGAACGCGAGCTGCATGCGCATACTCCAGGGCGACACGAACAAAACTACTTCTTCCGTGGCTTCTGCGGCTCCTGTTCCAATTCCTTGAGTTTTTTTTCAAGCAACTTCTTCTCCTCCTCCTTCGAGACCTTGGGAAATAACAACATGATCTCCAGCCGCATGCTCCACGGCGAGCCCCCAGTGGGATACACGGCATTGCCGTAGAACTGCGCAGTCAGATTCACCGGCTGGGGCCCGAACTTTCTAACCGTGCCTATACCGCCGCCGAAGGGGACGGTCCAGACCTTGCCGCTCCTAGCCTCCCAATTGGCGGTGATGATCGGCGCGGAGCTGACGTACCAACCCTTTCCCAGCTGATAAGTGATGAAGTATTGGTTCAACATTTGGTTTACGGACGGGCGGCTTCCCGTACCCGCGACCGACCAGACATTGTTCACGATATCGCCGATTGTCCACTTGCCCGGCTGCACCAGAGCAACAATTGAAGGACCAAGGCTGAGCTTGCCATGTCCAAGGACGAAGCTCGTCGCGGTGGGGAGGTTGAACGCCGGGCCAACACCCCAGATCAGCTTGTGCGGCTTCGCCGGTGAGAGAAAGAATGTAGGCACCATGTCGCCAACGCCGTAGACCCCCGCGTTCTTCTGAGCGTCCTGTGCTAACAGATATGACGGCGTGCTGTCATTGATGCCAAATACCTGCAGATCGGCCGATCCTGGCGCAGGTTGCCAGATAACCGGCGTGATCCAGCGTATGATCAGGTTCCACTTCTCGTTGAGATGAACCGGAATCACAGGCTGAATGTTTAAGACGTTCTGATTACGACCAAAAGGCCCGATATTAAGATTCGTGTTGTCCTGCAGGGGAAAGCTGATCAAATCGGCCACAGGGTTCTGCACCGCGTTTTGCAGCGATCCTGCGCCCTTATCGTCCGCGGGTTTTTGTTGCGCCCAAGCCATCATGGAGAAAAAGCACAGAACAGCGAATGCAACGCAGAGTCGGGTCCTTCGTACAGAGCTGAACATCCCTTGGAACCTCCAATGTCTTAGAACGAGACCACAGTCCAGCGAGAGCGCCTGGCCGAGCCGGTGTCGAGACCTGACCGCAGAAATGCCCGCACGCTCATGGGGATAAGTGTCCCCGATACTCTTGATGCCTTTTGCATCAGGGCAGGATGTCGTCATCCAGGTGTTTTCTTTTCATGGTCGGAAAAACGGCTGTTGTAAGAATGTCCAGCCGATCAAAGGGGAACACTCGATTAAGAGCCCTGTGGTTTAGACGGTCTTCTTAGAAATCGTCGGCACGTTGTCCTTAATTAACCCGCTTTGCGGTATCGGGAAAATTGACACGCCTCTCCCCCACGAGACAGAGACGCCAAAGTTGCGCTCCCTGATCCGAGAGCGCGGCGGAATTGTCCGCGTGTGCGATCAGAGTGTTGTTCCAGGCCCTTTCAGGCGAACCATCGATTGACTTGGTTCTTGCCTGTTTTAAGCTCCCTCCCTTGCGGCAATCCAAAGCACCCACGAACCTGGCTGAGGCTCAGCCGTGAGCCAATTTACCCGACGGCTCCTTGTTTCCATTGTCTTGTTCGTAGCGTCGCGGGCTTCAGTTGCCGCCCAACTCGCACCTTGCTACGCCGGATTTGAGGTCTCGAAGGCCTGCATTACGCAGCGCGGTCTGGACCACAAAGTGGCGGCGTATGAACGCAAGATTGCCGAAGCCATGACGCGGTTGGGCGCCAGCTACAAGATCAGCCTTCGGCCCGTAAACAACCCGGAAGAAGCTGGATACGACGCGACCGTTGCTGATGTGTTTACTGAAGTGGTCCGCGATCAAGAGATGCGGAACCAGTCATTCATCATCAACGTGACAGGGGTCTTCCTGGAGAAACAGCCGGAGATTCTGTTTGAAGCATCATCCCTTCACGAAGTTTGCCACATCATGAACGACGATCTGACCGGATACCACCGCAACGCCGCAAACCCAGAAGTTGCGGAGGAGCGTTGCGTTCTCAACGCTGTGGGAGAGTCACGCTACCGGCAATACTTGCAGGCATATGCCGCCTACCGGCATTGGGATGCCGCAACCTACGGTCGGTTTCTCCAAAGAGTGAAGGATGCAGTGCTGGTTCCTGCGCCAAGCGAGAGCGATGAAGCAGACCGAAGTGCGGCAGAGTTTTTCAAAGCACATGCTGACGGCAAAGAACATCTGCTCGTTTACAACGGCGAATTACATGATGTGAGTCTCATTTCGACCAGGGACACAGTTCGCCACGATCCCGAAAAACTAAAGGCTGTTATCAAAGCCGGAAAACCGATGATCTTTTTTCACAATCACCCGGCAGAAGACGGCAGGGCGGCGATGTTCCCCAGCTACGACGACTTTGGAGTAGCAGGGCTCTTCTCTTCCATGGTGTACGAAGAAAATCCAAGCCTTGTGGTGGAATTCAGGGTCTTGCAGCTCGGCAAAGAAACCACAATTGTGTCGTATGGATTCAAGGGCGTCGCGGTCGAGGACATCAAGAAAGTTGCCCTGGAGTATCGAAGTGCCGTTGCCCAGCACGCGGATGTTGCGCCCATTGAAATGCGGCAGGGACTTCTCGATTACCACCTGGCGCGAGACGCCTTCAACGACTATCTGCAGTATGCGTGCCCAGTGGATCTTGCCCGCAAAGATGCGGAGGTGTGCCGCACGCATCCCGAATATTTCCTCTGGCCCAGCGACAGGTTTTTCATTCACTACCGCCCACAGTGATCGCGCAAGGCCGATTGGATCGCCATCTGGCTCGACCCTTCTTGGAAGCGGTGCTGTGGGATTGTCGCCAGAAACTGTTCGACCGGATCCGTCAGTTTGAACCGTTCGGCGGAGTCGTTAGCTGTTGCATGACCTTGTCCAGCGAAAAGCTGGCTGCCTTTTGCCGCGGTGGATATTCTTTGAAAGAGCTCAGCCACTTTTGCACGAACGCCTGAGCGGGAACCATCGCATACATGCGGTCTACATACCAGTGAACGTAATCGCCGGCTTCGTGCTGGGCTCGTTCAAAAGGATCCGCGTGCAGGTCAAACAGCAGCGGCGCGCGCAGCGGGATCAGCGGGTCGCGCCAGACATCTAATCCATGAGCGCGTTGCTCTAGGAACACCACCTTCCATTTGTCCCAGCGCAGCGCCGCGAGGTCGCCGTCGTCGGTCCAGTAGAGGAACTCCTTGCGGGGACCCTCTGCGACATCGCCTTTGAAGTAAGGAATCCAGTTGTAGCCGTCGAGGTGGACTTTGTAAGTCAAGCTCCCCGCCTTATGACCGGCAAGCAGCTCGTCTTTGATATTGGAGTCCCCCGCCGCAGCCATCAGCGTCGGCAGCCAGTCTTCTCCGGCGCAGATGTTATTGATGACCGTGCCAGGTTTCACCACGCCCGGCCAGCGGACCATGGCGGGTACGCGATATCCGCCCTCCCAGTTCGTGTTTTTCTCGCCGCGGAACGGAGTGGTGCCGCCGTCGGGCCAGGAGAAGACCTCGGCGCCGTTGTCCGTGGTGATAATCACGATGGTGTTATCGGCAATACCCAGATCGTCAAGCTTCTTGAGCATAACGCCGATCTCGTCGTCGAACTCGGTCATGCCTGCGCCGTATAAGCCCTTCTCGGCCACCAACGCCTGATACTTGGGCTGAAGGTGCGTCCAAATGTGCATGCGGGTTGTGTTGTGCCAGATGAAAAAGGGCTTTCCGGCTTTGACGGAGCGTTCCATGGCATTGAGAGTAGCCGCCATGAACTCCTCGTCGGCGGTCTCCATGCGTTTTGTGGTCAGCGGACCGGTATCCTCACAAGTCTGCTTGCCCCAGGGGCCGAAGCGGGGGTCGGGTGGCGCCGGATTTTCCGTGGGTGTGGCCTTGCATTTCAAAACACCACGCGGGCCATACTTCTGTTTGAACTCGGGATTCTTAGGATAGTCCACGTTCTCCGGCTCCTGCTCGGCGTTCAGGTGATAGAGATTGCCGAAGAATTCGTCAAAGCCATGGACGGTGGGCAGAAACTCATTGCGGTCGCCAAGATGGTTCTTGCCATGCTGAAAGGTCATATAGCCCATCGGTTTCAGCAACTCGGCCAGGGTTGGGTCTTCTTTCTGCAAGCCCAAGGAAGCCCCGGGAAGACCGACCTTGAGAAGCCCGGTGCGGATCGGCGATTGACCGGTGATAAATGCAGCACGCCCGGCGGTACAGGATTGCTGCGCGTAGTAGTCGGTAAACATCGCCCCTTCCCGGACGATGCGATCGATGTTCGGCGTGCGGTATCCCATGACCCCATGGTTGTAAGCGCTGATGTTGAACCATCCGATGTCGTCACCAAAGATGACCAGGATGTTGGGTTTTTTCTGCTGCGCCGTGCCGAACGTTCCTATTAGCAGGACTTCAAAGACAAGAAGAGTTCTGGCTAACCGATTCATGGGACGACCCCTGCCAGAACGGATGCCGGCCAAGAGAGACCAAGATGCCACTCCCTAACTCAGCAAAAATACGGCGGCGCAGGTGACCACCGATCCGCGAATCAGGGCTTAAGCGTGCTCATGCGGCTTTGCGAGAGCGAATCTCCGTGACTGGCTTGCGTCTTTCGCCGAGGAATATGTGCTTCATCTGCTCGTTCCCGAGCACCCGGCTCAATTCCTGCATGGTCACGAACACCGCCATGAGCACCCCCAGCCAGATTACGGTGGCCCACGTCCGGGGCAGCATAAGTTCCTGCCAGGCGCGAGAGTGGGATGCGAAGATGCCCATTCCCTTCACCAGGCTCTTCAGGAACGGCTCGATATAAAGGAAGATGATGGACGCTACAACATAGAGCGAGGTCTTCCAAGTAATGTTCTGAATCAACGGCTTGTTAGGAAAGGCATGGACGAAGGGCAGCAAGTTCACGGTGAGCAGCACCTTGGCCACGATGAGGCCTCCGATCATGGCCCGGGTAAAACTTGCGAGCTCGATTCCGGATCCTCGGGTGAGCAGCCGGTTGTGCACGAGAATGATGCAGAACCCTATGGCGAAGAACACTGCTACCACCAGCATCTTGCGGACTTCTTCCTTCACCTTGGCAGCTAGTGAGGGCATTTCTCCTCGATTAGAGTTCATGCGCGCGCGTGGGGTTGGCGGCGACGTCAGAGCTCAACCCAGAGCGCGATTTATCTCCCCAATTGCGCCAGCGCACTTCGCAGGGGAGCGCTGGAGATATGCATCAATCCGCCAAAAGGATCGTACAGTTCCAAGATCAGAAAGATGGCTCCGGTCACGGACAGAGCACATAAGAACAGGGTAACCATGACGGTCGTGTTGCGCGGCGCGTGAAGACCGAAACTCGCAAACACCACCGTAAACCAGAAAACCACGACGATCAGAAGCTTCTTGGGAACGGGGAAGCTTTCCTGCTCGTACATAAGCCAGCGCGTGTTCCCAATCTCCATGGCCGCTCCCAACGCCGCCGCTTTGATGGAACGCTGGGTATCGTTCTGGGGCGAAAGCTCTTGAATCCCGTCATACAAACCTTCAGCCCCCGTGCGGGGCACGCCACGTGCGGGGCTGGAACGTTCGCCCGGCCACATTCGCTCAAGCAGAGCATTAACATCGCCGCGTAGCATGGTTCGGCTGTCTTTCGCCTCCGGCCCGTAGTGAGCCAGGAGACGGTCCAACATCACGAACTTAGCGGAGACCAGCGTCAGTTCATCCTTCTGCGAGGAATAGAAGGTCCACGCAGCAGCCACGAGCAGGCCTAGCACGAGCGCGGCCATGGTTCCGATCATCCCGATCCCCAGGTTGACGGCGCCTTTGGAGTCGGCGCTCACATGATGCTCGGGCAGAGCTGTGCGCAGGAACATGCCCAGGAGCACGCCGCCAAACACGCACACGAATACGCCGAGGCTGAGCACAATGGAACTCATCGTTCTTACTCCGATTGCAAAGCGTATATTTGAGTTGGCCCGGAGTTACCCCGGCTTACTTTTCGAAGTCAAAAATGCGCTTCCAGTCGTTCTTCATGCTGATAACGATCCATCCCTTGGACCTCGCTTCGTCGTAGAGCGCCTGGGTGAAAGTTCCAACCTTGGTATCAGGCAGCCCTTGAGCTGGGCCGTAGGCATATTCACGCTGCGCGTCATCATGCAGCACCAGCATCATCAGACGTGCGCCGTCACCTGCTCCCGTGTACTCCAGCATCTGCTGGTCGCCGACAGAATTGCCAAAAGCGGCATGCGGGCGTCGTCCGATCATCAGGTGAATGCCCTCAGGCTTGCCGGCATGATCATCATTGAGCAAGAGTTTGGGTTCTTTGGTGAGGATGGGCCTACCCGCAGAGTTGTAACTGAACTTCGTGCCGCCCATCGTACCCACCACCTGCTCAGGAGGGATTCCGTAAACGCGTTGCGAGTACGCGCGTACGAAGTCCTGGCCGCCGCCGGTAACGATGTACGTCTTGAATCCGCTGGCGCGAAGATACTGCATGAGCTCGATCATCGGCTGATAGACCAGCTCCGTGTAGGGCCGATTCCAACGCGGGTCGCGGGCGCTCGCGATCCACCTGTTCACTTCGGTGCTGAATTGATCGACGGTCATGCCGGAAAGGGTTGCCATCAGGATCTTTTCCAGGTCCGGCATGGTGAGTTTAGCGATCGCGGCCTTGTCGCCGGAGAGAACGGTCTTGAAAGGCTCAACGTTGGCGAGTTCCGGCTTCGCCTTCACAACCGCCGGAACGCGGTCCAGGCAGAAAACCACTTGCGTGTACATGGGATGCGAAACCCAGGTTGTCCCGTCCTGATCGAATGCCGCAACTCGCTCCTCAGGAGGAACGAAGTTGGAGCTGGATTGATCGGTAGTTTCGTGAACAAACTTGACGATGGCCTGCTTGGCTCGGCCTTCATTCCACGAGGGAAGCGGATCAGTTTGCGCCAAGGCTGATGCGCTTAACAAGATGAGCCAGGTGAGCAGCACCATTATGCAAAACGTGAGCTTGTTAACGTGGCGAAAAACCGCCAGCGTCTGGTGGCTCTCTTGCCATAGTTTTCCCTTGAGACGCGGTCCCATATTTCTATCGTCAAAATGTCAGGTTCGAGAAACAGCGATGTTTTGCTGCTACTGCTTGCGTGCTGGTGACGCCTTATCCAACACATTCACCAGCGGCTGAGCCGCGGGTGGAACCTGTTCATTGCCCGACACAATCTCCTTGGCCGTGATGTCCTTGCCGTAGAGGGCCTTGTTGGCGTCCTTGTCGGTATCGATCTTGGCGCCTTCCATCGATACCCCTGCCAAAGCTCCCTTGGAACGTAAATAGGTCAGGATGTCCTTGTTGTTCATGGCCTGGGCGTCATACTGCGTTGCCTGAGCGCCCGTAGGACCTGCAACCGCGGCAGCATTGCCGCCGAGTTTGACCTTACCATTGAGGATCTGGTCAGCGCCCTTCTGGTTCATTGCCACTAGCACGAAATCGGTGCTGCTCCCTCCCAGCTGTAGGCCAAGGCTTGACTGGTCGAGCGAGTACATGGCGGGTGCGCCCCACTCCCCATTCATCGTCGCACCCTTGCGGCAGACGAGTGCGCCGCGTCCGTAACTCTGGCCAATCCCCAGGGCGGCTTTCTTGACATTGGGAAAGACCAGCACGCAAAGCGCGCGGTTGAGGACGTTCGTGGGCAGTCCGTTGCCTCCACTGAGAATCTGCTCAAGGGCTTTGGACGAATTGGCCAGCCGCTCGTCCTCTTTCTCCTGAGCAATAAGGAGGGAAGTTGACATTGCCAGAGAGATTGCAAGTGCAATTACTTTCTTGTTCATCGCTTTGTCCTTTCTCGTACTGTCCTTTCTTGTGACACTCAAGTTCTCAAGTCAAAGGCGCCGATCAGGTTCTCCGTCGCAACGATGACTGATATCGGACCATGTGAGCGTCTCCGGTGAGGAGCCGCCCGCATGGTCAAATCATGTTTGCCGCGCCGGTCTACTGGCTTGGGTTGGCCTTTTGCTCCTTAACCTCCTGCAAGACCTGATCGAGGTTGTAGCTGGCCGGGCTCTGCATCGGCGGAAACTGCTTGTATGTCTCAAGTTCTTTCAGCCACAGGGCCTGCCCGATGGGCAGC
The DNA here is from genome assembly GCA_035263765.1 of Candidatus Angelobacter sp. Taxonomy (GTDB): domain Bacteria; phylum Acidobacteriota; class Terriglobia; order Terriglobales; family Acidobacteriaceae; genus Angelobacter. Next base: position 2,608 of record DATFQZ010000043.1, on the reverse strand, counting down.
AGGTTCCAGTCGTAGACATACGCGGTCACCGGGCCAGCAAGAGCGCCGGCTACGCCAAACATGGTGCCTTGCGCCGCTCCGGTTGCCATTTCGAAGGGGTCACGCTTGATGTTGTCTACCTGCGTCCACGCATACGTTATTTTTCCTGCCAATGCTGCGTTGGGAGTGTTGGTTGGCACCATGGTGTAGTAGAACTTCCAGTTCTTGTACCGCACGGCTGACGGTTTGGAGCCCGAGTAATAGAAGAACGTGTCGCGCGCTGACTGTGACGAGCCTTCCAGGTAGCCGCGCTGGTCCACGCCATCGAGCATTGTCTTGACAATCCCGGGGTACTGGCCCGCCTGAATCTGCTTGTTTAAGGCGTCGCCCTTGGGCCCGCCGGCGATGTCGACAAAGGTCGGCAGCCAGTCGAGCGAAGCAAAGATCTGGTCATAGACCGTGCCCGGCTTGATGTGCCCCGGCCAGCGAATGACGCAGGGCGCGCGCATGCCGCCCTCCCATGTCGTGAGCTTGCCGCCTCTGAAGGGCGTTATGCCGCCGTCCGGATAGGTAATGTTTTCAGCGCCGTTATCGGTGGTGAAAACAACGATGGTGTTGTCGAGCTGGCCCATGTCCTCCAGCTTCTTGAGCACCACCCCGATGTTGTCGTCCAACTGCTTCATGCCGGCTTCGTTGACGCCCCAGTCCTTGCCGCCCGGCTCGCCAACCATGGCCATGTACTTGGGCGAGAGCACGGTGGTGATGTGCATGCGCGCCGGGTTGTACCAGACAAAGAAGGGCTTGCCGGTCTTGCTGGGATCGTTGCGGTCGAGAAAATCAACGACCTTGGCGGAGATCTCCTCGTCTACGGTTTTCGAGCGCTCCAGTGTCAGCGGGCCTTCGTCTTTGCAGGTCTGATTCTTCCCTGTGCCGTCAGACGACTTGCACCAAAGCACCGGACGCGGCGGCGTCAGGCAGGTCGTTGTTGCCGGATCTACCGCTCCGGGCACTTCGGCGACGCCGGGGATCGGCGTGTTCTTACACGGCGGCACGATGCTCTGTTTCGTCGGACTCGCGTTAATGTCCGGAAAGCTTACGCCCTGCATCGCGTCCAGGTGATACAGATAGCCCCAGAACTCCTGGAAGCCGTGTGCTGTCGGCAAGGCTTCCGTATGGTCGCCCAGGTGGTTCTTGCCAAATTCGCCGGTGGTATATCCCAGGTCGTGCAGGAACACGGCCAGCGCCGGCGTCCCGGGCTTTAGATAGGTGATGCTTCCGGGAAGTTGCGGCGGAATCATGCCAGTGCGCAGCGGATGCATGCCGGTGAAGAAAGCGTTGCGTCCGGCGGTGCAGCTCTCCTCGGCGTAGTAGTGCATGAAGATCCCACCCTCTTTCCCAATGCGATCGATGTTGGGCGTTTCTCCCACCATCAGTCCACGATGGTAGACACCCGGCTGCATCCAGCCGATGTCATCGCCCATGATGAAGAGGATGTTGGGTTGCTTCCCATTGGTGCTTTGAGGAGGATTGCTGGTTTGCCGATTATTATTCTGGCCGGCGCTCACGCAAGTAAACGCGGCGAGCGCCAGTAAGAGTGCAAATGTCTTTCTCATCTGTGCCATAAGTTGTGCTCCAATCGAAATTTGCATTTGTCACCTTTTGCTTCTTGCGCGCGTTCACTTTCGTGCGTTCACTTCCATTTGTAAGTCGCCCCGAAGATCACCCCCGACGTGACGGTGTTGTAGAGAAACTGCGCGGTGCGGTAGTCAACGAACAGATAGCGGTAGCCGGCTTCGAGCTTCCATCTGCTGGAGAGCTTGTAACCCAACAGGGTCGCAAACTGGTAATCGAGCTTCGCGCCGGTGCCCCAGCCGCCGACATCACCTAGGAGCGTAATCGAAGCCTTGGGGCTGAGCGCAGCCTGGGTTCGGCCGCCGATCACCAGGTCTCCCCAGTTCTCGGAGCTCTTGAAATCCAGGCCCAGCAGCGAAGGGTTGAAAGTTACCTTTTGTCCCAGATGCCAGAAGCGGACGCCGATGTTCGCGTCAGCCTTGAATTTCTCTTTGTCGAGCAACCGGGCTCCGACTTTGGAGGTCCAGATCAGCTCGCCCACTCTCAGGTCGGCTGAGGAAGCGCCCAGCCCTGGAAACGGTACAGCCTTGTCGTCGCCCAGCCGGACCCAAAACAGGTCGCCGTTCAGCAGGAGGAGCTGCCAACGGGCCTCGGCTGCGCCCTGGATGCCGAAACGGAAATGCGAAAGCAGATCGCCCGCGCTGGCGTGCACGCTGACGTCATGGTTGAACGCGCCTGTTGTTCCGTGCACTCCCGGAAACCAAAGATAGGGACTGATGGACACGTGCCAGTTGTAGTCAGGGGCCGGCGCCTGGCTGGTCGAGGAGGACGAACTCTGGGTTTGGTTGCCCGATAGTGGATTCTGGGTTTGGTCTTGCGCTAGGTCAACTTGCGCGGCAGCCGCTTGAGTCGCGTCCGCTTGCGTGACAATGGGCTGCAGATCGGGGGCCGGAGACTGTTTCTGCGCGTCGGCGGCGCGACCAAGCGTCACGGCCAGCAACAGGACTGGGGTCAAGCTCAACAGTCTTCTAACCACAATGGCTGGAGACACTTTCGT
>DATFQZ010000042.1:0-8904 GCA_035263765.1 Candidatus Angelobacter sp. | reverse complement strand
CAGCTCGGCGGTGATCCGCACGTGGTTGCCGGAGCGGCGAACGGTTCCCTCCAGAATGTAATTGGCGCCGAGGGTCGCGGCCACGTCATCTTCATTGGCCTTGACGCCTTTGTAGTGGATCATCGAACTCCAGGCGATGACGCTCACCTGGTCGGAAGGCAAGCGGCCGAGTTGCGAGATCATCTCCGCGGTCAGACCGTCCGCGAAGTACTCCTGCTGCGGATCGTTGCCGAGATTCTGGAACGGCATGACGGCCAGCATGACGCGTCCTGCAGGAACTTGAGCTTGCGGCGCGGACTTCCTGGCCAGGTAGACCACGTATGCGAAAACCAGCAGGGCTGCAGTCGCCACACCCAACGTCATGACCAGGGTGATGAGACGTAAGTTGGACTTCCGGACCGCGGGCGACGTAGCCGGCGCGCCAGCAGCTTCGTTTGCTCTGCCATTGCCGTTGGCGACGGTGACGGTGTTCGGGTGGGCGCCGTTCATCCCCGAGACTGGGACCAGCAGCCGGTAGCCGCTCTTGGGGATGGTCTGGATGTATTGCGGGTTCCGGGCGTCATCGGCAAACGCTTTGCGCAGCTCGGAGATGCAGCGGATGAGCACGTCTTCGGTCACGAAGGTCTCCGCCCACACCGTCTGCATCAGCTTTTCCTTGGAAACCACGGCGCCGCTATCGGCCAGGCACAGGAGCACCTGCATCACCTTAGGCTCAAGGTGCACTGCCTTTCCGTTTGCGGAAAGTCTGTTGAGTTGGGGCTCCACCAGCCAGGCGCCAAGCCGAAAGTCGTTCTGCACCGCGCTGCTCCTAAGCTCCACGAACTCTACTCCTGTCGGGAAGAGGGCTCCATCCCTCAGACGAAGCAAAGCTACGAAATCTTACGCCCGATCGCGCCAAAAGGTTCTGAGCCGCAGATGTAGAAATGCCGAGGAAAAGACGAGGGACACCGTTCCCCGGAAATCCTGGGCTAAAGATCGTCCGTTCCTCGGGACTTGCACCGCTCCAGCCCGCTAGGGTCGCAGCTGTAGGAGGCGCTGTGCGAAGGCTTTCCCAGGTATTCGTTTTTTCTCTGGTTCTGGTTTTTGTGGGCGATCTTTCAGGCTTCGCGGCGGATCCTTTCGTGCCCTTCAACCTGTACCACGGCCACATAATCGTGGTGAAGTGCTCCATCGGTAGTCTGCGGGATCTCACCGCAATCGTTGACACCGGGGCCAGTGAGACAGTTGTCGACATGGAGATGGTTCGGAAATTGTCGCTGGCCCTCCAGCCCGACAGCGCAACCTTCATAACCCATACGGCTAAGGTTTGGGCAGTTGCTATACCCGGCATGCAGTTGGGCTCCATTCGTGTGGACCGGCTCGAGGGGATTGCCACCGACCTATCTTCTTTGACGGCTAAGCTTGGGATTCGTCCCCAGGTTCTTATCGGGATGGACGTTTTGCGCAGGTCGAGCTTCCTGATTGATTACCGGTCGCACCGGCTTATTTTTGGCGTACTGCCGCGGTTAGCCCACAGCGTACCGTTGCTGTCTTCTGGGGACTCCAACTTGCGCTTCGCCGTGATTGAGTCGACGATCGAGGGACACCGGCTGAGGCTCCAGGTGGATACCGGCTTCGAGAGCGTGCTCTTGTATCAAGGCCGCGTGCCAGGCTTAGATCGTGATGGCCTGTCAGGCGCCGCTTTTGGCGGTTTCGCCTCTCATAATGAGGACGCACGTATCGTCAACGTGGCCCAAGGCCTGACCGCTCATAGCTTCGCGTCTGTGGGTGTTCAGATCGGCGAATGGCATATACCTCACGCCCAAATCTCGGTGGTTGATGGACCGTCGCCCGAATCAGCCGAATTTGATGGGCTGATCGGTTCCGCATTTTTGAGCCGGCAGAGGGTGGCTTTCGATTTCGAGAATGGAATGGTCTCATGGGAATAGAAAAGAAAAGGCGCCGCTTTGCAAGCAGCGCCTTCACTCTCGAACTTCGCAGCCGAGGGCGGCTGCGCTCCAAGTTTTAGCTGCGATCCGTGTTGATCCACGCGAATCCGCGGTAAGGGTTTAGGCCTCTTTGATTCCATCCATAAACGCTTTGAGCTTCCTGGAGCGTGACGGATGGCGGAGTTTGCGCAGGGCCTTGGCTTCGATCTGGCGGATACGTTCGCGAGTAACCGCAAACGACTGGCCGACTTCTTCGAGCGTGTGCTCGGAGCCGTCTTCCAGGCCAAAGCGCATCTTGATGACCTTCTCTTCGCGCGGGGTGAGCGTACGCAGCACCTGCGCGGTCTGGTCTTTCAGATTGACGTTGATGACCGCTTCGGCCGGCGAGACCATGGAGCGGTCTTCAATGAAGTCGCCCAAATGCGAATCTTCTTCTTCGCCGATGGGCGTCTCCAGCGAGATCGGCTCCTGCGCGATCTTCAGCACTTTGCGGACTTTGGCCACCGGGATATCCATGCGCTTGGCGATCTCTTCCGAGGTCGGCTCGCGCCCCAGCTCCTGCACCAGCTGCCGCGACGTGCGGATCAGCTTGTTGATGGTCTCGATCATGTGCACCGGAATGCGGATGGTGCGTGCCTGATCGGCGATGGCGCGGGTGATGGCCTGGCGAATCCACCACGTGGCGTACGTGGAGAACTTGTAGCCGCGGCGGTACTCGAACTTGTCCACGGCTTTCATCAGGCCGATGTTGCCCTCCTGGATCAGGTCCAGGAACTGCAGCCCGCGGTTGGTGTATTTCTTGGCGATCGACACCACCAGGCGCAGGTTGGCTTCGATGAGTTCGCGCTTGGCGGCCTCGGCGTCCACGTCGCCCTGGATGATCTCGCGCTGCGTGCGCTTGAGCTCCTGGTAGGTGACGCCGGCTTCCCGCTCCAGAGTTTCCAGGTCAGCGCGATGGCCGCGCTGGATGCGCCGGAATTCTTTCTTGGCATCGTCGCTGCGCGTGGCCTCGATCTTCTTTTCCAGGTTGTTGATGTGGCGGTCGAGCAGCCGCATGGTGTCCACAGTCTTGTTCACGCGGTCAATCAGGCGCTTGCGCTCCGGATTGGTGAACTTCAGATTGCGGATCCCGACCGAGACCATGACGTGGGCCCGGCCCAGCGACCTCCGGCAGCGCCGGAATTCGCGCGGCTTCTTCTTCTGCACAATACCCGCCAGCTTCTCTTCGAGCTGCAGGACTTTTTTGTAGTGTTTACCGATATCGTCAATCTGGCCGACAAAGTGCTTCAGCCGCGCCATGACGATTTCGTCTGTGATCTCCTCTTCGTCGAACGCCACCAGCTCCTTGATGGAGCGCACGCCTTTGCGCAGGTCTTCGCCCAGCGCCAGGATTTCGCGGATGACGATCGGTGAACGGGAAAGCGCTTTGAGCACGCGCATCTGCCCGCGCTCGATCCGCTTGGCGATTTCCACTTCGCCTTCGCGGGTCAGCAGGGGTACTGTGCCCATTTCGCGCAGATACATGCGCACCGGGTCGTTGGTTTTTTCCAGCGCGCCCGGCGTCAGGTCAAGTTCAACGTCTTCGCCTTCTTCCAGATCTTCGAACTTCTGTTCGGAAGGCAGGCCTTTGCTTGCATCCAGGACATCGATGCCCTGATGGCTGATGGTGGTCAGCAGGTCGTCGAGATCGTCGGCGGAGTGGACATCACCTGGAATGAGATCATTGACCTGATCGTAGGTGAGATATCCCTTTTCTTTCCCTGCATCAATCAGCTTCTTGATGTCTTCAAATTTATCGTCGAGAGCCAAACACGGTCCTTTTTAATTTAGTAGCGACAGATTTCGGGACACCGGCGCTAGGTTTTCGCCCAAAAGGTTGCGGACGATGAGGCTGGAATGCGCACACGACCCGAAGCTACTCAGGTTATCACAGCCAAACCAAGAAAGAAAAGCACATTCCAGGGCCGACCCAACCCGTGAACCTCTCCCCCAATCCTCGCTAATAGATAGATGCGGCAAGCCTTAGAGAGGTTCCAAGGAGGTTGGGCGGTCTAAGGGAAAATTTATCCAAGCAGAGCTCAAATCGTCAACTCCGGCGGCCAAGCTGGTTGTACGTAAGAGCCAGCTGGCCGGGCTCGCTGGTCAGCCTGCGACTCTGTTGAGCCAGAACGCCTCCTGAAAGCTTGACCAGATAGCGGTAAACCCTAACTCCCAGCCCTGCCCGTCGAGCGTCGGATAGAGACCGCGGAACGCTAAGCTCGCACTGGTGAGCTCTTACTGGACACTATTTTTCCGCCAATTTTCTGTCGAGTTCCAGCTTCTCCTGCTTGAGGCGGAGCAGCCCGGCAACATCGTTGTTGCGCTCGGCCTCGAGGATGCGGCTCTTGATGTCACGGTCGCGCTGCCCGAGTTGCGCGCGGTGGCGCAACGCCTCCAAGGACCCTTCCAGAAGCTCCTCTGTGAGTGTCTGCTCCTCGTCCATCAGGATGGCGGCCAGAGTTGCGCGGTCCGCTTCTTGCCACGGCAGAGACATGACATCGCCTGCTGCGCCGGCATGATCGAGCAAGACCTGAAACAGGGTCTCTGTTCCGAGTCCCACGTGCAGACGCTCGCGCTCGAGTGCCTGCTGGGCGCTGGGGCGAAGAGCCGCGTCTTCCGGTCGCGACGCCGAGAGCGCGCGCAGCAAGACTTTCTCTGACGGCGTGATGGCGGATTGTGCGCTGGCCCGGACGCCGGGCGTCCCCCGATGCGTGGCCGCAAACCTGAATTCCTGGTGAAGAACCGCGGAGTCAATCCCCAGTTTCTGAGCGATGTCGTTCGCCAGTCCCTCACGCTCGATGCGGTTGGGAAGCCGTTGAATGTGCGGGAGCAGATAGTTCACCGCGTTCTTCTTCCCTTCCGGGGTGCGCACCGGGAAGCTGTGCACCGCGCGGTCCACAAGATAGTCGAAAAAGTCGGGAGCGCCCTTGAGCGCCTGGGCGTAAGCTTCGCGGCCGCGCTTGCGGATGAAAAGATCAGGATCGTATCCCTCATCCAGGCGCAGGATCTTGATCTTGAATTCTTCCTGCAGCAGCATGCCCAGCGAGCGGTCGGTGGCGGCAGCGCCCGCGGTGTCAGGATCAAAGTTCACGACAATGTGTTTCGAGAACCGGCCGAGAAGGCGCACTTGGGTTTCCGAAAACGCTGTGCCCGAGCTAGCCACCACGTTGTGAAAGCCGGCTGAGTAAACGGCGATGCAATCCATCTGGCCCTCGACGATGATGGTGTACGTCAAGCGGCGGATGGCTTCTTTGGCTCTGTCGAGATTGTAGAGCACGCGCGACTTTGAGTAGATCGGCGTTTCCGGCGAGTTCAGGTACTTGGGGCCGGCTTTTTCGTCGGTCGCAAGCGTGCGTCCGGTAAAAGCGATGACCTTCCCTTGCTCGTTGGCGATCGGAAAGATAATCCGGTTGCGAAACTTGGAATAGATGCCGCCGGCCTCCGCGCCTTCCTTCCAGGAAAACAACCCGGAGGCGCGCAGGATTTCTTCGCTGAAATCGTTTTTCAGGCGGTCCTTGAGCGCAAAGCCCGAATCCGGCGCGTAGCCGATCCGGAACGTCCGTATGGTCTCATCGCTCAGGCCGCGCCCCGCGAGATACTGACGGGCATGCGCGGCTTCCGGACGCCGCAACTGGTCCTCGAAGAATTTAGACGCGCGCTCGTGGGCATCGATCAACTGGCCGCGCAGCCGCGCTTCCCTGGCCTCGTGCTCCGAGCTGTACTGCGTCGTGGTCCGAGGCAACTTGATGTCCAGCTTTTCCGCCACCAGGCGCACCGCTTCAGGGAAACTGATGCTCTCTTTTTCTTGAAGGAATTTGAAGACGTCCCCTGACTTGCCGCAGCCGAAGCAATGAAAAAATTGCCGCGTGGCGTGAACGGAAAATGATGGAGTCTTTTCCTGATGAAACGGGCAGAGACCGATGAAGTTCTGCGCTCCACTCTTCTTCAGTTTGACGTACTCGCCGATCACGCGGACGATGTCCGCCTGCTGCTTGACCGTGTATGAAAGATCGCCGGGGTTAGACATGGGAGCTGGAGAGCATTATTCCGCGCTGGCGGGGAGCCCCGCAACTGGCTAGGGCCTGTGGAAATTCGGCCTCCCTGTTGAAATCGCGTCTGACAGCGATCCCTGGGTTCTTCCCAGCAGCGATTGAAGCTGATTCGTACTCAATCGGAGGTAACGCGACAACGTTTGCGTCAGCGGTGTACTCTGTAGCGTTTATGAGAATCGAGACCATCGCCGTCCATGCCGGCATCCGCCCAGAGCGCGGCACGCGCGACGTGACGCCCGCCATCCACCAGTCCACGACCTTCGAGAAAGCCGGCGACGGGAGCCTGCCCGGCGGCTACCTTTACGGCCGCTCCAACAATCCCAACCGCGAGGCGCTCGAGACAGCTCTGGCATCACTCGAGGACGGCGCCGGGGCCCTGGCGTTTTCGTCCGGCAGCGCGGCCACCATGGCGCTGATGCACACACTCGTTCCGGGCGACCACGTGATCGCGCCTGACGACGCGTACTACGGCACCGTGATCCTGCTGAACACGCACTTCCGGGATTGGGGACTCAAATCCACGTTGGTAGACATGCGCGACTTGAAAGCCGTGGAGCGCGCCGTCACGGCCAAGACGCGGCTGATCTGGACGGAGACGCCTTCGAATCCTCTACTGCACGTGACCGACCTGCGCGGCGTCGCGGCCATCGCCAAGAAAGCCGGCGCGCTGGTGGCTTGCGACAACACCTGGGCGACGCCGCTGCTGCAGCGACCGTTGGAGCTTGGCGCCGACGCGGTGATGCACTCCGTCACCAAATACCTCTCCGGCCACAGCGACGTGCTGGGCGGAGCGCTGATCTTCAAACAGCCCGGCCTGCTGCTGGAGAAGGCCCGCGCCATGCAGCGCGAAGGCGGCGCGGTGCCGTCGCCTTTCGAGTGCTGGCTTACCCTGCGCGGCCTGCAGACTTTTCCGTACCGCGTGCGCGCGCACACAGAAAACGCGCAGCGCGTCGCTGAGTTTCTGCATCGGCAACCCAAATCGAAGATCGAGGCCGTGCACTATCCGGGATTGTCGAGCCATCCCGGGCACAAGATCGCCGCCGGGCAGATGTCGGGGTTCGGTGGCATGATGTCCATTCAGGTCCATGGCGGCCAGGCGGAAGCGTTCAGACTCTGTGCTGCGGTCAAGCTCTTTACCCACGCAACCAGCTTGGGCGGGACACACAGCCTGATCGAACACCGGGCATCCGTGGAAGGCCCGACTACCAAGAGCCCGGTGAATCTGCTACGGCTGTCGATTGGACTGGAGCATGCTGATGATCTGATTGCGGATTTGGAGCAGGCGTTGGAAACGATTTAGCCGCAGATTTGCGCAGATGAACGCAGACCTGCAAATCCAGCCGCGAATAGCGCGAATGAACACGAGTCTGCGTCAGGGCTATTTCTCAATTTCTTAAATTCGCGTTGTTCGCGTTCATTCGCGGCCAAGTAGTCCCAAATCTGCGTTCATCTACGTAAATCTGCAGCTAAACTTTCACTGCGACATTCTCCCGATCCCCAGCTTCCGCCGCGAACATCTGTGCTGGTGAGAACCCGCAGACGCCTGCGACAAGATTCCGGGGAAACTCAGCGATTGCCGTGTTGAACTGGCGAACCAGTTCGTTGTAATGCTGGCGCGCGAAGGCGATACGGTTTTCCGTGGAAGTCAGTTGTTCCTGCAGCAAAAGGAAATTCTGTGATGCCTTGAGCGCGGGATAGCGCTCGGCCACGCCCAACAGGTTGCTGACCGCGCCACTCAGGGCCATCTCGGCAACGGCGCGGGCTGCAATGCCGCCTCCGGAGATCGTCATGGCCTGGCTGCGGGCCTGCGTCACCGCTTCCAGGGTCTGCCGCTCGTGATCCATATAGCCCTTCACCGACTGCACGAGATTGGGCACCAGGTCGTGGCGGCGCGTGAGCTGGACGTCGATGTCAGACCAGCCGTTGCGCACGCTGTTGCGCAGCGCAATCAAACGATTGAAAGTGATGAGCAGGAAAAACAGCAGCAGCACGGCGAGGATGGCCAGGATGATGAGAGCATTCATCGACATAAGCACTTAGCAATTAGCACAGCTAAAGCAGAATAAGAAGATACCGAATAGAACTACAGATATCCATGTTTCGCTAGCCAGATCGTACCCGAATTTGAAAGGCAAACATCCTCGACGGTAAATGTAACTGGGAACCATCCATGCATTTTCTCAGCGAGCGTTGATGCCGCTGCGTCGATGGTGTCCTCCTCGGGAACTCCGCGGGATCGCTCCTCATTCATCTGGTTCACAAAGCGCACGATCGCGCCTTCAGACCACTTAGAGTTCAAGAACAGCCGCAGGAAGCACGCCTGTTCTGCTATATCCTCTACCAGCACTTCCAAAAACGCCCGTTCCCAGTCATCATCGGGACTGGGAGAGTATCCAAGGTCACGAATGACGCCTCGGCTGATCCTGTCTGACGGCGCCAATAGTTGTTCAGAACAGATTAGAGTCACGTCTAAAAAGCCGTACTTGCGCATCACCAAGGCCAGATTTTCAAACGAGTCCTTCAGCTTGAAACTGGAGCGGATCACCGGAACAATTGCCGCGAGAATCGGCTCTTCGACATGGGTGATGGCGGGAATGGTGATCTGCCTGCCGATCAGCTGCGGAAGATGCCTGTACTTCAGTTTTCTAAGCGTGAGGAGGTTGATGCTCATTCTTATCGATTCAGTAAGCTTGGCTTCCAACTTTAGCTGAGCTATTTGCCATTTGCTAATTGCTAACTGCTACTTGCTAACGGCTTCTACTTGCCTTGCTCAACGCCGTCACTACATCATTCACAAACCTTATGAAGCCGGCAAAGTTTTCCGCCCAGTTCTGTGCGAACGCCCAATGGATCACCGCCAGCCACAAGGTCAGGAACACCAGGTT
>DATFQZ010000041.1:0-2025 GCA_035263765.1 Candidatus Angelobacter sp. | reverse complement strand
GGCGGATCCTGGTCAACCTGGAAGCGAATGTAGTCGAGGAATGTTGACTCGGTCAGGGCCTGTTGGGTGATTGTGGAGGTCCTGTGCGCGGCCGCCCACCAGCGCAAGAAATGGAGCAGATCGTGCGCATAACTTCGAAGCGTGGACTCGGCCACGCCTCGGACTCGCTGTTGGTCCAGAAATCGGTTGATCCACTCCACTTCCACGCCGGACTGTCGGACCACGCGAAACGGACTGAGGGCGTTGCTCAGGCCGTGCTGTTGAGCTACACGAAATCTCACCGGGAAGCCTCCTCCAACAGGCGGTGAAACTCACGCGCATTGCCACTGCCGACAAAGAAGCTGCTGGGATCGTGACCATCGGGCAGAGAGACCAGGCGAGCAGGGATACCTCGTTCCCGGAGACTCTGTGAGAGGCACTGCGCCGCCTGTTGGCCGCTGCCGTTGCCGTCCGCATCAAAGGCCAGATAGACGGTTCGGGTTCGGGAACCTTCGCACAGTTGCCGAAGCTGGCGCGGATTGAGGTGGGTTCCCAGCGAGCAGGTGACGTTGTGAAAACCGGCCTCCCAAAGCACGGCATAGTCGAACAGCCCCTCGACCAAAATCACTTCTGGATATCGTTGGGCTTGCTCCCATGAGTACAAGCCGCCCTTAGAGCCCGGCAACAGCCGATGAGCTGGCGCCGAAGCGGAAAGGCTGCGGCCATAGAGGTTGCCTTCGAGCGGGAAGACGACCCGATGCACGTATGCGTCGTACCCCGCGCTGGTCACCAAGCCGGCCTGACGCAGCGTCGGCAACGGGTAGCCCAACTGCGTCAGCCAACCCCGCAGGCAACCTCCCGGCGCATAGCCGATCCGCATGTGCTCGATCAGTTCCGGCGAGCGGACTCCGCGTTGCAGCAGATAGGCCACCGCCTCCGGGTGGCGCTCTAACTGAATGCCATAGAAACGCGCGGCTTCCTGCAGCAAAGGCTTCCCACCGCGCCATTGGCATAGCAGCGCCAAAGCTTGCGAGAACTTCACCTGGTGATAAAGTTCCGCAAAGCGAATCACGTCCCCACCGCGGCCACAGCCGTAGCAGTAGAAAAGATCTTTGTGGGGATCGACCAGGAAACTCGGCTTGTGATCCGCGTGCAAGGGGCACAGCCCCATCCATCGGCCGCGGCTGAGTGGCCGCGCCGGGCGCCAATCATGGGCCTGTAGATAGCCCATCAGGGGAATCTGCTGTTTCAACTCGTCCAGAGCTTGGCGATTCACGGACTTCTTGTCTCGATCAGCAGAATACGGCAGAGCGCGCTGAGATCCCAGGCAACGATGGTGGGCGCGCGTAAAAAATGTGCGCCAATAGCTCCCGTCTTCACCCAGCAGCACACACTGAGCAGCCGACGTTGGACCCATCGGCGCAGCGTAGATGGATCAGGCGAGCGTGACGGATCTTGGCAGTGCGGCGCTGCTTGCTCCACCGAATCGCCTGCGGCGATACGCGCACAGGCCTGCTGCCGACAACGCAAGCTGAAAGGCGCCGAAGGCGCCAGCCAAACGGGCAAGATGGTGTAGGTTTTCTTGCACGGCTCACAGATTCCACGCCGCACCCAGATGCCTTCGTGCTGGTCATCGTGGCACTGGCGGAGTCGCCGTCCGTGGCCGACGATCGTGTCGTCGAGGCAAACGGGGCATCGCCGCGGCAGGAGGTCCAGCGGGATCACCCCGGCTCGATGTTGTCTTCGGCCTCTGGCAGTGCGATAAAGAGAATCACGGCTGGCGTGAAGGCCCGCCGCTGACCGTTCTCTGCAAAGTGTCGATCTGCTAGCCGGGCCTTCACCCTCCGGCAAAGTCAGTTTCAGACGAAAAAAGAATACTGCTTTCCGTAGGTGGCCGCGAGCCCCTCACCCAGAACATTGGCCGGTATAAAAGGACTTGGGGCTCGTATCGCGGCCAAGGCCGCCGGCGGTTGTAAGAATTCTCCCGGTGGCATGTCTAAACCGGTAGGATTTATGATGTACGGAGAAGGAAAGGAACATATACCT
>DATFQZ010000040.1:0-5293 GCA_035263765.1 Candidatus Angelobacter sp. | reverse complement strand
CTTGGTGCGCAGCGGCAGCTTGTGCGACGCCAGGCGCATTGCCTCGGCAGCCTCGGTGGCGCTCACGCCTTCCATCTCGAAGAGGATCTTGCCGGGGCGCACCACAGCAACCCAGTGATCGGGCGCTCCTTTGCCCTTACCCATGCGGGTTTCGGCCGGCTTCTTCGTCACCGGCTTGTCGGGGAACAGGCGGATCCAGATTTTGCCGCCACGCTTGACGAAACGAGTCATGGCCACACGGCTGGCTTCAATCTGTCGGTCAGTGATCCAGCCGGGCTCCATGACCTTCAGGCCGAAGTCGCCGAACGACAGCTCTCCGCCGCGCCACGCCTTGCCGCGCATGCGACCGCGCTGCTGCTTGCGGTACTTCACTTTCTTTGGCATCAACATAATGAGTTCTCAGTGGCCAGTTCTCGGTTCTCAGAAACCGGAGCCAACTGGCGACTGGCTACCGGCTACCGGTTCCTTCTAAAACGCTCCCGTGGTTGCCGCCTGCGGCTCACGTTTCTTCTCGCGCAGGATCTCGCCCTTGTACACCCAGCACTTCACGCCGATCACGCCGTAAGTCGTGCGCGCTTCCGCGAAACCGTAGTCGATGTCGGCGCGCAGGGTGTGCAGCGGCAGGCGTCCCTGCAGATACCACTCGGAGCGCGCGATTTCGTTACCGTTCAAACGGCCGCTTACGCGAACCTTAATACCCTTGCAGCCGAAGCGCAGCGCCGAATCGACAGCCTTGCGCATAGTGCGACGGAAGCTGACGCGCTTCTCGAGCTGCAGCGCAATGTTCTCCGCCACCAGCTGTGCGTCGAGCTCCGGCTTGTGCACTTCGAGAATATCGACGTACACGTCGCGGCCGGTGCGTTTCTGGATCTCCTGCTTCAGCTTGTCGATCTCAGCGCCCTTGCGGCCGATGATGATGCCCGGACGCGCGGTCCGGATGATGATGCGCAGCTTGTTGCCTGGACGCTCGATCTCAATCGAGCTGACGCCCGCTGACTTGAGCTTGTCCTTCAGCTCGTCCTTCAGCTTCACGTCTTCCAGCAGCAATTTGTCGTAGTCGCGCTCCACGAACCAGCGCGAACGCCACGGCTTGGTCACGCCAAGCCGGAATCCGTATGGATGGACTTTCTGTCCCATAGTTTCGTTACTCTCCGCGGCTCGCGCCTTGCGGCCTTACCGCTCATTACTAACCTTTGTCATCCCGAGCGACGCCCCTGCTTCGCGGCAGAGTCGAGGCATCTGCTCTTATTTCTTCGCCGCCTTCTTGGGCGCCGCCTTCTTGGGCGCTGTCTTTTTGGCTGCAGCTTTCTTTGCCGAAGCCTTCTTGGCAGTCTTCTTCGGCGCTGCAGCCTTCTCCTCGGTCACTACCTGCGCCGCCGCCTTCGAGCGATCGCCAGCCTTCTCGGCCAGGACAATATTCAGGTGCGAGATGCGCCGCTGATAGCGATACGCACGCCCCATGGGCGCGGGACGAACCCGCTTCATGCGCGGCCCATCGTTAGCAATCGCGTGCTTCACGTACAGCCGATCCAAATCAACGTCGAGTGACTTCTCGGCGCTGAGGTAATTCGCATTCTCAACTGCCGAACGCAGCAGCTTGTAAATCGCGGGCGCAATGCCCTTCTTGGTGTAGCGCAACGTGTCGAGCGCTTCTTCCACTCGGCGACCCTTGATCAGGTCCAGCACCAGGCGCGCCTTCTGCGGCGAGACTCGCACGTAATTCAGTTTGGCTGTGAATTCCATGTCTCTTCCTTACCTGGCAGGCGGCGCGGCCGGCTTAGCCGCTGTTTCTGTCGCTGCCTTCACCGAGTGGCCCTTGAAGGTGCGGGTCAAGCTGAACTCGCCCAGCTTGTGGCCCACCATGTTCTCGGTGATGTACACCGGGATGAACTTCTTGCCGTTGTGCACTGCCAGGGTGTGTCCCACCATCTCCGGGATCACCGTTGAGCGGCGCGACCAGGTGCGCACGACCTTCTTCTCGTTGCGCGCGTTCATGTCCTCGATCTTCACCTGGAGGTGCTTGTCGATGAACGGACCTTTTTTCGTCGAACGTGCCATAGTTCCTCAGTCCTACTTCTGTCTGCGGTTCACGATGAACTTATCGGTCCGCTTGTTGTTGCGTGTCTTGTAGCCGCGAGTCGGCTGACCCCACGGGGTCACCGGATGACGTCCGCCGCTGGTCTTGCCTTCCCCACCGCCGTGCGGATGGTCCACCGGGTTCATCACCACGCCGCGGTTTGTGGGACGGCGTCCCAGCCAGCGGGTACGGCCGGCCTTGCCGATCGAAACGTTTTCGTGATCGGTGTTGCCCACCTGACCGATGGTCGCCATGCAATCCACCAGCACCCGGCGCGTCTCGCTGGAAGGCAGCTTCAGCAGCGCGTAATCGCCTTCCTTCGCCACCAACTGTGCCTGTGCTCCCGCCGAACGCGCCATCTGTGCGCCCTTGCCCGGCTTGAGCTCGATGTTGTGCACCGTAGTGCCGGGAGGAATGTTGCGCAGCGGCAGAGCGTTGCCCACCAGAATGTCGGCGTCCGGTCCGCTCACGATCTTCTGACCGATCTTCAAACCGACCGGGCAGATAATGTAGCGCTTCTCGCCATCGGCGTAATTCAGCAACGCAATGCGCGCCGAGCGGTTCGGATCATACTCGATCGTCGCCACCGTCGCAGGTACGCCGAACTTGTCGCGCTTGAAATCGATGGTGCGCAGACGGCGCTTGTGCCCACCGCCACGGCGCCAGATCGTCAGGTCGCCAGCGTTGCGGCGTCCATTGATGCGCTGCTTCGGTTGCGTCAGCGGCTTGTACGGCCGGCTCGTCGTCAGGTCGTCGTTCACGGTGGTCGTGGTGAACCGCCGCGTCGGAGTTACCGGTCTGTATGTCTTGATTGCCATGTCTCTACTCGCTCAGCTGTCAGCCATCGGCTTTCAGCCGTCAGTTCTGGGTTCTTAGCTTTTAGCTAAAAGCTAAGTGCTAATTGCTACAGGTTCTCTGCATACTCGGGCATCTTCTGCCCTTCCTTCAACCGCACGTACGCTTTCTTCCAATCCGGCCGATAGCCGGTGAACTTGCCCCGGCGGCGTTCCTTACCGGCGAAGTTGGCGGTACGAACCTCATCAACTTTTACTTTAAAGATCGCCTGTACCGCATTCTTGATCTCGGTCTTCGACGCCTTGGCGGCCACTTCAAACACCAATGTGGCTTGCGATTCCTTCACCCCCAGGCCCTTTTCCGTAATCACTGGACGGCGAATGATCTGATAGGCCGACTTCATTACGCGACCTCCTTCTGCACCTTACGCTTTGGGACTGAGGCCTTCAGCGAATCCTGCAACTTCTCCAGCGCAGGCTTAGAGAACACCACGCTCGAGTAGCGCAGCAGGTGATACGGATGTACCGCGTGGCCCGCCACCAGCTCCACGCCCTTCAAGTTGCGTGCGCTTAGGTGCAGGTTCTTCTCGGTTTCGCCGATGTAGTTCGACACCAGCAGCGTTGAGCCCTTAGCCTTCAGCTTCTCTAGCGAGGCGCGGAAGGCCTTGGTCTTGGGCTCTTTCACCTCGAAGCTTTCGACGACCACCAGCTTGCCGTCCTGCAGCTTGGCCGCCAGCGCCGAGCGCAGCGCTCCCAGCAGCTTCTTGCGCGGAAACGCGTAGTCATAGGAGCGGGGCTGCGGTCCATGCACCGTGCCGCCATGCCGCCAGAGTGGCGAACGGATCGACGCGATACGCGCACGGCCCGTGCCCTTCTGCTTCCACAGCTTCTTGCCCGAACCGCTTACCAGTGCGCGGTTCTTGGTGGCGTGGGTGCCCGCCCGCAGGCCGGCGCGGTAGTGCTTCACCGCTTCCCACAGAAGGTCTTCGTTCACCGCGCCGAAGACTTCATCGGCCAACTCCAGCGAACCCACCTTCTCGCCGTTCAGATTGTGTACATCAATCGTCGCCATTTTCTTTTTCCAGTTGTCAGTGGCCAGTTGCAATTTTCGGCAAAAACCACTAACACGAATTCTTTTATCAACCGCAGCCAGCTCTCAGTTCGCCGGTCTAACCGACAACTGATCACTGACAAGCGACAACTATTTCTTCTTCGCCGCCTGGCGCTTCGAGGCCTTCAACGGATCGACCGTGCCTGCGCCACCGAATCCGCGACGCTCCCGGGGTGGCTTCTTGGCCTTCGAGATCACCACATAGCCGTCCTTCGCACCCGGCACCGAACCCTCGACCACCAGCAAATTCTCGTCATGATCAACCCCCAGCACGCGCAGGTTGCGCACCGTCACCTTGTCGACACCCATGTGCCCCGACATGCGCATGCCTTTAAACACGCGCGACGGAAACGCCGAAGAGCCGATCGAGCCGGGAATCTGAAACATCGAGCCGTGCGAGGCAGCGCCCCCACCAAAATGATGGCGCTTCACTACGCCCGCAAATCCGCGTCCCTTGCTGGTGGCGGTGATATCGACAAACTTTTCGCCGTCGAAGATGTCCACGAGGACCTTGTCGCCAACCTTAGCTCCATCCTGGCTGTCGCCGCCCACCACGATCGCGACTTCCTTCAGGAAGCGCATCGGAGGCAGATCTTTCTTCGCGAAGTGGCCCTTCATCGGCTTGGTCAGCCGCGACTCTTTCACGAATTCAACCAGCCCGATCTGGGCGGCATCGTAGCCGTCTTTCGCTACAGTCTTACGCTGTGTGACCACGCAGGGACCGGCCTTGAGTACGGTGACCGGATGAACCTCGCCCTTGTCATCGAACAGCTGCGTCATCCCAACTTTCTTTCCCAGTATTCCGTTGACTGCCATGTGTTCCCTCAACTCTGCTTCCCTGTCTGGTTTTTTTAACCAGGGGCATCAGCCACAGAAGCTTTGTTCACTTGCGAACCACCCTAGCTAACCGCTAGTTGCTAGTGGCTATTTGTGCTCTTTCCCAAACGCCTTGATTTCCACATCCACGCCCGCCGGCAACTCCAGTTTCATGAGCGCATCCACGGTCTGCTGTGTCGGTTCGAGAATGTCGAGCAGGCGCTTATGCGTGCGGATCTCGAACTGCTCCCGCGACTTTTTGTCCACGTGGGGTGAGCGCAGCACGCAATACTTGTTCTTCACCGTGGGCAGCGGAATCGGTCCCGCAATCTGCGCGCCGGTGCGCCGCGCCGTGTCCACGATTTCACCCGTGGACTGGTCGAGAATGCGGTAATCGTAGGCCTTCAGGCGTATCCGGATTCGTTCTTTACCAATCACTGTAGTGTTCTCTCAAAGATCAGTTTGAAGGACCGTTGTACGTCGCCGCCTCCGGCC
>DATFQZ010000039.1:0-9034 GCA_035263765.1 Candidatus Angelobacter sp. | reverse complement strand
GAAAGGATCTTCTTCCACCTGGTCGTTCTTAAGCTTGCTATGGATGTATTCGCCCATCTTCTTCTGGCCCGGGCTACCGTCCCAGCGCGGGCCGTTGGCTACGATGTCCTTCGTGTACTGCCAGGCCTTCGCGGGGTCGATGTGCAGCTCCGGGCCGACCGGGCTTGGAGCCGAAACGGCTGAGGTTGGAGCCGCAGGCGCGCCAGCCGCCGCTGGTTTTTGGGCGGACTCCGATCCGACCTCGCTCGCTTTCTTGGAGGACTCGCATCCCAAGCCAGCAAGCAAGATTAACGATGAAAGAAGTCCGGTACCGCTCAAGCGAAGAAACACGCATACACTCCTGGGGCTAAGCATTCTGTGACATCTGGTCAACTTGACTAGTTTAATTTAGGACGACTGTTTTTGGCGCGCCTCGCGCTTGTCCTTGCGCTTGCGCCGTTGCTTAGGATGCACCAACCAAACGAGGCCGATGCTCAGGATATACAAGGCAACCATGGGAGCAGCGTAAATCGTCATGTTCAAGATATCGGTGGTCGGCGTGAGGACCGCGGCAATGATGAAAAAAATCAGCACGGCGCCGCGGACGTGCTTCAAGAGGAACTTAGCGTTGACAACACCCATGAACCCGGCAAATCCCAGAAGGATGGGCAGTTCGAAGATCACGCCGAGGCCCAAGATGATGGTGAGGAACATCTTCGTGTAGGCGTCGATGGTGATCGCTGCGTGGAACTCTTTGCCATAGGTACCGATGAGAAAATCCATCGCGACGGGAAAAACGATCCTGTACCCGAAGTAGCCTCCCGCCAAAAACAAACCTACGGACAAAAAGAGAAACGGCAGAAGGAAGCGCTTTTCGTTGCGATACAGTCCTGGCGAAATGAAGTTCCAAACCTGGTAGAGGACGATCGGCGAAGCCAGGAAAATTCCGCCCAGCAGCCCGACCTTCATGTACAGATTGAACGGATCGGTAGGACTGAGGTAAGTCAGATGAGGATCCAAGTTGTATTTCTTGAATACAGCCAGGATCGGCTTCTCAATCACGGGATAAATTCTGTCTTGGGCAAAATACCAGCAAACCCCGAAACCGACAGTGACCGCCGCCAGTGAGTAGAGGATACGCTTGCGCAGCTCTTCCAGGTGCTGCAGAAGGCTCATCGAGCCCATCTGCCGCTCTTCGATTTCCTTCGCGTCTAAGGGTTCAGCCGCAAGTTCAGGCATCGTAGTCCCGCGGGACGCCGTTTTTGAGCCGCTCGGTCAGACGGTCCAGGGCGCCGCTGATTGAAAGGTCGTCGTCAGCAGCAAGCTTGGCGACTTCCGGCTCGATATGCTTTCGGGGATCGGCTTCTTCGAGCTCCAGTTTCCGCACTTCTTCGTGGATCTGGCTTTGAAAGTCACTGCTGGCACGCCGAAATTCGGCCATGAACTTGCCGATTTGGCGAGAAATCTCCGGCAACTTCTTTGGCCCAAACAGGATGAGGGCCAGAAGCATGATGAAAATGATCTCGCCAGAGAAGCCAAAATCCATAAGCAGTAATGGCAATCATACTCCATTGAGGGCGGCCCGGTCCCTTTTTGTCACGCCATTAGCGGCCTTCAAGCCAGCGATAACGCCGGTGACTGCATCACAGAGAAGTACTAAGGTGCCGGGTCCCTGGGCTGCCTGCAAGTCAACAGCGCGGGAGGAAACCCCGGCCAAAGCCCAAGACAAAGGGTGCTATACTGACGAAAGTATTCCGCAATCGGAGCACCCGCTCGAGCGGTTAAGGAACTATTCATGTCTCGTGGACAGCGTCGCTCATCTTTCTTCGTTCTTCTCGCCATCGTAATCTGTGGTTTTCTGGGAGCCGGCTTCGGCCAGCGCAACGGCAACGGCTTTGGATCGGGAGCGTCAGACACTGACGTCCGTGACAGCCTGCGCCAGTTTGCGGAGGTATACAGCCTGGTGGAGCAGAATTATGCCGAGCCGGTGAACCCGGACAAGGCTATTTACAACGGCGCCATCCCGGGGATGTTGCACGTACTTGATCCGCACTCGAACTTCTTCGACCCCAAGTCGTATTCCCTGCTGCGCGAGGAACAGAGCGGAAAGTACTACGGCGTGGGCATGCAGATTGCCCCCCGCAACAACAAGATCATCGTCGTCGCCCCGTTCGTAGGGACGCCTGCGTACCGCGTTGGCTTGCGCCCCGGTGACGTGATCATTGCCGTGGACGGTAAGCCTACGGACAACCTGAGCGTAAGCGACGTGGCGGACATGTTGAAAGGCCCCAAGGGCACCAACGTCCATATTTCCATCCTGCGCGAAGGCAATGACAAGCCTCTGGAATTCAACGTGGTGCGCGCCGAGATCCCTCGCTACAGCGTGGATCTGAAGTTCATGATCCGTCCCGGGATCGGCTACATGCATATCTCCGCTTTCAATGAGACAACGGAGACCGAGGTCGAAGAAGCTCTTCAGCAGTTCGGCGAGCTCAAAGGTCTGGTGCTGGATCTGCGCGGCAATCCGGGTGGCCTGTTGAACGAAGGCGTCGGCGTGGCCGACAAATTTCTCAAGCGCGGACAGGTGATCGTTTCCCACCACGGGCGCAGCTCACCGGAAAAGGTTTATCGAGCGGCCCACGGCAACGGCGGCAAAGATTATCCCTTGGTGGTGGTAGTCAACCGCGGGACCGCGTCCGCGGCGGAGATCGTCTCCGGAGCCATTCAGGACCATGACCGCGGGCTTATCGTGGGTGAAGTGACTTTCGGCAAGGGCCTGGTGCAAACGGTGTATCCGCTTTCGGAGAACACCGGCCTGGCGTTGACCACTGCCAAGTACTACACCCCCAGCGGACGCCTCATCCAGCGCGATTACACCGGCGTTTCGTTGTATGACTACTACTACGCCCGGGACGATCAGGGCAACAACGCGCCTCCGTCCAAAGAGGTGAAGCAGACCGACAGCGGCCGCCTGATGTACGGCGGCGGCGGCATCACTCCCGACGTCAAGGTAGCCAACTTCAAAGCCAGCAAGTTCGAAGACTCTCTGTTGCTCAAGTACGCGTTCTTCAACTTTGCCCAGCATTATCTGCAGGGCCGCCACGTCGACAAGAACTGGGACGCAACTGAGGAAGTCATGCAGGACTTCCGCCGTTTCCTGGACTCGCAGAAGATCCCTTACACAGAAGGTGATCTGCACGACGGCCAGGACTGGATCAAAGCCAACATCAAGACGGAAATGTTCATCGCGGAATTCGGCCAGGAAGCTGGGCTGCGTGTCCGCGCCGAAAACGATCCCCAGGTTCTGGCTGCGCTCAACCTGCTGCCCAAAGCCAAGGAACTGGCAGACAATGCGAAGAAGATCCTGGCGCAGCGCCTGGCCGCTTCGCAGCAAAGCAATCGTTAAGTCACCAACTTCGACCTGAATCAAAAGCCCGCCGCAAGGCGGGCTTTTTGTTTTTAGTGTGGTTCCATTAAGGGCGTCGTGCCCGTCGCGTTGCGTCGTTTTGTGGCACAGAGCCTGCCCTGAGCGAAGTCGAAGGGCACTCTTGCCTGTGCCAGCATCCCGCTTGATGAAACGATGCACCGGCAGGAGTGCCGGTGCCACACAATCAAAACTATCTTTTATGCCACCGTTCGCTTCAGCTGCCCACAAGCTGCGTAGATGTCTCTTCCTCGTGGGCGGCGGACAAACGCGGGAATACCGGCGCCGGCCAGGACTTTCTGGAAAGCCTGCACCGCCTTATCCTCAGGAGTTCCATAATCGATTCCCGGTCCGGAGTTCAGCGCGATGAGATTCACCTTGCAGCGGATGCCGCGCACCAGTTCGATGAGTTGGCGAGCGTGGCTGGGCTGATCGTTGACATCGCGGAGCAAAACGTACTCGAAGGTAATCCTCTCGCGGTTACGAAGAGGAAACTCGCGCGCCGCCTGCATGAGAACTGTCAGGTTCCACTTTTTATTGATGGGCATGATGCGGGTGCGCACTTCATCATTGGACGCATTCAGAGAGATCGCCAGCTTAGGGCGCACCGGTTCGCCGCCGAAGTCGCCAATGCGTGGAACGATGCCGGAAGTTGAAACCGTCATCCGCGATGCCGGAAGTCCCACGCCTTCGACCAGCAAGCGTACCGCCTTCATTAGCTGGGGGTAATTCAGGAAGGGCTCCCCCATTCCCATAAAGACGATGTTGACTCGCTGACGTTCCAGGTCCACGCCGCGATCGTTCAGCACAGCGCTGACCTGTCCGACGATCTCGCCCGCCGTCAAGTTGCGCTTTACACCGAGAAGCGCAGTCAGGCAGAACTGGCAGTTGACGGCGCACCCCACCTGGCTGGAAACGCAAATGGTCGCGCGATGCCAGTCTCGCTCTCCGGCTTCACTGCCATCACCACTCTCGCCGCCGTCGCCTTCCGGCATCCAAACCGTCTCTACGGTCTCTGTGTCGGCCATGGCCATGAGGTAACGGACAGTTCCGTCAATGGACTCAAAGCGCTTCTCGATTCGTGGCTGGCCGATTTCGACACCCTGGCCTTTCAGAGCCGAACGAAACTGCTGAGGCAGCGTGGAAATAGCGTCGAGCGAACTGACCCGCTGCGGATAAATCGCCTCGAAAAGCTGGCGGGCGCGGTACTCAGGCTGGCCATGGCTGAGCGCAAGTTGACTCAACTCTTGAATATCCAGGCCCAGCAATCCGGTTTGTGTCAGTTCCGGCACGTTACCCAGCCGCCTTGATGCCATTCTACAGCCCCGGTCCCGGAGCCGGATCGAGAGCGTCCATTCTTGTCAAACCCTTGAAAACACGAGACATATATTTAACCGTGCGACCTCGGGCGGCGTGTGAGAATCTTAAGTAGCGAAGTAGATGAACGAAAAGCAGGCTCTAGAAAGCAGTATATGAGCGAACCCCGCGACATCCAGCGTGAACTCCTACCCAACGGCTTGCTGGTGCTCAGCGAAGAAATGGCACATATCCGGTCAATCTCCATCGGTATATGGATGCGCACGGGCTCCCGCGACGAGAGCGTCGAGAACAATGGGATCTCACACTTCGTTGAGCACATGGTCTTCAAGGGCACCAAGACCCGGTCAGCCCGGGACATCGCACGTCAGGTGGATTCCATTGGCGGCAACATTGATGCGTTCACCGGCAAAGAGACCATCTGCTTCAACATCAAGGTCCTCGACGAACATTTGCCCATCGCTTTGGATATCCTGAGCGACCTCGTGCTCAATCCTGTCTTCCACCCTAAAGACATTGTTCGCGAGAAAGGCGTGATCCTGGAAGAGATCAAGATGGACGAGGACAATCCCGATTACCTGGTGCATGAGATCTTCACGCAGAACTTCTGGAAAGACCATCCGCTGGGCAAGCCGATCCTGGGAACCAAGGAGACGGTCCGTTCCTTCGAGCAGGATAGAGTGTGGAATTTCTACCAACAACGGTTCGCGCCAAACAACATGATCATCTCCGCGGCCGGCAACCTGAACCACGGGAAGTTCGTTGGATTAATTCGTGAGCGGTTCTCGCAACTCGGTTCGGTGCCCAACGGCAACCATCAGGCGGCGCCGGCAATCACCCCGCGCATTATTACCAGGAACAAGAAGTCGCTCGAACAGGTGCAACTCTGCCTGGGTGTGCCTTCGCATCCTGTTTCGCACAATCGACGCTACGTGTCTTACGTGCTGAACACCGTGCTGGGCGGCGGCATGAGCTCGCGATTGTTTCAGAAGATCCGCGAAGAGCAAGGCCTGGCGTACTCCATCTACAGCGACTTGAACCCTTATCGCGACACCGGCTGTCTCAGCGTCTACGCGGGCACGTCGCTGGAATCTACGCCGAAAGTGGTGGATTCGATCCTGGCCGAGTTTCGCGAGCTGAAGTCAGAGCCCATCCCCGCCGACGAATTGCGCCGCGCGAAAGATCAGTTGAAGGGCAGCTTGATGCTGAGCCTGGAGTCCAGCACTTCAAGAATGTCCAACCTGGCCCGCCAGCAGATGTATTTTGAGCGCTTTTTCACCATGGACGAAACCATCGATCAGATCGAAGCCGTCGGCGCGGAAGAAGTCTCCGCCATGGCCGGGGAATTGTTCCATCCTGACAAGATCGCGGTCACGGTCCTCGGCAATCTGGATGGGCTGAAGCTGTCGAGGGAGAATCTGATCTGCTGAAGAAGCGGCTAGCAATTGGCAACTAGCAATTAGCACAGCTAAAGCGGCCTACTGAGAGTATGCTGGATCCGGCTTTAGCTGAGCTAGTTGCTAACGGCTAATTGGCAAAGGCTCATCTCTCCGCCACCTGCTCCAGCATCGTAAAAAACTCCGGAAACGAGATCTTAGCGGACTCTGCACCGCGAATCACGCTGTCGCCCTCAGCACGAAGCGCAGCCACGGCAAAGGCCATGGCGATGCGGTGGTCGCCGCCGGAATCGATCTCTGCGCCGCGGAGTCTCTGGCCTCCGGGAACCCGCAAGCCGTCGTCGAACTCTTCGCATTGAGCGCCCATGGCGCGCAGGTTGCGCGCGACCAGCGCGATACGGTCGGATTCCTTTACGCGTAACTCCCGGGCATCGCGGATTTCAATGCCGTCCCGCGTATAAGGCGCGATGGCCGCCAGGACCGGAAGTTCGTCAATCAGGGCAACAGACTGGCCGCCTGCGACCTTGGTTCCCGTCAGAGATCCTTGCTCAATTTTGAGTGTCCCTACCAGTTCGCCGTGGTGATCCTCAAGGTTGATGACGGAGATACGCGCGCCCAGCAACTTGAGCACATCCAGCAGCGCGGCCCGGGTTGGATTGAGCATAAGGTTCTCGATCACCAGGTTGGAACCTGGAAACAGCGCAGCCGCACACAGAAAGAAAGCAGCGGACGAAATATCTCCCGGGATAACCGCCTGAATGGGTTGGAGCTTCTGGCCGCCACGGATGGTCACCCGATTGCGACTGCGCGTGAGTTCTGCGCCGAAGGCTCGGAGCGCCTGCTCCCCATGGTCGCGCGTGCGGAAGGGCTCTTCCACGGATGTCTCGCCCTCCGCCAGCAAGCCGGCGAACAAAACCGCAGACTTCACCTGGGCGCTGGCTACCGGCATGCAGTAATCAATCGCACGCAAGCTTGTGCCGTGGATTTCGAGCGGCGGACGATCGTTTTGACTCGCAGTGATCCGCGCGCCCATCTGCTGTAGCGGGGTCATCACACGAGCCATCGGGCGCCGCGAGAGTGATTCATCGCCGTGCAAGCGGCAGATAAAGTCGTGCCCGGCTAGAATTCCCGAGAGCATGCGCATGGTCGAGCCCGAGTTGCCGCAGTCCAGGCTCAATGAAGGTCGCGCAAGCCGTTCCCTGCCCTCGATCTCTACTGCGCTGTCACTGGAACGAATCACGCAACCCAGCTGGCGAAGGCAATTAAGAGTACTGGCACAATCCGCGCCTGTGGAAAAGTTGGCCAGTCGAGTGGTTCCCTGGGCCAGGGCGCCCAGCATCGCATAACGGTGCGACACGGATTTGTCGCCGGGCAGGCGCAGAGACCCAAGAATATTCTTTGCTGGACGGATGATCACCGACACTTGGCCTCGCGTCGCGGACCTTCGTAGGCGAAGTTGCCCGGATTGTCTCGAAATATTCTGTTAAAGGGTCGTTGCCAAGGGCAACTTCCATTTTGGATCGCCACTCTCATTTTTTAGCACGAAGCATCTAGGTGCGCGTGTCAGGAAGAGGAGTCTCCCGGACCAGGTCTCCGCCAGCCGCCCAGAATTCTCCCTCTTTCTCATTCTAAGGCTACCAGGTCGTGGTTATGGTTCGTCGGGCGGTTATTGTCCTTGCAAGCCTTTTTGCGTTTTGTCTTTACTCGCCAGCCCAGCAAGCCCCCCAAATGCAGAGTTCCAGGCCGGACTCGGGCTTGACTCCTTCCGGACATTTTAATTCCGTCAGCGGCTCTGTGATCGGTACAGATAATAAACCTGTGAGTGATGTCCGCGTCGAACTGCGCGACTTTCGTACGGGCCAAGTGGTGAGCGCTATGTCGACTGGTACAGGCGGTGATTTTGAGTTTACCGGGATTGCACCAGGCCATTATCGCGTGGTGGCGGTCTCCGGCACCCAGCAGACGGAAGAAGCGGTGGAAGTCAGCTCCTGGAATTCGCTGGTCAATTTGCGGATGCCTCCCCGCGACACGGCCGGCGATAAGGACGCTACCAGGAGGAATACGATCACCGTCGCCCAATATCGGGTCCCGGACAAAGCCCGCGAAGAGCTGAGAAAAGCACGCGAAGCCAGCACCAAAAGCAGGATGGACGAAGCCCAATCCCACGTGGCCAAAGCCCTTGAGATCTATCCTCAGTATGCTGACGCTCTGACCTTCCGGGCCGTCCTGAAGCTCACCACCAAAGATACTGCAGCCGCCGTTCTCGACCTGCAAAAAGCCATTGAATATGACGGCAATTACGCCATGGCTTACATGGTGCTGGGTTCAGCCTTCAACATTCAGTCCAAATTTGACGAGGCCATTCGCACACTGGAGCGCGGCGAATCCCTGGCGCCGGACGCCTGGCAGGCCTACTTCGAACTCGGCAAAGCCTACGCCGGCAAAGCCGACTTCAAAACCTCTTTGGCCCAATTGAACCGGGCCGCGACCCTGTCGCCTGACTATTCTCTTATCCGCCTGGTGCGGGCCCACGTGTTCATGCAACTGCACCAGTTCAGCGACGCCGTGGCAGACCTACAGGTTTACCTGGAAAAGAAGCCCAACGGCGAAGAATCTGACATAGCCATGAAGATGCTACAACAGGCTCAGGAGGCCATGGCCAACGCTCAGAGGTAGCGCTTTAGCTGGCGACCTTATCCGCGACGCTACCCGGCAGCAGCGCTATCTTGGGTTCCTCCGGCATCACGATCCACGCAGCAACGTAGCCAATCACGCCCGCCAGACCAAACAGCGAGCAGACCACCCAGACAACGCGAACCAGAGTCACGTCCAGATCGAAGTACTCGGCGAAACCGGCGCATACGCCGGCGATCTTACGTCCTTCGCGGGGACGCACCAACCTCTTGCGCGCAACCAC